>JAUNJD010000088.1 GCA_030523205.1 Bacteroides sp.
TGCTTCTGGAGCAGGTTTCGGGAATTTTCGGTAAAGATTTTCAAGCGGTTACGGGCCACGGAAGGCAGGCTGTCGGAGGGGGCATCGACGGGAAGAAGAATGAAGTTTTTCTCGGGAGTGAACTCGGGACGAAGGGTCCACACCAAGTTGTACCCGCAACGGGTGACGCGGCAATAGGGATAGAGTATGGATGCCGAGTCGCATAAAAGGGTGGAACGGCTGAAACCGGGAGGAGGCACAGGAGAGGAGGAAAGCGGATACTTCTCCAGCTCCAGCGTAAAGATAAGTCCGCCGTCGGTGTTCGTTGCCCGCATATTGGAGATGAAGTTGCCCAAGGAATAGACAACCACGTGCTGCCGACGGCCATCGGTGCGGAGTTCCATAGGCTGAATGACGTGGGGATGAGCACCGATGACGTGGGTGACGCCTTGTGCCAAGAGCCAATCGGCCAAGGCACGCTGTTCGCTGTTGGGAAGCGAGCGATATTCTTCGCCCCAGTGCATACAGGCGATGATGGCATCGGGACGGCGGGCCTGCGCACTGCGTATGTCTTGCAGGATGGCTTCGCGGTCGATGTAGTTGACTACATTGGGGGCGGTGACACGGATGCCATTGGTGCCATAAGTGTAGTTGAGCAAGGCAATGGTGAATCCGTTTTTCTTCAGGAAGAGCGGGTAACGCTGCTTGCGCTCAGCGGCATCGCGGTAGGTGCCTGCATGGGGGACGGAAAGGGAATCGAGCAGGGAGATGGTACGTTCGAGGCCTTTGCGCCCACGGTCGAGACAATGGTTGTTGGCCGTGAGGAGGACATCGAACCCGGCATCGAGGATGGAGGTGAGGTAGGAATCGGGGGCACTGAAGGCCGGATAGCCCCGATAGGGAGCACCGCCCAGGGTGACTTCGAGATTGGCAATGGCAATGTCGGCCTGCGAAATCTGCTGCTTGACGCGGGAGAAGCAAGCGGAATAGTCGTACTCTCCTTGCGGGGTGCGAGCAGCGTCAATCTGCGCCTGATGTTGCATGAGGTCGCCTACAAATAATAGCGTAATCCTTTCCTGTGCGGAAAGGGTTACGCTATATAGCAGGGCGATGAAGACAACGAGGGTTTTCATAGCCTTACGTCCTTAGGAGTAGATGGCCTTCGTACCTGCCAGCAGTGTATTCTTCATCAGCGAGACGATGGTCATCGGTCCCACTCCACCGGGGACGGGTGTGATGAAGGAACACTTGGGAGCTACTTCGTCGAACTTGACGTCGCCGGTGAGCTTGAAGCCTGACTTGCGGGTGGCATCGGACACGCGGGTGGTACCTACGTCGATGACAACGGCACCTTCCTTCACCATGTCGGCCTTCACGAAGTTGGGCTGACCAAGGGCAGCTATGATGATGTCGGCTTCCTGACATTCCTTCACCAAGTCTTTGCTACGGCTGTGGCAGACGGTGACGGTGGCATCGCCGGGATAGGCTTTCTGCATCATGAGGGAGGCCATGGGCTTGCCAACAATGTTGCTGCGACCCAGCACCACGCACTTCTTGCCAGAAGTTTCGATGTTATAGCGCTTCAGCAATTCGAGGATGCCATTGGGGGTGGCAGATACGTAGCACGGCAGTCCGATGGACATACGGCCGACGTTGATGGGGTGGAATCCGTCAACATCCTTGCGGTAGTCGATGGTTTCAATGACTTTCTGTTCGGAGATGTGCTTGGGCAGGGGAAGCTGTACGATGAAGCCGTCAACGTCGGGGTCTTCGTTGAGTTGGCGCACCTTGGCCAACAGTTCGTCTTCGGTGACATCGGATTCGTAACGAATCAAAGAGGACTTGAATCCACATACTTCACATGCTTTTACTTTGGCAGCAACGTAGGTTTCGCTGCCGCCATCGTGACCTACCAAGATAGCTGCCAGATGGGGACGCTTGCCGCCACGGGCTACTATATCGGCCACTTGGGCTGCTATTTCCTGCTTTACTTGCTCGGAAATGGCTTTACCGTCAATAAGTGTCATATTGTTTTGAGTGTTTGAGTTCGTAAGTTTTTGAGTTTTTAAGTTAGTTGACAAGTTGACTTATATTACCGTTTCATCTTCGGCATCATCTTTCCCATCTTGCTACCGGTGACCATCTTCATCATCTTGCGGGTCTGGTCGAACTGCTTGAGCAGACGGTTGACTTCCTGAATGTTGGTTCCGCTACCCTTGGCAATGCGCTGACGACGGGAGCCGTTCAGGATTTCGGGGTGCGAACGCTCTTCGGGGGTCATGGAGTAGATGATGGCTTCGATGCTCTTGAAGGCGTTGTCGTCGATGTCGATGTCCTTGATGGCTTTGCCTACACCGGGAATCATGGAAGCGAGGTCTTTCAGGTTACCCATCTTCTTGATTTGGGCTATCTGGCTGAGGAAGTCGTTGAAGTCGAACTGGTTCTTGGCAATTTTCTTCTGCAAGCGCTTGGCTTCTTCTTCATCATACTGCTCCTGCGCACGCTCTACCAACGAAACGATGTCGCCCATGCCGAGGATACGGTCAGCCATACGGGCAGGATGGAACTGGTCGATGGCTTCGAGCTTCTCGCCCGTACCGACAAACTTGATGGGCTTGCTGACCACCGAACGGATGGAGAGGGCAGCACCACCACGGGTATCACCGTCGAGCTTAGTGAGGACTACGCCGTTGAAGTCGAGACGTTCGTTGAACTCCTTGGCGGTGTTGACAGCATCCTGACCGGTCATGGCATCGACCACAAACAGGATTTCGTTGGGCTGGATGGCGGCCTTGATGGCGGCTATCTCGTTCATCATCTCTTCGTCAACAGCCAAACGACCGGCAGTATCGACAATGACCAAGTCGTAGCCTTTGGCCTTGGCTTCTTGGATGGCGTTTTGAGCAATGGCCACAGGATCTTTGCTGTCGGGTTCGGAATACATGGGCACACCGATTTGCTCGGCCAGAACGCGCAATTGCTCGATGGCGGCCGGACGGTAAACGTCGCAGGCTACCAACAGGGGCTTGCGGTTCTTCTTGGCCTTGAGCATACGGGCCAGCTTGCCGGAGAAGGTGGTCTTACCGGAACCTTGCAGACCGGACATAAGGATGACAGCGGGACGAGCATCAATGTTGATTTCGGCAGTCTCGCCACCCATGAGTTGAGTCAGCTCGTCGTGCACGATTTTCACCATCAGCTGACTGGGCTTTACGGCGGTGAGCACGTTCTGTCCCAAAGCTTTTTCCTTGACACTATCGGTGAAACTCTTGGCTACTTTATAGTTAACGTCGGCGTCGAGCAACGCCTTGCGTACGTCTTTCAGGGTCTCTGCTACGTTGATTTCGGTGATTTTGCCTTCACCTTTCAGGATTTTAAACGACCTTTCTAGTCTTTCGCTTAAATTATCGAACATTGCTATTATTATTTTTGAATTTTGAATTATAAATTATGAATTAGCCATTCGAATGAAATCGTCATTATCAATTCTTCATTCTTCGTTCTTCATTTAAGAAATTCTTCATTAAAAACATCAGCTATTCATACTCATTAGGAACTCGTCGTTGTCCTTGGTCTTTTCCAAACGGTCTTTTACGAAGTCCATGGCCTCGATGGGGTTCATGTCGGACAGGTATTTACGCAGAATCCACATACGATCGAGCGTCTGCTTGTCTTGCAGCAGGTCGTCGCGGCGGGTGCTGGAAGCAACGATGTTGACAGCCGGGAAGATGCGCTTGTTGGACAAGTTGCGGTCGAGCTGCAACTCCATGTTACCGGTGCCTTTGAACTCTTCGAAGATAACCTCATCCATCTTAGAGCCAGTATCAATCAAGGCAGTAGCCAAGATGGTGAGCGATCCACCACCCTCGATGTTGCGGGCTGCACCAAAGAAACGTTTGGGCTTGTGGAGCGCGTTGGCATCGACACCACCGGAAAGCACCTTGCCGGATGCCGGAGATACGGTGTTGTAGGCACGGGCCAAACGGGTGATAGAGTCGAGGAAGATGACCACATCGTGTCCGCACTCAACAAGGCGTTTGGCTTTTTCGAGTACGATACCTGCAATCTTCACATGACGCTCGGCGGGTTCGTCGAAGGTAGATGCGATGACTTCGGCATTGACGGTACGAGCCATATCGGTCACTTCTTCGGGACGTTCGTCGATGAGCAGCATAATCATATAAACTTCCGGATGGTTGGCAGCGATGGCGTTGGCAATGTCCTTCATCAAGATGGTCTTACCGGTCTTGGGCTGGGCCACGATGAGGGCACGTTGTCCCTTGCCGATAGGAGCAAAGAGGTCAACCACACGAGCCGACAAGGAGTCGGAATAACCACCCTTGCAGAGCTTGAACTTTTCGTCGGGGAACAGCGGTGTGAGGTGCTCGAAGGGTTCGCGGTCGCGGACAAAAGCCGGGTCGCGTCCGTTGATTTTGGATACCTTCACCAGCGGGAAATATTTCTCACCTTCCTTGGGCGGACGGATGACACCTTCGACCACGTCGCCGGTCTTCAAACCGAAGAGTTTGATTTGGGACTGCGAAACGTAGATATCGTCGGGCGAAGAAAGGTAATTGTAATCGGAGGAGCGAAGGAAGCCGTAGCCGTCTTGCATGATTTCGAGTACGCCGATGCCGGAGAGGATATCGTCGAACTCATAAGCTTTTTCACGCTCTACCGGACGACGTTCGGGGGCTGAATAGCCACCGTCGTTCATGTTCGACTGCTGAGCCGGACGTTGCTGTTGCTGAGCCTGACGGTTGTTGTTATTATTATTGTTGCGATTGTTATTGTTGTTGTAGGTAGCGTTGTTGTCGCGATTGTCGCGGTTGTCACGCTGACGAATGCGGGGACGTTGCTGCTGATTCTGCTGCTGTGCCTGTTCGGCGGGAGCAGAAGCCGGAAGTTCGGCACGGGTAGCCTCAAACTTGCCCAGAAGTTCGGAAGGCAGTTCAGTGCTTTCGGTGGGCAGGTCTTCGATGGGGATGAAGTCATCGCCCGCAGCCACAATGGGGTTCTCGTCTTCGTGGAGGTGAGTTGCTTCGCGAGCTTCCATAGGCTGTTCATCGGCCGGCTGTGCGGGAGCCTCGAATTTCAGTTCGGGTTCGGCTGTCTGAGGAGCATCGACAACGGCGGGAGCCTCAACCGGAGCTTCTTCAGCCTTCACCTTGCGGGGACGACCGGGCTTGCGTTTGGTGGCAGCCGGTGCCTTTGCGGCTTCGGTAGATACGGTGTCGGCTGCATCGGTTGTAACGGCGGCAGCTGCTTCTTTGGCCTCTTTGGGCTCGTTTGCATTCGTTTTTTTCTTGGCCGAGGGCTGGGCTTCCTTGCTCAACTCCCCGTTCTTATTGGCAGAGAAGACCTTGCTGGGAGCGGCTTCCTTCTTGACGGCCACACGCGAGCGTTTTTGCTTTTCCCCTTTGCGTTCTTCTTTCAGCTTATTGGCGGCTACCTTCTTGGTGGCACCGGCAATGGCCTGTTCGTCGAGTATTCTATAAACAAGTTCTTCTTTAGTTAGTGAGTCTGTTTTCTTGACGCCCAGTTCTTGGGCAATAGTTTGCAATTCCGACAAACTTTTGTCGTTTAATTGAATGATGTTATACATATAAATGTGTGAATGGTTTATATTTCATTATGAAAAAGGCATAATGCAGGGTTGCAATGGTTGCAATAAGTGCACGAAGCAACTTAGCGGTTTACCTTTATAATTCTTGATTTTTAATAGGGATAATTCGTATTGAACCGGAAATCTGGCTTAACGTTCCTGCCTCAGCAGGATGTTGCAGAGTGTTTCAACGGCACAAAGGTAATAAATAATTTTGTTTTCGTAAATAATTGGGGATTTTTTTGCAATAAAACCCTCTTTTTATACAATCCCCATCAGGACGGACTGCATTACGAACGCAACCTGACGAGCAATACCCGACGGGTATCGGCATCGACACGGAAACGGTTGTCGGTGCGCTCGCCCACCAACCAAACAATGTCGGGTCCGCAACACAGCACCCACTGACGCTGTTTCTGCAAGAGGGAGAATTTGCGGTCGGTGAGGTAATCGCTGACTTTCTTCTGCCCTTTCATCCCGAAGGGTACAAACGTGTCGCCCACCTGACAAAGCCGCAGCGAAAGCGGATGACGGAGTTTGTCGGCATCGAAGCAGGCGGTGGCCTTGTCGCGAGGAATGACGAAATCGGTGGTAAGGCTCTGCTCCTCCATATCCAGCACGGGAGGTTCGGGAGACTTGCGGGCTTCTATCAGCAGATAGTCGCGGTCCTTGACCAAGGTCCAGTCGGGGGTGCTGAACACCTTTCCCGGCTGTCCGGACAGGGAACGAAAGATGTCATCGACCCGGGCGGCATTGAAGCCCAACGGAGAAAGAATTTCGAAGAGCAGTGTCTCGGGAGCCGGTTCGTGCAGCAGCTTTTCGATGCTGATGCCTTCGCCGGTGCAAACGCGCTGCCGACCATCTTCTATACCTTTTCTATAAAGAAGGGAGGCGTCGTCCAGGTGACGGGCTGTCTGCATGATGCTGTCTTTGACGGAGGGGTTGATTTCCTGCAAAAGCGGAATCAGGTTGAGCCGTATCTTGTTGCGCGTATATTCGTCTTGCAGGTTGGTGCTGTCGGTGACGTAGGGCTGGTTCAGGTCCTGCAAATACCGGAGGATGTCTTGTCGGGAAAGGCAGAGCAGAGGACGGACAATGTTACCGTTCTTGGGTCGTATGCCACGCAAGCCATTGATGCCGGTGCCGCGGATGAGGTTGAGCAAGAAGGTCTCCACACTGTCGTCGGCATGATGGGCCACGGCTATGACGGAGGCACCACAGCAGACACGGGTTTCCTCGAACCACGCATAGCGCAGTTCGCGGGCGGCCATTTCGATGGAGATGCGACGCTCGGCAGCGGTGCGGGCGGTGTCGAAGTGGGTGACGTGCAGCACCACTCCCCTATCCTCGCAAAGCTGACGGACGAAAGCTTCATCACGGTCCGACTCTTCGCCACGCAGATGGAAGTTGCAATGTGCCACCTCGCAGGTGTATCCAAGGGCGAGCAACAGACGCAACAGGGCCACGGAGTCGGCTCCGCCACTCAGGGCCACAAGCACTTTGTCGCGAAGCACGAAGAGCTTTTCCTGTTCGATGTATTGACGTACGGTTTTTGCTATCATGATGCAAAGATAAGCAAAAAAGAGTTCGGAACTGAATGATTTCAGATTTCCGATTTCAGAAATCAATCTAATCCGCTCAATCCCGCGTCTAAAAAATGTCATTTTGCAAGGCTACTTATTATTTGATACACTCCTGAAGAAACGATGTTTTGAGGACGGGAAAACACTGTTTTGATTCGCCAAAATCAATGGTTCACCACGCCCTGTCAGCTCCATACCCGGCACAAATTAGGACGGGTAAATAGATGAAAAATTTTTAAGATGCACCTTTTGTAGGAAATCCTTGCTTGAAACCTGAAATAAACAGGCTCTTATTTAAAAACAATCTAAATTATTTGTAGCATACGAACTTATCAAGTATCTTTGCCGGAAAAATATAAGAAAAGGCAGAAAACTATGCGTTTGTCCGAATTGAAAACCGGTGAAAAAGGTGTCATCGTAAAGGTGCTGGGACATGGAGGTTTCCGCAAACGAATTGTGGAAATGGGCTTCATCAAGGGAAAGACCGTGGAAGTGCTCCTGAATGCCCCGCTAAAGGACCCGATAAAATATAAAGTGATGGGGTATGAAATATCCCTGCGCCGACAGGAAGCCGGCATGATAGAGATTGTCAGCGAACAAGAAGCGAGGGAACAGACCGTGCAGGAGCATGACTTCCGACCGGGACTGAGCGAGGAAATCCATCTGAACGACGAAGAGATGGAACGCATCGCACTGGGGAAACGACATACCATCAACGTGGCTTTCGTGGGAAACCCCAACTGCGGTAAGACGTCGCTCTACAACATCGCATCCGGATCGCACGAGCGCGTGGGCAATTATAGCGGTGTGACGGTGGATGCCAAGGAGGGATACTTCGACTTTCAGGGCTACCACTTCCGCATTGTCGATTTGCCGGGCACTTATTCGCTATCGGCCTATTCGCCCGAAGAGATTTACGTGCGCCGACACATCATCGACGAAACGCCGGACATCATCATCAACGTGGTAGATTCATCCAACCTGGAGCGCAACCTCTACCTGACCACGCAACTGATAGACATGAACGTGCGCATGGTGATAGCCCTCAATATGTACGACGAACTGAAGGAGAGCGGCAACACGCTGGACTATACCAAGCTGGGCGAGCTGATTGGCGTGCCGATGGTGCCCACCGTGGGACGCACGGGAAAGGGAATAGACGAGCTGTTCCAGATGGTCATCAACCTGTACGAGGGCAGCGACTTGGAGAACAAGAACGGCAAGATGCAGGGAAGGCACATCCACATCAACCACGGTCCGGAACTGGAACGCAGCATCGAAGAGGTGAAGCGCGTAATCTGCGTGAACGACAACATCCGTTACAAATACTCTACCCGATTTCTGGCCATCAAACTGCTGGAGAATGACAAGGACTTGGAAGCCATCGTAAAGGGATTCCCCAACGGAACAGAAATCCTGTCGGTACGCGACAAGGAAGAACGACGCCTGCACGAGACCTTGAACGAAGACAGCGAACAGGCCATCACAGATGCCAAATACGGTTTCATTGCCGGTGCACTGAAAGAGACGTATGTGGATAACCATCAGGACAAAAGCCACCTGACCCACGTCATCGACTCCATCGTGACGCATCGGATTCTGGGTTACCCCATCTTCTTCCTGCTGCTCTACATCATGTTCCAAGGGACTTTCGTATTGGGCGACTATCCCATGCAGGGCATCGAATGGCTAGTGGGTGCATTGGGCGACCTGATACGTGAGCACATGCCCGAGGGTCCGCTGAAGGACTTGCTGATAGATGGTATCATCGGCGGTGTGGGCAGCGTCATCGTGTTCCTGCCGAACATCTTGATTCTGTACTTCTTCATCTCGCTGATGGAGGACTCCGGATACATGGCACGCGCGGCCTTCATCATGGACAAGATTATGCACAAGATGGGGCTGCACGGCAAGTCGTTCATCCCACTGATTATGGGATTCGGCTGCAACGTGCCCGCCATCATGGCATCGCGCATGATTGAAAACCGCAAGAGCCGACTGATAACGATGCTCATCAACCCGCTGATGTCGTGCAGTGCCCGTCTGCCCATCTATCTGGTGCTGGTGGGAGCCTTCTTCCCCAACAATGCCAGCCTGATGCTGCTGCTAATTTATGCCATAGGCATCGTGCTGTCGGTAGTGATGGCCCGCCTGTTCAGCCGCCTGCTGGTGAAGGGAGATGACACACCGTTCGTCATGGAGTTGCCGCCTTACCGTCTGCCGACCTCGAAGGCCATCTTCCGCCATACGTGGGAGAAGGGAGCGCAATACCTGCGCAAGATGGGAGGTATCATCATGGTGGCCTCCATCGTGATATGGGCCTTGGGATATTATCCGCACCACGAAGAATATTCGACGATAGAGCAACAGGAAAATTCCTACATCGGCCAGATAGGAAAGGCCATCGAACCGGTGATTGAACCGCTGGGATTTGACTGGAAGCTGGGTATCGGCATCTTGTCCGGTGTGGGTGCCAAGGAGCTGGTGGTAAGTACGCTGGGTGTGCTCTATGCCGATGATGCCGACGCCGATGCGGCAAGTCTGGGCGAACGGATGCCGATTACGCCATTGGTGGCTTTCTGCTACATGGTGTTCGTGCTGATTTACTTCCCCTGCATTGCTACGCTGGCAGCCATCAAAGGGGAGTCCGGTAGTTGGAAATGGGGAGTATTTGCGGCCACATACACCACCCTGCTAGCGTGGATTATGGCATTCATTATATATCAAATAGGAGGATTGTTTGTATGAGTAATTGGCAAGAATGGGCAGTGGCCTTGTTGCTGCTGCTCTGTCTCATTCGGATTGGCATGAGTGTTCGCTCTTTATTCAGCCGTTCGAAGGAAAAAAGAGGATGTTGCAGCTGCTGTTCAAGTGGCTGTGACAGAAAGCATTCGCACGAAGAGACGACGTGCGAGTGCGGCAAAGAGGAAAAAATAGAGAAGAAAAAGTGTTGTGGATAGTTGGTAATTAGAAAAAATGTACTACCTTTGCATCCGCAAACGAAAACAAAGCGTTTCAATAAAAGCTTTGGTACCTTGGATGAGTGGCTTAGTCAGCGGTCTGCAAAACCGCGTACGGCGGTTCGAATCCGCCAGGTACCTCGAAGAGACCCTCTCAGTGAATGCTGGGAGGGTTTTCTTTTTTGCAGGCAGACAGTTGGTTTTCGGACAACCTCTCCCCTGCAACTTAACGTAAAGTGTAAACAAGATGAAGATTCTTTGGATAGACCTAAACAGTTCGTACGCACATTCCTCCTTGGCGCTTCCGGCACTCCACGCACAGATGCCGGCAGACAGCGACGTGGAATGGGAATGCGTATCGGCCACCATCAACGAAAATGTGGGTATGGTGGTCGATGAAATCTACCGTCACCAACCGGACATTCTGGCCGCAACGACCTGGCTCTTCAACCACGAACAGCTGCTGCACATCACTTCCCGACTGAAGGCATTGCTGCCACAGGCTTGCCTGATATTGGGTGGTCCGGAGTTTCTGGGAGACAACGAAGCATTCCTGCGCCGCAATCCGTTCGTCAACTGTGTGTTCAGGGGTGAGGGCGAAGAGGCATTTCCGCTGTGGCTGTCGCGCTGGAACAAGCCGGAACTGTGGGAGGACATTCCCGGCCTCTGCTATCTGAATGCCCAAAAGGAATACAAAGACAACGGCTTGGCCCGCGTACTGAACTTTGCAGCGTTGCAGGCACCCGAAAGCAGCCGTTTCTTCAACTGGAGCAAACCGTTCGTGCAGCTGGAGACTACACGCGGATGCTTCAACACCTGCGCCTTCTGTGTGAGCGGAGGAGAAAAGCCCGTGCGGACTTTGTCCATCGAAAGCATCCGCGAACGCCTGCTGCTGATTCGCAAACACGGCATCAAGAATGTGCGTGTGCTCGACCGCACCTTCAACTACAATCCGCGCCGTGCCCGCGAACTGCTGCAATTGTTTCTGGAGTTTTCTCCCGACATTCGTTTTCACTTGGAGATACACCCTGCCCTGCTGTCCGAAGAGCTGAAGGAAGAGCTGAAAACACTGCCGAAAGGATTGCTGCATCTGGAGGCCGGCATACAAAGCCTGCGCGAACCCGTGTTGCAACGAAGCCGAAGAGCCGGAAAGCTGAGCGATGCACTGGAGGGACTTCGATTTCTGTGTTCGCTGCCCAATATGGAGACACATGCCGACCTCATCGCCGGACTGCCGCTGTATCACTTATCCGAAATATTCGAAGACGTACGTACGTTGGCTGCCTATCGTGCAGGCGAGATTCAGCTGGAATCGCTCAAACTGCTGCCCGGAACGGAGATGCGCCGTCGTGCCGAGGAATTGGGCATACGCTACTCGCCCCTCCCACCCTACGAAGTGTTGCAGACCCATGAAATCAGTGTGAGTGAATTGCAGACCGCCCGGTTGCTATCGCGCCTGCTGGATGCCTTCTACAATACTCCGGCTTGGCAGGACCTGACCCGGGAACTGATATTGCACGACGAGGAATTCCTTCCGAACTTCCTGACGTATCTGACTGAAAAGAGCCTCATCGACCAGCCCATGAGCTTGGAGAAGCGCGGCCTCATCCTCTACGAATACTGCAAGCTGCACTACCCGCAGTACATTACTGCCGCAAGCATGGCGTGGATAGAGGCCGGAATGTCGCTAAAAAAACTTCCGGCGGAGAAAGTCAAGACTAAGCGACAAACTCCACCGGAAGATTGGAAGGTGATTTACGGAGCTTATAAAGAAAGCCTCCGCCTATGTTTTTTGCCCGCCAACGAGACGGCGGGAGAAGGATATTGGTACGGTTTTGAATCGGAAATACAGCAACCGATGCCGGTGTTCAAAGCTATCGGACGTCCTTCTTTGTAGATTCGAACTTGCTCTCCCAAAACCGCAGGACTTTGCGCCCGTAAGTCACGGAGTTTTCATCCGTAACTGCAGGACTTTTCACTCGCAAGCCCCGCAGTTTTTATCCGCAACCGCAGGACTTTTGACTCATAAGCCCTGCAGTTTTCTTTATTCTTTTTCCTTAATGAAGCCCGTCCGATAAGCCACCAACAATTTTTCGAGGTCGCGAATCTGGGTGACCAGCACACGTCCTTTGTCGGTGTCCTTCACCATCATGCGCTGCGAATTGAATTCGATGACGAAAGTGGTAGATTTGATGTCCTGACCTTCTTCGATGGCCTTTTGACGGCTTTGGAAGGGTTCGTGCTGCACCAACTGCAAGCCGTGGGAGTGATATACCAACGTATAGCCTGCGATACCTGTCTCCGGCTGATAAGCCTTGGAGAAACCGCCATCAATCACCAGCAGTTTGCCGTCGGCCTTAATGGGCTTCTCGCCCTTGATGGTCTTTACGGGAACATGACCGTTGATGATGTGCGAGTGGGGACCCGGTTCCACTCCGAACTCGCGGAGTATCTGGTCGCAGATGTCGGCACGGTTGCGCAGGGTGTAGTAAGCACCTTTGGTCTCCTTGTGCAGTTCCTTGTCGGCAATGAAATAGCGTTCGAAGGTAGCCATCTTGTCTTTATCGAACGAGGGTGCATTGGGACCGCACCACATATACCAAACGAAATCCAATGCAAAACGCTTCTCCTCGCAATCTTCATCGAAATAGGCGGTACGCATCAGTTGGTCGGTCTTGAGCAGCAGTTTGTGTCCCCAGTATTCTTTCTTTCCGATGCGGACGCGCTTGAAGCTGCCATCCTCGTTCATGGGCACGGAAGCGTGGTACAGCAAGTTGCTGTTGCATACCAGATACATTCCGCCGTAAGTGAACAAGCAGCGCATGTGCTTCTTCAGTTTCTCGCTGTTCATGAAGGAAGCGTGAATCTTGTCCACCAACTCCCGTTCTTCGTCCGACAGGCGATAAGGGTCGGCCGGATCGATAGTGGGCAGGAAGGTGTCGCGCAGGGGATATTCTTTGCCTTCATAGACAAAGACACCACGCTCGTAGTCTATCAGGTGAAGCAACTTGCGGTTCTCCATACCGAAGTCCGGACGGCGACTGATGATTTCGGCTTCCAGCTTCAACTGTATGATGGTGATGGCCTTGTGCATCTGCGTAATCAGGCGCAAGGTCTTTTCGTTATAGGAGCCATCGGCAAAGTTCATCTTCGGTGCGAAGATGGTGCAGGGGTCGTCGGCGTATGTATCCATGGCAAAGGTGGCAAGCGGCAGAAGGTTGATGCCGTAGCCGTCTTCCAGCGTAGCCAGATTGGCATAGCGCATGGACATACGGATGACGTTGGCTATGCAGGCATCGTTTCCGGCAGCTGCGCCCATCCACAGGATGTCGTGATTGCCCCACTGGATGTCGAAGTTGTGATAGTCGCAAAGGGTATCCATGATGATGTGGGCACCTGGACCACGGTCGTAGATGTCGCCCACAATATGGAGGGAGTCGATGGTGAGCCGCTGAATCAGGTTACACATAGCCACGATGAAGGCATCGGCACGCTTGGTCGAAATGATGGTGCTGATGATGACGTTGATGTAGGCATGTTTGTTAGGCTCGATGGTCGATTCGTGAAGAAGTTCCTGAATAATATAGGAGAAGTCTTCGGGCAGAGCCTTGCGCACCTTCGAACGGGTATATTTGGAGGAAACGTTCTGGCAGACCTTTACCAACTGGTTCAGCGTAATCAGGTACCAGTCGTCCAAGTCGGTCTCCTGTTCCTTGACCAACTGCAACTTTTCTTCCGGATAGTAAATCAGCGTACAGATTTCCTTCTTCTCGCTTTCGCGCAGGGTATGACCGAAGATTTCGTTCACCTTTCGCTTCACCGCACCCGAAGCATTCTTCAGTACGTGCTGAAAGGCTTCATATTCTCCATGAATATCCGTCAGGAAGTGCTCTGTTCCTTTCGGCAGATTCAGGATGGCTTCTAAATTGATGATTTCCGTACTGGCGTCTGCAATAGTAGGAAAACTGCGTGACAGCAACTGCAAATAGCGCAAGTCACCCATAATACTTTCCGGAGTTATTGTTCCCATATATCTTTTTTTGAATTTTGAATTTTAAATTTTATATTGTGAACACAGAGACACGGAGGCACAGAGGATTCTTCTTAGGAGTTAGAAGAAGTTAAAAGCCAATAGACTTCTGTGTGTTTTCTCCCATTATCCATTATTCATTATCAATTAAATAAGAATCCGCGTT
>JAUNJD010000089.1 GCA_030523205.1 Bacteroides sp.
GTCAACTTGTTCCCTTGTCAACTAATTATTCTGTTGCAATGAAGTGGTAGCTTCCATCGATGTCGTTGAAGATAACGATGTACTTACCGGCTGTCACAGGAATGTTAGAGCCACCGCTTGTGCCTACACCGTAGGGGAATTCGGTAGAACCCCAGTTGGTATCCCAGCTACCCGAAATCTTGAACTTGGCTTCGGTATCGCCCGATGTCGTATCGAGGGTGTAGGTCCAAATGTGGTTCTCGGTAACGGTATTGACGGCAGTCATGGCTACATCGGGCCAATCGTCTCCGGCAAAGGCACCGGTGATGCACATGCTTTCGTACACGGTCGGCGTGATGTCAGCAGCCTCAATAGTGCAAGTCAGGGCAGAAGAGTTGAGGGTAATCGTGTAGTAACCGGCAGCGGGTACGGTGATGTTGCCCGGATCGTCGCCACCGTCACGATAGCTGGTAGTACCGGCTGAGCTACCACCACAGAAGCCATAGTCCCAAGAGCCCACGGTCTTCAGAATCTTGAACTCAGCATCGGCGGGGAAGTAACCCGTGAAGGTGTATTCGCCATCGCCCGTCTTAGCGTCGTATTCGTAGTCTTTCACGATGGACATCGGGTAGATGGAAACACCGATAGCGGCTGCATTGTTGGACCAAGCACCATCGCCAATGCAATTACCAACAAGATACCACAACTGCGGCAGAGCGTCGGTCAGTTCGATGTAGTAAGGCACTACACTGATGGTAACTACATTAGAGGCAATGGAATAGTCGCCTACCGTGGCATACAAACGAACATATACATCCAGCGTAGCAGGTACAGCATCTTCGGTCCATCCGCCCAGCGTCATCACAGCCGTTGAAAACAGCGATGCGTCGGTGGAGATGTTGCACGTAGTATATGACTCGTCTATCACGGCATAGTCGGCTGTTTGTCCTTCCTCAACCTCATCGGTGGACAAGGTGAAGGAGTTGGTCAATGAGATTTGCACCTGATAAGTTACGGCAGCCGTATAGCCATAGTTGGGCTGCGAGCACGTGAAGCGCAGTTCAGTAGAGTTCTTCAAGTCAATGTCGGAAGTAGCGTATGCCGGTGTGTTCAGCACAAATTCCGTAGGTTGCTGAATGGTAGGATTGGAATCGCGGTCGTCTTCGCAAGCCGTCAGCATGGCCAAGCTGCCTACAAACAACATGGCTAACAGATATATCTTTTTCATATTACTTTCTTTCATTACGTTAGATTAATAACCAGGATTCTGCACCAGATTGGAGTTGGTGTTGAGGTCCGTATCAGGTATCGCAAATATGTTCAGGTTGCTGCTGAAGTTGGTACCAGCCTGCGTGCCACCTTTCCACTGCCACTTATAGTCGGAAGTACCGCCAAAACGTCCGTAGCGGATGAGGTCGATGCGGCGACGGCCTTCGTAGAAGAACTCGCGCGACCATTCGTCGAGGATGTCGTTCAGCGAATAGGTATTCTTGATGTCAGCATTGGCACGCGAACGGATGGCATCAATGGCCGACTTTCCGGCAGAGGTGATGCTTCCACCATTGGCGCGGCAAGTAGCTTCGGCGTAGGTCAGATAGGCCTCGGCCACACGCATCAGGAAGAAGTCGGTATCCACAAACTGCGAGTTCTTAGCTGCTCCACCCGTAGAATACAAGTTAGTAAACTTGGCTACGGAATAGCCGCTGGTGAATTCGCTGATATTGTCTACGCTCAGTGTGCGGTCCTTGCCCCACAACAAGGCGCGGTCGTCGCCGGCAGCTGCCACCATCTCGGTAGTAGTCACCTGAGGAGCATCACCGTTGGGGAAGAACTTGGCCACGAATTCGGGACGAGCACGGTTGCCGGCCCAAGCCTCGGTAGTACCGCAAGAGGCCATATCGCTCTTGTAAGTAGAAGCAATGATGAACAAGGTAGTACCCCAGCTGGTGGTCGTGATACCGTCTTGCAACAAAGGCAGGATGGCTTCGCAAGAAGCACCGTTCTCACCATTGTCACCCATGAACAACATCTGATAAGCACTGTAACTGGAGTTTCCAGCGGTGTAGAGTGAATAGTCGGAATCCATTACCATCTGCGCATACTCGGCAGCCTTGTCCCATTGGGCAGTACCCGTATAGATTTCAGCATTCAGATAGAGGCGGGAGAGCAAGAGCCAAGCGGCAGCCTTGTCGGCACGTCCATAACCATCATCGGTAGATAATTTGGCTTCGGGTTCACTCATGGTCTCGGCGCATTCCAGCAGTTCGCTTTCAATCCAGCTATAAACTTCGGCACGGCTGGCCTGCGAAGCCTTCTCAGAAGAAACGGTGGTCAGGAACGGAATGTTTCCGAAGCTATCCATCAAGTAATAATAGTAAAGCGCACGGAGGAAACGGATTTCGGCTGTCATCGTGGCATCGTAGTCGGAACCAATCTCCAGATAGTGGTTGCAGATGGTAACACCGAAATAGAGGCGATAGTAGAACCCCTTCAGCATCGGGTGGCTGGCGCCCCACTGATTGAAGTTGAATGCGGGGATACCTTCGTCACCCCAGCAGCAGATGGATTCATCGGTAGTCAGTTCGTTGGCGTTGAAGAGCTGGCGAACAAAGCCGGTGGTACCACCATCGAGTCCGTCGATATCGCAATCGCCATTGGCACCGCCGTTGCCGGCCAAGGCCATGTTGGCATAACATTTATTGAAAAGTGCGTCGAGGTCCACCGTCATGTTGGTACTGGGGTCTTGGGGAGTTACATCCAAGTCGCCTACGCACGAGGTCATTCCAAGCGACAGAACTAGCGCTGCTGCCGGAAGCATTTTTTTGATATATCTTAGATTCATAAGTATTGCTGTTTAAGATTTAAAAATTGAGGTTCAAACCTATCACTACAGAGAACGGACGGGGATAGATATTGTTGTCGATGCCACGGAACACTTCGGGGTCGATGCCGTCGTAGTTCGTGATGGTGAACACGTTGCTGGCCGTAGCATAGACACGTCCGCTGATTCCCTTGTAACCGCTTGTCTGGAAGAGTTTCTCGAAGCTGTAGCCCAACGTGATGTTGTCGCACTTCAAGAATGAACCATTCTGTACCCAGTAGTCGGACAAAGCGTTATCGTAGGTCTTCCAACCCATCTTGACAGCCGACATCGGACGATTTTGCAGGTAGCCGAAGGAGCTATCGTAGGTCTTGTCAATGTTAGCGAAGCCGTCGGCTACGTCATTGAATACATAGTTGCCGATGCTGGCGCGGAGCGAGAAGCCGAAGTCCCAGTTCTTATACGTGAGGCGTGAGCTGAGGCCTGCTGTCCAAGGAGCCATCGGGCTCTTGTAGAAGTAGAGGTCATCCTGATTGATGATGCCGTCAGCGTTGCGATCCACATAGACGCCTTCGATGGGCATACCTTCTTCATCGTAAACCTGCTGATATACATAAAACGAGCTGGCAGCGTGACCCACGGCGTGAGCCTGACAGTTGTTACCCGTACCGGAGGAGATGCCACCCGTAGAAACGTAGTAGTCTTCGTCGCCCGTCAATTCGGTAATCTCGTTGTTGTTGTAAGTGGCGTTAGCCGTGATTTCCCAACCCCAATCCTTGGTCTGGATGGGACGATAAGTCAACGATACTTCAACACCGGTGTTCTTCAACGAACCGATATTGGAAGTCACCTGATTGCGGAAGTTAGAACCGGCAGAAACATATACGGTATTCAGCAAGTCGGTCGTCTTGCGGTAGTAGTAATCTACGCTACCGGTCAGCTTGCTATCGAAGAAACCGAAGTCGATACCGGCATTGTAGGTCGTAGTGGTTTCCCAAGTCAAGTTTTCATTGTAAGCATCCGGACGGTTCAGCGTACCATCGCCAATGATGGGATAGTAGCTATCCGGATTGGTGTTGACGTTGTAAGAAGCGAAATAGTTGTAGTCGCCGATACCTTCTTGCTGACCGGTCTGACCGTAACCCAAACGGAGCTTCAAGTCAGAAAGGAAGTTTACATCCTTCAAGAAAGCTTCTTCCTTCATTCTCCAACCAAATGCGAAGGAGGGGAAAAGTGCCCAGTGATCTTTGAAGCGTGAAGAGCCATCGTAACGAACGGTAGCCGTCAACAGGTAGCGGTCCATGAACGAGTAGTTGGCACGACCAAAGAAGCTGACCAGGTAGTTCTCTGTGTCCCAAGCACTGTAACTACGACCGTACTGAGTGCCACGCAGGGAGGAGTCGTTGTTAGTATCGGGATAAGTACCCCAACCATCGTAGTTACCTTTGCGGTGGAAGTGCTGCCACTCGTAACCACCCATGATGTCGAAGTGGTGCTTCTCGTTGAAGTCCTTGTAATACTGGGCGTAGGCGTTGAAGGAGAGATTGTCCTTATCTTCTTCGTTCCAGCCGTCCCAGCCGTAGTAAGCGTTGTCGCCCGATGCGTGGGGAGATTCCCAAGTGGTCTGCTTACCGGTAGAGATGTCGGCACCAAAGTTCATGTGCAGACGCAGGTCTTCGAGACCGTGTACTTTATAGTCGAGTTCGATGTTACCAATCAAGGATTTGGATTTGGCCTTGTCCTTGTATTGCTCCAGCATAGCTACCGGATTGCGAACGGCGTTGCTCTCGGTTATCCAAGCCCAAGAGGAATCGTTCAGCTCAGTACCCTCCTTCAGCCATTGGAAGTAGCCGTCGAAGTTATCATACTTGGAATCGCTGTCCTTGATGGGGTGCGTGGGGTCCATGCGAGTAGCCGCGCTGATGGCACCTGTATTGGCGTAGCGCGTATTGGCAATCATCCCCTTCAAGTTGACGTTCACCGTCAGGTGTTGGTCGAAGAAGGTCGGATTGACGTTGACACTAGCCGTGTAACGTTCAAAGTCAGAGGTCTTGAGGATACCGTTTTGATTGGTGTAGCCCAAAGACACGCGGTAAGGCATATTCTTCAGTCCGCCCGTCACCGTCACGTTGTGGTCGTGGCTGACGGCTGTACGATAGATTTCATCCTGCCAATCGGTGCTTGTATCGCCCAGCTTGCTATAAGCTTCGGAGTCGGCACCGTAGTAGCTTTCGATGAAGCTGCGATATTCGTCGGCATTCATCACGTCGAGGGTTTTCTTCTTCATGCTGATGGAAACGTTGCCGTTATAGGAAACGCTGGCCTTCTGTGCCGAGCGGCCTTTCTTGGTGGTGATGATGATGACACCGTTAGAACCGCGCGAACCATAGATAGCCGTTGCCGAAGCATCCTTCAGCACGGTGAACGTCTCGATGTCAGCGGGGTTTACCATAGAGAGGGCGTTGGACAAACCTTTCACACCGTTGTTGTCCATGGCCAGACCGTCAATCACAATCAACGGGTCATTGCTGGCGTTCAAGGACGAACCACCACGAATACGGATGTTGGCTCCGGTGCCCGGGGCACCACTACCGGTCGTCACGCTAACACCGGCAATTTTGCCTTGCATCATGTCCTGCGGATTGGTAACCAAGCCCTTATTCTTTTCGTCGGGCTTGATGGCCGTCACCGAACCGGTCAAGTCGTTCTTCTTGGCCACACCGTAACCGATGACAACGACTTCGTCCAGCATTTCAGAATCTTCTACCAACGTCACTACAACGCTCGAAGCAGCTGCCACTTCCTGCGTCTTATAACCAATGAAAGAAATCACCAAGGTTGAACCTTGAGGCACAGCCAGGGAGAAATTACCATCAAGGTCGGTGATTGTACCATTCGTGGTATTTCCTTTTTCCACTACACTTGCACCGATTACGCCACCTAAGGCATCCTTTACATGCCCTTTCACGGTGATGCTCTGTGCGTATGCGCCAACAGACAAGAATAGCCCTAGAATCAGGGTAAGAGTCATTCGATAAACTCTAAAATTTACTTGCTTCATGCATCTAAACAATTAAAGTTAACAATATTAATTATATTAATTCTCTACAATTTATTTCGCCCACAAGGGCGTTCATGGTATCAGGCTATTACAGTGTCTTTCAAGAAAAAGTCATAGCATGACGGCACAAATATATGCGATTAAAAGTTGGGGGGAGATAGCAGAAGTGTAAAATGTGCCTTTTGCAATGCGCAAACGATTGCATAATATAATGAAAATAGAAGGGTAAAAAAAGCCGACTTTCATCCGCGTGCAAACGTCGTGCACAAAGGATAAAAGTCGGCTCTGTATTTTCTGCGTGATGGACTTTCTTGGCAGTTTTCTTAGAAATCTACACCAACAGTTGCAAAGAAGCATCCTGTTCGCGAAGTTTCAAATGTATCGTGGCAGATGTTGGCCAAGCCAAAGTCGTAGGCAAGCTCCAAGTAAAGGTTCTGATAGGAGACACCGCAACCCAAACGAATACCGCCGTCAAAGCGTTGGAAGTTCGCTTTGGAGAAAGAACTTTCGGCTTCTCTGTCACCGTAGTTCTTAATCTTGCCGCCCACACCACAGGCCAAGTAACCTCCCAAGAAGGGCTGAATGGCAATATCATTCTCCATGTAGCACTTGTATTTCACCAGGATGGGTATTTCCAAATAATTCAAGTCGTAGGTGAACTTCTTTGAATTCTGATAGCCCTTCCCACCTTTTCCTACATAGTAGAGACCACTTTCCAGGAAGATAGGAGTAGAAGGAGCCAACTGAATGCCGGCCACTACACCTAAGTTAATCCCCGCCATTCCGCTTCCACCATCCAAGCGGGCATCATCGGAGTTGACGGATGCTACTGCTACTCCCAACCGCAGGCCGAAGTAGGTTTCACGTTCGTAGTTGGTCCATCGCGTAAAGCTTCGCTCATTTCTGGGCTGACGCTGATTGTTTCCACCGGAATTGCCTCTATACTGAGCCAAGGCAGGCAATGCCAACAATAAACCAAGCGATAATGCTATCAATGTCTTTTTCATTTTCATTACGTGTCTATTTCGTTAATAATTAGTCGTTCGGTCATGCCGCAACAAATAACGGCTATGACCCTGCAAAGAAAGTGAAAAAATTCCCTTGTTGGCATTTCTATTACTTATTTTTAGGCACGCATGACGATTTTTTAGTCACTTATTCGGCCTTTAAGACCAATTTGGCCGACTTCACGCCTTTTGCTTTGGCCTCAAAAGTAATCGTACCGGCTTGCTCACCGCTCTGCACGATGGCCGTCAGCTGTCCGCTGAAGGCAGGCATCTTGGGCAAGTGGAAGAGATCGAGACTGGTGGCATCGCCGTTGGCAGCCGCCTTATAACGTCCGGCACCCTTGACGGTGAAGTTCACCATACGGGTATCGTCGGGGCAAAGGTTACCATCTTTATCCACCACGCGCACGGTGATGTAGGCCAAGTCCTTGCCGTCGGCCGACAACGCAGTACGGTCGGCTATCACCTCCAGATGATGGGGCTTTCCGGCAGTGCGCACCACCTTTTCTTCAGCAGGGTTGCCCGCAGCATCGTAGGCCACTACCTTCACTTCACCCGGTTCGTAAGGAACATCCATCCACATCAGGCGAAAGCGACGTTGCAGCCACAAGGGGTCTTTTCCTTGCAGGGCTTTGGCCTCGTCAGCCGTCAGTTTGCGTTGCTTGCCGTAGCTCTTGCCATTGACAAAGAGTTCGGCACTGGGATAGTCGGTATAGACAAAAACCGGAGTATTCTCTCCTTCCCTACCCGTCCATGTCCAATGGGGCAAGATGTGCAGGGTGTGGGCAGTCTTGTTCCAAAGGCTGCGGTAGAGGTAATAGCGGTCTTTGGGCAGGCTGGCCAAGTCGATGATGCCAAACACGGAGCTATGGCTGGGCCAAGCATCGGTGTCGTAGGGTGAAGGTTCGCCCAAATAGTCGAAGCCCGTCCAAACAAATTGTCCGATGGTCCAGTTATAGTCATCGGCCAAGGCAAAATCTTCATCGGGTACATTGGACCACGAACAAGCTTCCATATCGTAGCCGGAGGACTGATGATCGTCGTACATGGCCTGTTTCTTCAGTTCGACGGGGAACTTATAGACACCGCGCGAGCTGACCGTAGAGGAAGTCTCGGAGCCCAGCACAATGTTCTGAGGCAGTTTGCCGTAGGCCTCCACATAACGGTGGGCACGGTAGTTGAACCCGGGAACGTCTATCATGGCCGCAAACCCGTTGGACAGCACACAAGACACTTGGTCCATGCCGCAGGTGACGGGACGTGTAGGGTCTTCGCGATGACAGATGTCTTGCAGGAAAGAAGCGACCTTATATCCCTTGGGGCTGCATTGGGTGGGCACTTCGTTGCCGATGCTCCACATCACCACACTGGGATTGTTGCGGTAGTGGCGCAGCATATTCACCATATCGCGCTCGGCCCATTCATTGAAGTAGCGATGATAACCATTGGCACACTTAGCAATGTCCCATTCATCGAAAGGTTCTACCATCATCATGAAACCCATCTCATCGCAGAGTTCCACCAATTCGGGTGCAGGCATATTGTGCGAGGTACGGATGGCATCGCAACCCATATCCTTCAGCAAAGTAAGCTGACGACGCAGGGCAGCCACGTTGACGGCAGCCCCCAACGGACCCAGGTCGTGATGATTGCACACACCTTGGAACTTGCGGTGCTTGCCGTTCAGGAAGAAACCTTTGTCGGCCACAATCTCGATGCTACGAATGCCGAAACGGGTGGTGTATTCGTCCACCTGACGTCCGTCAACATACATCTTAGTATGCGCTTCATATAAGGCAGGAGTTTCGGGAGACCACAATTGAGGAGCATCCACCAAGAAGTTCTGCTCAAAGGGTTGTCCGTGATTAATCTTCAGCGTATTGTCCTTGGTAGCCACAACCTTGCCATCGGGTGCCAGAATATCGGTCAGCAAGCGTACATCCTTGTCAGCAGCACCTACCACGGTCGTCTTCAGTTGCACAGAAGCGTAGTCCGTGGCTACGTGGGGCGTGGTAACCTGTGTGCCCCACACCGGTACATATACGCTGTCGGTCGCTACCACGTGTACGTTGCGATACAGACCAGCTCCCGGATACCAACGCGACGACTGCGGACGATTCTCCAGACGGACGGCCAGCACATTGTCCTTACCATCCTTGTTCAGATAAGGAGTGGCATCGAAATGGAAGGAATTGTAGCCGAACGGCCAAAAACAGACTTCTTGTCCGTTAATATAGACACGCGCCTCGCTCATGGCACCGTCGAAAACCAACGTCACCTGCCCCGTAGCAGGCGCATCGAAGTGCGTGCGATACCAGCCCACACCTACGTAAGGCAGCCCGCCGGTGCGTCCCGTCTTGACGGAAGCTTGTTTCTCGAAGTTCTGCGTGACGGCTACTTCCTGCAAGTCGTGGTTGCGGTCGAAGGGACCGAAGATAGCCCAATCGTGGGGCACGCTGACGGTTTCCCACTTGCGGTCGTCAAAGTCGATGTTCATCGCTTCGGCCACGTCACCCTTGGTGAACTTCCAGTTCTTGTCGAGCAAGGTCTCGCTACGCTGTGCCTGCATGGAAGCAGCAGTGAACAAGGTCAGAAAAAGGGTAAAGAGTTTCTTCATTTTAAGTTTTTAAGTTTTTGAGTTTTTGAGTTAGTCAACGAGTTGACAAGTTAACGAGACCACAAGGACATACTTGTTGACTCGTCAACTCGTCCCCTTGTCAGCTATTACAGTCCAAATGCATCCATCGCCACTGTCGGCTTGCCGTCTTCGTCGAACGCACCCTTAGTGTAGCCGTTCCAGCCATCGTAGCATTGCGGTTCCCAGTAGAAGACACCAAGGCATTCGTCGATGGCTTTCGACTTCGTAATCAGGTCGGTCAGGAAGGTTTTGGCTGTTTCGGCCTCATCCCAACTCATACCGACCTCACAAATCATCACTTCCTTGCCGTAGCGGCTGACCATGTCTTCCATATTGGCTACGCAACTGTTGGTCATGCTCTGCCACGTATCGACTTCGGGATAGAGGGACATACCAATGACGTCGTATTCGGCATTCTGCGCCTTCAGTATGTCGAATATCCAGCGATAAAGGTCGTTGTTGTTTCCTTCCTGCAAGTGAACAATCACCTTGGCATTGGGAAATACTTCCTTCACGGCCTGACATCCCGTAGTAATGAATGCTGCAAAGTTAGCAGTATTTTCGGCATATACAACATCATCTTTCTCAACATTGTAAGTGGCACCGCTAACAGCCTCGTCCGTATCCCATAGCATACCCGGACCGTTCTCGTTGCCGACCTGTACCCATTCCGGCGTGACGCCCTTATCTTTTAAGGCATTCAAAACATCCTTTGTGTGGTCGGAAATCGCTGTTTTCAGTTCGTCAATCGACAGCCCTTCCCAAGCGGCAGGTTTGTACTGACTACCCGGGTCGGCCCATGTATCGCTATAATGGAAGTCTATCATGACACGCATCCCCAACTGAGCGGCACGCCATGCCTTAGCCACCACATCGTTCTTGTTGCACCATCCATCGGTGGGATTCACCCATACGCGCAAACGGATGGAGTTGACGCCCAAGTCGCGAAGCAGGGTCATACACTCGGTGGCATTGCCATCGGAGGAATAGAATTTCACGCCCTCGTTCTCCATCTCGGTCAGCCAACTGACATCGGCACCTTTGGCAAAGCCTGTCATGTCGTAAGTCGGTTCTTCGGGAAAGGTAGGCTGAGCGTCGTCGTCGCTACAAGCGGCTGCCCCCATGAGGAGCAAACCGGCTAAAAAGATATTCTTCAGTTTCATGGTTCGTTTTTTTAAAAGGAGTTAGAAGGAGTTAAGTAGTTAATAGAAGTTAGAAGCCGATAGACTACTAATCATAATCACCTAAACCTGAATGCGAGCGCTCCCTCTATCTCCTTTCATTCTATTAATTCGTTACTATTTTTATTCCAATGTATAGGTACCCTTTATCAAATCGACGGTCAGGGTGTAAGTACCGACAGTCTTGTCGCAAGGGATATTGGTCACACTGCTATTGCCCTGATAGAGCAAAATACCGTCGCTACCGCCCAACTTCGTAGTCCAATTAACATCCAACACAATCTGGAAGCCCCACGGCGTTTCGCCCGTAATCTCAACAGGAGCCGTATATACACCTGCCGTTTCCGTAGCCGTCATGGCAGTCAATGCCCAATTGTCGTTGAATCCGCTATAATAAACCTCGGTCACAGCCGTCAGCGCATACGTCAAGTTCGTCAGCGAAACGTTGAGGAGGTAAAGGCCTGCGGTGGGAGCCGGAAGATTTGTCGTTCCAGGGAATACCAACGTACCGGCATAAGCATCGCCTTCGCCCAACCCGTAGTAATCATTCCAGTTATCCACCTCTATGGCAATCTGATAACCCCACAGAGAGTTGATGTTGGCCACACCTGCATAGCCCAGATTGTCTTCATCGTACAGACGCAGGTAATTGTCGAATGTCCAACTTCCGCTGATACCGTCATCAATGCCGGGCAGATATACATACGGATTGGCTTCTTCCTCCTCTTCGGCTGCACCGGCTGTCACAATGGCCGTCCATTGCTTCGGGTTGCTGAGGTCGAGGGTCAGCGTACATTCACCTGTTTCAGGAATGCTTACAGTGATGTTTCCGGCTTGCTCGCCAAAGGTAAGGTTTTCTCCGCTTTGCGCAAAGGCTACGGAGGTAGAAATGGCAGAACTATCGTCCGTTCCGGTAGAATAGTTGTATTGGTTACCTGTTCCGGCTATCTGTATCGTAGCTGTTCCGGTTTGTGCTGCCGTGAATACATAGGTCCACTTCACGTTTTGGCGGTCGAAGGTCATTTCGCCGGCTATATCGCCGCTTACCGTCAAGGCGGGGATGAGGAGGGCAGACCAAAGTTTGGTATTGGTATTGATGTCTACATAATAACATCCGTTTTGTCCGGGGAACCAGAAGTTCCATTGTGTATCTTCGGACGACATCAAGAAGGCGGTACCATCTACACCGTCGTTACCCCAAACCTTTCCGTCGCCTTCCTTCATGTAATAGTTGTACCAAGAGGTAGCACCCATGAAGCCGAGGTATTCACCGTCGGAATTGGCCGAATAGAGCGTTGCACCGGTTTCCACCTTATCGGTATTGAGGATGTAACCCACGCTCATGTCGATGGTATAGGGCGTGATGGATACCGATACCACGTTGCTATAAACGGGATCCATATTGTCGCCTGTCTGCGCTGCCACACGGAAATAGACCGTATTGGCCACATCGGCCGTGGCACCTATGTTCTTGGCCAGTGTATTGAGGGCGGAACCGGTATAGGCTTTCGAGAGAGAAGATTCCGTGCTCGTGCTCACCGTACCGGAGAAATCTTCCGTCAAAGAAGACTGCAAAGTTTGGATAATCAAATCCGTTGCTTTTAAGGAAGGGTCGCTAATCTGCAAAGCGTCCTTTGTCCATGCCAAGGAAAGCACGATGTCGGCACTTGTGGCCTGCGTCAGTACGACGGAAGAAGTCGTGGCTATCAGCTCGCCCGACGTCAAGCTACTCAGGTATATTTTGTCTTCATCCTTTTCGCAGGCAGCGAAACCGAAAGCGACGGTCAGCAGAAGGATGAGGTTCTTCAAGTTCATTGTATCAATATGTCTCATGAATTTTAAATTTTAAATTTTGACCTTAATGAAATTATATAAGATGTTTGGAACGTAAGCTAATTTTGAATTAGGCACGGATGACACGGATTTTCACGGATTAATTTTGATTATGACAGCGCAGCCTAATTCTTCATTCGTCGTTCTTCATTCTACATTAATATTAGTAGTTCTCATTATAAAGATTCGGATTGGCCGTCAGCTCGGTGGAGGGGATGGGATAGTAGTTGTACTTGCTATCCACGGCCTGACCATCTTGCACGCCACCCTTCCACTGCCAAAGGTAAGAGGAAGTGGTGAACTTGTCATAACGGATGAGGTCGGTGCGGCGTACGCACTCCAAGTAGAGTTCGCGGGCGCGCTCATCCAAGATGAAGTCGGCAGTCATCTGTCCGTCGGTGATGTTTCCGGATGTGTCGCCAAAGGCACGCTCGCGCAGGGCATTGATGTAGTCTAGAGCCTCACTGCGACTGCTACCCTCGCCTCCACGTACTACGCTCTCGGCCAGCATCAGGTAAATGTCGGCCAAACGGAAGACGGGAAAATCGGTATTCACACCGCCATCATCCGTGTTGGAAGCTGCCTCGCCGGCATCGGTCAGATTGGTCCATTTCTCGGACAGATAGCCATAGCTTTGGTCGGCCACTACGTCGATGGTTTTCGTCTGTCCCTCGGTGTAGAAGCGTCCGCGTCCGTCGGCAGCATCGAAGAGGTCGGGCAGCTCACCACGTAGGCGGAAGTTGCTCCAGCCGGAGGATATGCCGTAGTCGGCGGGCACCTGTGTATCAGACGTGTTGCTGACGGCACCGCAGATGATGTAGGTGGTTGCACCCCACGAAACGGTGTGCGTGGCATCTACAGGGAAAGAGTAGATGATTTCGTCCGTACGCTTGTCATTGTCAGCATTGAACAAGAGGCCGTAGTCACTCTCCAAGGTGTAGCCAGCATCGATGACCTTCTGGCAATAGGTGATGCAGTCCGTCCAATGGGCGGTGCCCGTATAAACCTGTGCATTCAGGTAGAGGCGGGCCAAGAGGGCATAGGCGGCTTGCTTGCAGGCACGGCCATACTCGCAGGCGTTGCGATCGAGCAAGTCGTCGTCGATGGCTTGAAGCTCCGACTCGATGTATTCAAAGATTTGATCGCTCGTATAGCGGGGAGGCAGGTAGCTGCCCACAGGGTCTTCTTCGGTGACAAACGGGATGTTGCGGTAGAGGTCCAACGCATGATAGTAGGCCAAGGCACGGAGGAAACGGGCTTCGGCACGGTAGTGAACAATCTCGGCTTGGTCGCTTTCGTTGAATCCGCTGATGTTGCCATCGGTGGCATTGCGCAGGAACTCGTTGCAGAGGGCGATGGTGTAATAGATGCGATAGTACGTATCGGCTACCCACACGTCGTTGTCATCCCAACTCAGATAGGTCAGACCGCTCATTTTGTCGCCTTCCAGCCAAGTATAGACTACTTCGTCGGTGCCGCACTCCTGCATATTGAAGTAGCAGCGCATATAGTCGTAGCCCGTGTTGCTGCTCATATCCGAATCGCCACCGCCTTTTTCCTGTCCGGCAATCACGAAGGATACATAGATTTTGCCCAAAACGGCTTTGTAGTTGTCCACCGACGTATAGACGTCTTCCGAGGTGGTGTCGGTGTGCGGATACTGATTGAGGTCGTCCACACAGGAGGTTGTAAGGAATGTACCGATGAAGAAGGTCAGTACGCTATATAGTATTTTCTTCATATTTTTAAGTTTTTTATTTAGCT
>JAUNJD010000368.1 GCA_030523205.1 Bacteroides sp.
GCGCTTCCGACTACGAAATCCTCACTTGCCGCCTCGTTGACCGTGCTCTCCGCCCACTTTTCCCCGACAATTTCCATGCAGAGGTATATGTAAACATCATCCTCTTCTCGGCAGACGGCGTTGATATGCCGGACTCTTTGGCCGGACTTGCTGCTTCGGCCGCTCTTGCCGTTTCTGATATTCCCTTCAACGGACCTATCTCCGAAGTTCGCGTAGCACGCATCGACGGAGAATTCGTCATCAATCCTACCTTCGAACAGCTGGAGAAGGCCGATATGGACCTGATGGTAGGCGCCACGTACGAAAACATCATGATGGTGGAAGGCGAGATGCTCGAAGTTTCCGAGCAAGACCTGCTGGCCGCCCTCAAGGCTGCCCACGAATCTATCAAGATTCAGTGTAAGGCTCAGATGGAGTTGGCCGAAGAGGTCGGTTCTACCGTTAAGCGCGAATACTGCCACGAAGTAAACGACGAAGAGCTGCGCAAGGCCGTTCACGACGCTTGCTACGCCAAGGCTTACGCCATTGCCAGCGAGGGCAACCGCGACAAGCACGCACGCGAAGATGCCTTCAGTGCCATCTGCGAAGAATTCAAGGCTCAATATACGGAAGAAGAGCTGGAAGAAAAGGCTCCGCTCATCGACCGCTACTACCACGACGTAGAGAAGGAAGCCATGCGCCGCTGCATCCTGGACGAAGGCAAGCGTCTTGACGGACGTAAGACCAACGAAATCCGCCCCATCTGGTGCGAAGTTGGCCCGCTGCCCGGTCCTCACGGTTCTTCCATCTTCACACGTGGCGAGACACAGTCGTTGTCCACCGTCACACTGGGTACGAAGTTGGACGAGAAGATTGTGGACGACGTGCTGGTTCACGGCAAGGAGCGCTTCTTGCTGCACTACAACTTCCCCCCGTTCTCTACGGGCGAGGCTAAGGCTCAGCGTGGTGTAGGCCGCCGCGAAATCGGTCACGGCCACTTGGCATGGCGTGCCCTGAAGGGACAGATTCCCGCCGACTATCCGTACGTGGTACGTGTGGTATCGGACATCCTCGAATCCAACGGTTCATCGTCCATGGCTACCGTATGTGCCGGCACGTTGGCATTGATGGATGCAGGTGTGAAGATTAAGAAGCCAGTATCGGGCATCGCAATGGGCTTGATTAAGAACGCCGGTGAAGACAAATATGCCGTGCTCTCCGACATCCTTGGCGACGAGGACCACTTGGGCGACATGGACTTCAAGGTAACAGGTACGAAGGACGGTATCACCGCTACGCAGATGGATATCAAGGTAGATGGTCTGTCCTACGACATCCTTGAGAAGGCCCTGCTGCAAGCCAAGGAAGGCCGCGAATACATCTTGGGCAAACTGACCGAGTGCATCGCCGAACCTCGCGAAGACCTGAAGCCGCACGCTCCGCGCATCGAGACCATGACCATTCCGAAGGAATTCATCGGTGCTGTCATTGGCCCGGGTGGAAAGATTATTCAGGGTATGCAGGAAGAAACCGGTGCCACCATCACCATCGAAGAAATCGACAACATCGGTCGCATCGAGATTGCTGGTACCAACAAGAAGAGCATCGACGATGCTATCCGCTTGATTAAGGCCATCGTAGCCGTGCCCGAAGTAGGCGAAGTCTATAAGGGCAAGGTACGCTCCATCATGCCTTACGGTGCATTCGTTGAGTTCTTGCCGGGCAAGGACGGTCTGCTCCACATCTCCGAGATTGACTGGAAGCGCCTTGAGACGGTAGAAGAGGCCGGCATCAAGGAAGGCGACGAGATAGAAGTGAAGTTGCTGGACATCGACCCGAAGACCGGTAAGTTCAAACTCTCGCGCAAGGTGCTCCTGCCGAAGCCCGAAGGCTACACTGAACGCCCCGAGCGTGGTGAAAGACGCGAACGCGGCGAGAGACGCGAAAGACGCGAAAGATAAACTCCAATCCGAGTATATATGATGAAAGCGGTTCACCGTCGTGGTGAGCCGCTTTCAATTTTTATCCGGCAGGAAGAACAAGAAAAAAGCAAATAATACAAACGTTTCTAGATTAACTGAACTATAATACCCATAAAAAGACCTCTTCGCGTTCTTACTCCCCGCAGAAGCATCCGCACGGCGTACATGCCCGATGCCACTTTATCACTGATAAAGCATTACTGTATCGCCCGTACAGCATTACTGTATCACTGATAAAGCGCC
>JAUNJD010000090.1 GCA_030523205.1 Bacteroides sp.
AGGAGGGCGAAATAATAAGTGCCCTTAAAATGGACATTGTTTAGATACAAATTGAGCGGATTAGGTGGATTCATCAATTTAAATTCTAAATTTTAAATTATAAAAATCCACTTAATCCGCCTAATCTGCGTCAAAAGGTTCTCTTTTTAGTTTTGAACACTCTTATATTGTTCTATTGAATGTCTTATGAGCATGATGTCTTAATCATCAATGTCGATAACGCGGAACTTGGAGTCAAAGGTCAGTTCCCAGCGGTTGGACAGCTTTACGTCATATTCCTTCCGGTCGCGTTCTATCTTCAGGATTTTGGCATCCGGATAGTTGGTGCTCACATACGTGCGGATAGCTTCCGGTATCAATTCGGCGGGTACACCCGTCTGCATGAATTGCAGGTCGGTCCATTCGCCCGATTTGTTAAATTCCACCTTATCGCCGTTCGTAAACACTACATCGTAGCTCTTGTAGAACACATCGCTTTCTTGCTTGGCCAATGCGATTTTTTGGTCCTTGAAGTAAGTGTTGATGAACGTTTGGGCCTTTGCCGGCAATTGGCTTACTGTGATAGGTTTGTCGTTGTCTGCCTTGGCTACTGATACTGCAAATACACACACTAATAATAAAACAATCTTCTTCATATTCGTTGGGTTTTTAATGGTTAATATTCTTGTTTATTGTTTCTGCTACAAAGGTATGGGGGAAAATGGGAAAGAATCTGGAATCGGAAAATAAAAATGAGATTTTTTTGAAGTAAGGGCAAAAAAAATGGCTATCTATCCCAGACAGCCAATCTTTTTTTGTTAACCTTAAATCTAATACTATGAAAAACACATTGCAAAGGTACGCATTTCCGGCGTACTTCCAAACATTCCGCCGATTTTGGCCTCATTTATAAGATGGTTTAATACTTGAATGCCGTTGTTAACAAATGGACGGCGGAATGTTTAAAAAGTGTGTTTACTCGATGCGTTTGCACCCGTTGGCCTGTAAGAACTCGTCCAGCATATATTCATAGTTACCGTGCAGCATGATGTGGTGGTTGCCCAGCGGGTTCTTCAGGAAATATTCGGCGGGAGTGTTCATCCGGATGCGTACTTGCGTGCGGCACATATTGATGTAGTTGGTGTTCTCGGTCAGGTTGCCCGTGCTGAGGTAGTATTCGTCCAGGCATTCGCCGCCGCATTTTACGAGGGTGACATCGCCCGTAGGCAGTATGCCCTGAATGCCGATGCCCGTTTCCGAATCGAAGTCGTTGCGGATGATGAACTGTTCGGTCTGTTTCAGGCCCACGGTGCAGTGCGCCAGTACGATTTCGTTTGTGCGGGTGTTGATGAGCGAGGGATTGCCCATGAAGGTCGATTTGCCGGTCAGTATGCGGGAGGTCAGCATGGTGAATACGGCTTGCAGGTCACCTTCACATCCGGCTACGATGCCTTCGTCGTTCAGCAAGGCCAGGGCCAGGCAGCCGGTGGCTCCCGTCTGTTCCATCTGTCGCGAGCGGTTGAGGGTGAGGGCTTGCAGATGATCTTCGTCGGCAATGCGGCGCAGGGCGCGATACAGACGCATGTCTCTAATCATGTCTTCGGGCGTGGCTTCGCGGCAGGCCAAGGCCTTCGAGGCCAGTTCGGCACAGGCTTCGCCCACCTCGTCGTCGGTGGTTTGCTCGTAGTATTCATAGACACGTTCGAGTGGGATGTCGATGTACTCCACTCCCCAGCGGCGCTTGGCCAGTAGGTAGTCCACGTTGCTGGCTACAAGCCAACTGGACATACTGCCCAGTACGCCTATCTTCATGCCGTAGAGGGCGCGTTGCGCCTTGAAGTTGCTATGCAGTGAGAAAATGCGTTTGATGATTTCGGACAGCTCGCCATGCAGAATCTCGCTTTTCATGCCACGGGCACGGAGCCAAGACGATATTTCCAAAGCAGAAGCCAGCGAATTTTGCATACCGTCGGCTAGCATGACGGTGGGGCGGGGCAGCTGTTCGAAGTTCTGTATCACCAGACGCTCTACGCCACCTGTAGCGATGAAGAGGATGCTGAAGTCGTTGGGGCTCAGTTTGCTGATGTCCTTGAAGTCGATGAAGTTGACGGTGAAATACTTCTCCAGTTCGGTAAGGATTACTTCGTGGGAAGCACGGACGGAGGACTGCTTGTGCAGATTTGTGGCGAAAGTTATAAGGTTAATGACCATGATGTTATTTACTATTAGAGTAATTACAAGTTATGAATTTACTTTTCTTCCTTGAAAAAGTTCTTCATTTTCAAAGTTACAAGTTTATTTTCATTCTACATAACGTTTTTAATATAGATAAGGTTTTTAAAGTTTTTATGTCCATGCTATCCTCTGTTTTCAAATAAATCGCTACATTTGCACCCTAATTCACTCAATTTTCGTAAGTTGGTTGGATTGGAAACATTAAAATCATAAAATAAGTAGTAAACAGTAAATCGTCAAAATAGTAAATAACCCCATGCCGACAATATCTATACGCGGAACGGAGATGCCCGCATCTCCTATCAGAAAGCTGGCCCCCTTGGCTGATGCAGCCAAACAAAGGGGCATCCATGTATTCCATCTGAACATCGGACAGCCTGACCTGCCCACACCGCAAGTCGCGATTGACGCGATACGCAACATCGACCGCAAGGTATTGGAATACAGCCCCAGTGCCGGATACCGCAGTTATCGCGAGAAGTTGGTGGGGTACTATGACAAGTTTAACATCAAGCTGACGGCCGACGACATCATCATCACTTCGGGTGGGTCGGAAGCTGTGCTGTTCTCCTTCCTTGCCTGCCTGAATCCGGGCGACGAAATCATTGTGCCCGAACCGGCATACGCCAACTACATGGCTTTCGCCATCTCGGCAGGTGCCAAGATTCGCACGATAGCCACCACGATAGAAGAAGGTTTCTCGTTGCCCAAGGTAGAGAAGTTTGAGGAGCTGATTAACGAGCGTACACGGGCCATCCTAATTTGCAACCCCAACAACCCCACGGGTTATCTATATACGCGCCGCGAGATGAATCAGATTCGCGATTTGGTGAAGAAGTACGACCTCTTCCTCTTTTCCGACGAGGTATATCGTGAATTTATCTATACCGGTTCGCCCTACATCTCGGCCTGCCACTTGGAAGGCATCGAGCAAAACGTGGTTCTGATAGACTCTGTGTCGAAGCGTTACTCTGAGTGCGGTATCCGTATCGGCGCCCTGATAACGAAGAACAAGGAGATTCGCGATGCCGTGATGAAGTTCTGCCAAGCCCGCCTCAGTCCTCCCTTGATAGGACAGATTGCCGCTGAGGCTTCGCTGGATGCCGACGAAGACTATCTGCGCGACACGTACGACGAATATGTGGAACGTCGTAAGTGCTTGATTGACGGGCTGAACCGCATCCCCGGTGTCTATTCGCCTATCCCGATGGGAGCTTTCTATACGGTGGCCAAGCTGCCGGTGGACGATTCGGACAAGTTCTGTGCCTGGTGTCTGTCGGAGTTTGAATACGAGGGTCAGACGGTGTTCATGGCTCCGGCTTCCGGCTTCTACACTACGCCCGGTTCCGGACGCAACGAGGTGCGCATTGCCTATGTGCTGAAGAAGGAAGACCTGACCCGTGCCCTCTTCGTCCTGCAAAAGGCATTGGAAGCCTATCCGTGGAGAGTGGAATCATGAGTCTTTCCCTGTTTCTTGCCCGCCGCATCTATCGCGACCCACAGGCCGGAAGGCAGGTCTCGCGTCCGGCCGTGCTCATTGCCATGATTGGCATTGCCATCGGTTTGGCCGTGATGATTATAGCCGTATCGGTGATTGTGGGTTTTAAGAATGAGGTGCGCGACAAGATTGTGGGCTTCGGTTCGAACATACAGATTACGAACCGAGACGTGGCCCGTTCCTATGAGATGCGTCCCATCGTGGCAGGCGACAGTATGCTTACGGCTCTCGCTGCCTATCCGGGCGTGAAGCACGTGCAGCGCTACTCCACCAAGCCGGGCATGATAAAGACCGCCGATGCCTTTCAAGGGATGGTACTAAAGGGAATAGGCGATGAGTATGATGCTTCTTTCTTTCACCGTCATTTGCTGGAGGGGGAACTTCCGCAGTTCACAGATTCGGCTTCGTCCAATCGGGTCGTCATTTCCCGTTCGCTGGCCGACAAGCTGAAACTGAAGTTGGGCGACAAGCTGGATACGTACTACATACAGGACGAAGTGCGTGCCCGCCGCCTGACGATTGTGGGCATCTATCAGACCAATTTTTCCGAGTACGACAACCTTTTTCTGCTGACCGACCTTGCCCTTGTCAACCGTCTGAATCAGTGGGAGGACGACCAAGTGAGCGGCATTGAAGTGCAGCTGAACGATTACGCCCGTCTGGAGGAACTGACCTACGACATAGGTACCGATGTGGGCGAACGTCAGGACCGCTTCGGGGCGGAGTATTGTGTGCGCAATGTTGAGCAGCTCAATCCACAGATATTTGCTTGGCTGGGCATCTTGGATGTCAACATCTGGGTCATACTGATACTTATGATTGGCGTGGCGGGTTTCACCATGATTTCGGGCTTGCTCATCATCATCATCGAGCGGACGTCGATGATTGGCATTTTGAAGTCTTTGGGAGCCGACAACGACCTGATACGTCGTCTTTTCCTTTGGTTCTCCGTCTTTCTGATAGGCAAGGGAATGCTGTGGGGCAACATTTTGGGGCTTGCCTTCTACTTTGTGCAAAGATATACGGGATTGTTCCACCTCGACCCGGAAACCTATTATATGGATACTGTCCCCGTTTCCTTCAACATCTGGATATTCCTGCTGCTGAACGTTGGCACGCTGCTGGCATCGGTGCTGATGCTGCTCGGCCCTTCCTATCTGATTACACGCATTCGTCCGGCAGATTCGATGCGGTATGAATGATTTTAAAGCATCTGTGTTCTCTTCATTATCCATTATCAATTATCCATTCATTGATATTTGCACATTCTGTAAGGTGTTTATTGCAAATAGTGACTTAATGAGAAAATAATTTGGTGATTTTTGCTCAGAATGATATTGTTTTTCTATCTTTGCCGCCGAAAATGTAACTAACGATATGCGAAGTATCTTCCTCACTTAAATTATTAGTAATTGTTTATGGATGCACTCAATCAATTCTTTGCCGACCTGGGCTCCTTTTTGTGGGGCTGGCCGATGGTAATCTTACTACTAGGTACGCACATATTTCTGACCGTGATACTGCGGTTTCCCCAACGGAAGCTGTGGACGGCTATAAAACTATCGGTCAAGAAAGATAAGAATGCCACGGGCGAGGTGTCACAGTTTGGAGCATTGGCCACGGCCCTTGCCGCAACAATAGGTACGGGCAACATCGTGGGCGTGGCTACAGCCGTGGCACTTGGTGGACCCGGAGCGGTGCTGTGGTGTTGGTTGACGGGATTCTTCGGTATCGCAACGAAATATGCCGAGGGACTGTTGGCTGTGAAATACCGTGTGAAGACTGCCGACGGCAAAGTGTACGGTGGCCCGATGTATGCTCTGGAGCGCGGCCTTGGCTGGCGCAAGATGGGAGTGCTATTTGCTGTGTTCACCGTTGTGGCCGCTTTCGGAATAGGCAATACGGTGCAGGCGAATGCCATATCGACCGTGACATACGAGGCGTACAACATATCGCCATACATCACAGGTGCAGTGATATGCTTCCTTACGGCGGCCGTTGTGCTGGGAGGCATTAAGGGCATAGCGCGTGTCTGCATGATGCTTGTGCCGTTTATGGCTGTATTCTACGTCATTGGCTGCATCGTGATACTCTACATAAACAGTGCATATTTGTTACCGGCCATCAGCATAATCCTTGAATCGGCATTCACGCCACAGGCAGCCGGCGGAGGATTTGCAGGAAGCACGATGATGCTGGCCGCCCGTTACGGTATAGCCCGTGGATTGTTCTCCAACGAGTCGGGTATGGGTTCGGCCCCCATTGTGGCTGCTGCTGCCCAGACACGCAATCCTGTGCGTCAGGCGTTGGTGTCGTCAACGGGGACATTCTGGGATACGGTGGTGATTTGCGCCCTTACCGGATTGGTCATCGTGAGCAGCGTGATAGCCTATCCCGACATTAGCTACGAAAATGGAGCCACGCTGACGAAGGTGGCTTTCAGCAAGATACCCGTCATCGGTACACCGTTGCTCACCTTCGGTCTGCTGACATTTGCTTTCAGCACCATCTTGGGGTGGGAGCTTTACGGCGAGCGGGCCGTGGGCTATCTGAGCGGTCGCGGTTGGACAATTTGCTTCCGTGTGCTTTTCATCGTGGCTGTCTTCATCGGTAGCATAATGAACCTCGACATCGTGTGGAATCTTGCCGACTGCATGAATGCGTTGATGGCTATACCCAACTTGCTTTCGTTGCTATTCCTCAGTGGAGTGATCGTGAGCGAGACGCGCAAGTATCTGTGGAACAATCAGCTTGACAAGGACATGGAAGAGGAAGAACCGTTAGATGCTGACAAACGGTAATCAGCCTCACTTCCTCAAGAAATCACTCTTCTTCCTGAACAAACAGTACAGCTTCCAACGGAGCGATTGCAGGGGGTGCAGGAAGTCGAATAACGGCAGGGTGAGGTAATAGCGGCGTGTCTCGTTCAGCTCCTTGGCCGTCTTATTGAAGATGACGGCTTGCAGGATGAAACGGAGCAAAAATAGGAGTAGGGCGAGGCCTGCTGCCAACCAATGAAAATGAAGAATGCCTAGTACGAGTGTGGCTATCCATGCGGCATAAAACAAAAGCCGGGTGGTGGTTTCCCATCCGGTCAGCCAACGCTGGAGGCCATGATACAGGCGAGCAGTGGAGGTGTATCCGATTTTCTCTTCACGCCAGTCCTTGGCACGCCATACGGGCTGCATACGCATCACGGCATTGGCATCCGTCTCTACACGGGTGTTTTCGGAAGTGGCCACATGATTGATGAAGAGGTCATCGTCGCCACGCAGCAAGTCGAGGTGGGCAGAGAATCCTTTCTGTTCGTAAAACAAATCTTTCCGGTAGGCAAGGTTGCGTCCTATCCCCATGTATGGACTACCGGCCAAGGCAAACCCCAAGTAGCGCATGGACGTAAACAGATTGTCGAAGTCGGATTGGCGACTCAGCCAGCCCTTGTCGGAGGTGCGGTCGCTATAACCCAGTACCACTTGCGTGCGCGAGGTGAAGTTGCGTGCCAGCAGACGCAGCCATTGATTGCTTTGAGGATGGCAGTTGGCTTCCGTCAGCACCAGCCAATCGTATTTGCTGGCTCTGATGCCCAGAGTGACGGCTAGTTTCTTCCGGCTGATATAGCGCGAAGAGTCGGGCACGAAGCTATGATAGAGGTGATGGTATTTCTCTTCGAGCAAGGTCAGATAGTCTTCGCTCTCGTCCGCATTGCCATCGTTGATGACGATAACCTCGAATTGAGGATAGTCCTGCTCCAGAATGGCCGTCAGGTTTTGGCGGAGATTCTCACACTCCTCGCGTGCACAGATGATGACGGAAATGGGAGGAAGTTCGGGGCTGAAGTGTAGTTCGTTTTGCCGGGCAGCCTTGTTGTGCCGCAGGATACGGGCATATAGACAAAGATAATAAAGGACTTGAAAAAGAAAAAGGATGCCTGTCGTGACAAGCAATGCCTTTTCGGTAGAGTCGAATGTGAATGCTTCCATGTGTCGTAAGACGTTTATTGTGTGCAAAGTTAGGCTTTTTTTCGGTATTGAAGCCGTCTCTGCTGTGAAAATCCGCGCAATCCCTCCAATCCTCAGCTAAAATGTGTTATCTTTGACGCTATTCTGAAATCGGAAATGATAATATGACCACAATAGATACACAACATATAGAAGCTACCGGAGTGCCGGGTGGGGGAGCGGAATGCTGTGCCCTCATCGTTCAGCCTTTGGGTGTCTGGAACTTGCCGGCTGTTACCCTTTCTCATGTGGAGGAGCATGAATTTGCCTTTGTGACGAAAGGCAAGGTCTGTGCTTCGGAGGTGGTAGCCGATGCGACATGGATGGAAGTGGTGACAGGCTGCGAACAATGCGAACCCCGACAACTATACGAGGCGTTTGGAAAACCGCAGTTCCGGACGGAGGAAGGTTTCTGGCTGAGGGGCGACAAACAGTTGCAGCAGACTGTGAAGCAGGCGGTGGACGGACGGCTGTATGCCATGATAGAGCAAGCAGCCGGACTGGGCATACATATCTTTTTCCGTGAAGATGGCAAGGCCGAACTGTTGAAAAAGAAAGAACTGACCCTGATGCCTGCGGCAGCCGTCCCGCTGATGAAATTCAGCCGTAGCGAAGAGGGCATCACTTACACCTTGCACCTTCTTCTGGAGCGTGGTGAAGAGATTGTGCCCTGCGAGCATACACCCCTGTTGCTGACCGAGACCCCGTGCATGATGCTGATGGGCACACGGATATACACCCTTCCCGAGGGATTCAGCGGAAAGTTGCTGCTGCCCTTCCTCGACAAACCCACGACATTCATTCCCCGAAGGATACAGAACGAGTATTTCCGACGCTTTATCCTGAAGAATACCTATCGGACAGAGATTCAGGCCGAGGGCTTCGACATACTGGAGGAGCAATGTGAGCGCAGGTGCAAGCTGCTGCTGGAGCGAAACGTATGCGATGAAGCCTTGCTGATGGTGCAGTTTGAGTATGGCGACGTGACGTTCGACGGCAACGACGGCCGAAAGATGTTTGTCAGGCTGGAGGAGGAAGAGGACAGCTTCCGCTTTGTCAAGTTTGTGCGCGACGAAGCGTGGGAAAGTGGCCTGAACCGCTTGTTGTACGAAGAACTGGAAATGCCCGGCAAGGATAGTCCGGGCGTGTTGATAGACTGGCTGCGAACGCATCGGGAGCAGCTGAAGCAGGTCGGTGTGCAGTTTGTGCAGCCGACGGACAATCACTACTACATAGGCGATGTAGAGGTGGTTCGTTCCGCCCGATGGGATAACGACTGGCTGCGGATGCGCATCGAGATTCATCTGGACAATGGCATGGTAATCCCCTTCCTCAAACTGAAAGATTCGATACTGGAGGGTAAGCGCGAATATGTGCTGGACGACGGAAGCTCGTTCTTCATCCCCGACGAATGGTTTGCCCGCTACGGCGGTGCCATGCTGTTCGGACAGGTGGACGGGCAGGAACTGCTGGTGAACCGCTGTCAGTTGCCTGTGGTGGAGACGGCGGGCTTTGAGGTAGAGGGAAGGGAGACCGAACGCCGTTTGCCCGCCGACTGCTCGGTGCCCCAAGGACTGAAAGCACAGTTGCGCCCCTATCAGCAGATCGGATTCGAGTGGCTGTATCGCAACTTCGTGTCGCGTACAGGATGCTGCCTGTCCGATGATATGGGTTTGGGAAAGACGGTGCAGACCATCGCCCTCTTGATGAAGTACAAGGAGGGAGGCGCGGGCCTGCCATACGAAACGGTGTTGGTGGTTTCGCCGGCCTCGGTGGTCTATAACTGGCGGAACGAAATCAAGCGGTTTGCTCCGAAGCTGACCGTCTGCGAGTACATCGGAACGACGGAGACGCGGCGGCAGAAACGCTTGGCACTGATGCGGTGGGACGTGGTGCTGACCACCTATCAGACCTTGCGCAACGACATAGAGCACCTGATGTCCTTCACTTTCGGGATGGTGGTTTTCGATGAGAGCCAATGCTTCAAGAACCGCGAGTCGCAACTCTATCAGTCGGTGATTCGTCTGAATACCCGTCATCGCATGGCCCTCAGCGGTACGCCTCTCGAAAACTCCCTCAGCGACTTGTGGAGTCTGCTGAATGTCATCAATCCAAGGCTGCTGGGCAGTCATCGGGCCTTTCAGCGCAATTACATCCGTCCCATCTCGCAAGATTTGCAGGGGCAGAAGGTGCGGATGCTGCGGATGCTGGTGGCTCCCTACTTCTTGAAGCGTACGAAGGAGGAAGTGTTGCCCGACTTGCCGTTGCGTCAGGACGAATTGGTGATGTGTGATATGACCGCCGAACAACGTAGGCTATACGAAGAAGAGCTGTCGTGCGCACGCAATTATCTTCTGGCGGACGGGGCGGCGGGAGGCGGGGCGGAGGCCTCGCAGACTTCCATCCATGTGCTGACGGCCATCAACCGCTTGCGGCAGATAGCCTGTCATCCCCGGCTTGTGGGACGCGAGGGCATGGACTCCGGCAAGTTTGATGAAATCTTTTCGCGGCTGGAACTGCTGTACGAAACGGAGCACAAGGTTCTCCTCTTCTCGGAATATGTGTCCTTGCTCCGCTTGGTAGGCGAGGAGATGGAGCGGCGGGGCTGGCGGTACGAGATGCTGATAGGCGAAACCACCGGACGCGAGGCCGTGATAGACCGTTTTTCGGGTTCACCCACCTGCCACTTCTTCCTCATATCACTGAAGGCAGGAGGAGTGGGACTGAACCTGACAAGTGCCGACTACGTGTTCCTGCTCGACCCTTGGTGGAACCGTGCGGCCGAGGAACAAGCCGTCAGCCGTGCCCACCGGATGGGGCAGCGGCGTTCGGTCTTTGTCTATCGCTTCATTTCCTGTGGCACGCTCGAAGAAGACATCCTCCGGCTGCAAGACCGAAAGTGTTCGTTGGCCGAGGCGGTATTGCCTTTTATTTTATCTCCGGCACCACCTCAAACCGTGTCTCGGGGAAGTGCTTCGACAGATAGCGAATGATGTATTGCTGGGTATCGTCCTGTATGGTCTTGTCTTCCACCGTGGGGTATAGGTTGTACAGCACGGTGTGCAGGCGGATGCCCCGTTTCTGTATGGCTTCGAAGCTCAGCAAGGTATGATTAATGCTGCCCAGCTTGCCCGAGGTGACGAAGATGAGCGGATAGCCCTTGTCGGCAATGTAGTCGATGGTGAGGTAATCTTCAGTCAGGGGGACCATCAAGCCGCCGGCGCCTTCCACCAATACGCGGTCGTAGCGTCGGGCCAGTTCTTCGGTGGCACGCTCTATCTTGCCGAAGTCGATGGGGCGTCGGTCGATGAGGGCGGCGAGGTGGGGCGAGCAAGGGTATGAATAGATCTCGGGCATGGTGAGGCCTTCGTTGTCTTCGGGCAGGTAGCCGGTGCCCATGATGCGGCGGTGCAGGTCGATGTCTTCGGAATGGCCGACATTGCCTGTCTGTATGAACTTCTGTGTGATGGTCCTTAGGCCGCCCTCTGCCAGTTGCTTGGCATACCAGGCGGTGCAGTAGCTTTTTCCGGCATCGGTGTCAATGCCACTTACGAAATAAATCTTTTGTTCCATGAGTCTGAGTTTTTTTGTTATATATAATAGGTAAAGGCATCTCCCCCGACCGGGTGAGGGTGTCTCTCCTGACCAGGTGAGGGTGTCTCCCCTGACTGGGTGCTTCACCTTATTTCCTTTTCTGTACTATCAGGTAGATGGGGTGATATGTCAGCTCCACTTTCCCTTTTTCGTTGCCGAATCGGCGGATGTACTCGTTGCAGAATGCCTCCAACCGTCCGCGTGTCCATACCTTTTTCTCCGTGCCGGTCACTCCCGTCTGCTTCAAGTGTTTCAGTACGGCGATGGGGTTGTCGAAGGGCAGACTGACAATCTCCTCCTCGGCGTGCAGGATGTGGAAGTGGGGGGCAAGCATCTCCTCCAGTCGATGGAGGGGCAGGTAGTTCAGACCATTTCCTGTCAGTTGGCGAATCTGCTTCATGTTCTCTGCTCCGAAGGTGCTGAAGGCCAGTATGCCGTCCGTCGTCAACGAACAATGGCAGCGGGCGAAGAATGCGGCGGGATTGTTGAACCATTGCAGGGTGGAGCAGGAGGCTATGAGGTCCGTCCCTCCCGGGAAGTCCAGCATCTCGGCGTCGCCCGGGTGGAAGCGGACGGAGGGGGAGGTGCACAGCGCTTCCACGCATTCCTCCATCTCCGGACAGAGGTCGTTCAGCAGCAAGCTTTCGGGCTTCAGACGGCTCCATAAGATGCGCGAGAAGCTGCCCGTCCCGCATCCCAGCTCTACGACGTGGCGGAATCGGGCGGACAGTTCCGCAGGGGTGACACCTTCGGCTTGCATGGTTTCCGTCAGCAGGCGCATCATCTTCTCGGCCACTTGCCGCTGTACGCTGGCTTCGCGTTCGTAGGTGCTGCGCGAATGGGCAAAGCGGCGGGCCACTAGGGCCTTGTCAATGCATTGGATATTGTGCGTCATCATCATTCGTCATTTATCCTCGCATTCGAGCGGAACATCGATGCTCTGTACATACTTCTTGTGTTCGTCGATGCTCATGCTCCATTGGTCTTGCAGGAGAAAGCGGAACATCGGCTCGTCATAATGGGCGCAGTCCACTTGGTGGCAATGCGCCGTGTCTTCGTGGGCGAGCAACATATTGCAGGGCGGGAAGATGCGGTCGCGCGTGCCGATGAAGCAGTAGTCATAGCGAAAGCTGCCCTCCGCTCCCTCGGCATACGCATCCTTGATGCCGGCCAGTTCTTCTTTTATCTCCTCGAAGTTGCGTCGGGGAGTGATGGCCATGAATTCTTTGTAAGCCACGGCGTCTTTGCACATACGGCGCATGAATTTCTGGAGAGACGCAGGCGTGAGTCCGTCGAGCGTGCCTAGGAAGATGGAGGACGGAATGCCACGGTCGTCGCTGATGGGGTACACCGTTCCGTTGAAGGCAGTTGTGGTCACTATTTTGTCCCGCAGTTGCTTGCTCAGCCCGTTGATGACGTTCTTGCCGACCCATACCCCCATCGACCAGGTTACGACATAGATGCTTTCGTAGCGTTCCAATGCCGATGGGTCGAACTCCGGACTGCGGTAGTCGTAGCATATCATGTAGTCCATGCCCGCGGGGTGATACTGCTTGAAAGGCGTTTCGTCTGCTGCCCATCCGGTGAAAAACAGGAGCAGCTTGGGGTGATTCTCTTGGATGATATATACTTGTTTCATGATGTCAGATGTTTCGTTTGTCAGTCGGTTATCCGATGTGCTCGATAAGCTTCTTTACTTCCTCTTCCGTCACGTTGGCTGTCAGCGAGAAGCGGATGCGCGATGTCCCCTCGGGCACTGTGGGCGGACGGACGGGCAGGGCATAGAATCCATGTCGTTGCAACTGTTCTGCACGCAGGATGGTGTCGGCACTAGGCCCTACTATCATGGGGACGATGTGGCTTTGGCTGGGACAGTCGTAGTCCCGTTCGCGCAGGGCTGTTTGCAGCAGGCTGCCAAGGTGGGCAAGGTGTTCCCTGAGCTGCTGCATACCGGACAGCTTGCGCACCACGAACAATGTCCATGCCACGTTCAGAGGGGGCAGGGCGGTGGTGAAGATGAATGTTCGCATTCGGTTGACCAGGTATTCGCGGATGACCTTGCGGCAGACAATGTAGGCACCGGCCGATGCAATGGCCTTTCCGAAGGTGCCTACCAGAAAGTCTATGTCGGAGATGCATCCGCACTCTTCGGCGCAGCCCAAACCATGTTGGCCGCATACACCGAAGGCATGGGCTTCATCTACGTAGAGCAAAACATTGTCATAGCGGTTCTTGAGGCGTACCAGTGCTTTCAGGTCGGCTTTGTCGCCATCCATGCTGAAGAGGCTTTCGGTGACGATGATGATTTGCCTGTATTCGGTGGAATGTTGCTCCAGCAGACGTTCCAGCTGGGTGAGGTCGTTGTGCCGATAGCGAATGCATCGGGCGGTAGACAGGCGGATGCCGTCTATCAGACTGGCGTGTACCAGCTTGTCGGCTAGGATAAGGGTTTGCGTATCGCTTACGGCAGGCAGAATGCCGGTGTTGGCGTGATACCCGCTATTGAATGTCAAGGCGGCTTCCGTGCCGAAGAGGTGCGATAGTTCGGCCTCCAGTTCGTCATAGACGGTGAAGTTGCCTGTCAGCAGGCGCGAGGAAGAGGATGTTGGCAGGAAGTTGTCCGGCGTCAGTGTGTCGAGAAATTCTTCCCGCAGCGAACGGTCGGCGGCCAATCCTAGGTAGTCGTTGGAGGAAAGATTCAGCATCCGGTGTCCACCTACTACGACGTCTCGTCCGTCGTGTATCATGTTGGGCAGACTGCGCAGGTTGCTTCGTTCCTTCAGTTCTTGCAACTCTTGGTGCATTTGTTCTATGATGCTCATGTGAGTTTTTAAGTTTTT
>JAUNJD010000091.1 GCA_030523205.1 Bacteroides sp.
TTAAGTTTTTGAGTTCTTGAGTTGACAAGTTGACGAGTTAACAAGGGAACAAGGCAGGTCCTCGTGGCCTCGTTAACTTGTTCCCTTGTCAACTAAATTCTTCATTGGTTCTTAAGTTGACGACTTAACAAGGGAACAAGGCAGGTCCTCGTGGTCTCGTTAACTTGTTCCCTTGTCAACTAAATCAAGGCTTGTCCTCTTCCCCCGTTCCGAACCCCGACGGCTTGTCGCCCATCTCCAGCTCCAGCCGTCCGCCTTGCTTCAGGTCCTTGAACGAGATATAAGATTTCGTATAAGGCGCTCCGTTCAGTTTGGCCGATTGGATGTAGATGTTCTTGGCACTGTTGTTGCGGGCAACCACTTCAAACGTCTTGCCGCCTCCTACTTCTATCTTCGTCACGCCGAACAACGGCGAACCGATGATGTATTTCCCTCCGGCAGGCTCCACCTGATACAGCCCCATGGCAGATAGCACATACCAAGCCGACATCTGACCCACATCCTCGTTGCCGCACAGGCCGGCGGGCGCATCGTGATACAGCGTGCCCATCACCTGACGCAGGCGTTCGGCAGCCTTCCACGGCTGACCCACGTAGTTGTACAGATAGATGACGTGATGGCTCGGCTCATTGCCGTGGGCATATTGGCCTATCAGCCCCGATACGTCGGGAGCAGCCTCAGCACCCAGGTCGCCCTCCACCGTGAACAGAGAGTCCAGTTTGCTGACAAACCTTTCCTCGCAACCGAACAAGTCAATCAGCCCGTGAACATCGTGCGGCACCAGCCACGCATATTGCCACGCATTGCCTTCCGTATAGTCACCCTTGCCCGGTGCTGTATAGAAAGGGTCGAAGGGAGTGCTGAACCGTCCGTCCGACGAAAGCCCGCGCATGAAGCAAGTGCTCTTGTCGAAATACTTCCGATAGGAGAGGCTTCGATTGCGGAAGTAGTTGTAGTCCTCCACGTGCCCCAACGTCTCTGCCACCTTGGCGATGCAGCCGTCTGCCAACGCATATTCCAGCCCTTTGGCGGTAGTCTCGTTCGTCGGCTCTTTGTCGTAGGGGATGTAGCCATATTCCTTCAGCAGCCCCAAGGAACGCTCGTCTAGCATGGCCGAAGCCTTCATGGCTCGGAAGGCGGCTTCCTTATCTACCTCGAAGCCTTTCAGCACGATGTCGGCCAGCACTGGAATGCCCGGGTTGCCCACCATGCAGTCTGTTTCGTTCTCCATCAAGTACCATACCGGAAGCTTCCCCTGTTGGTCGAAGATGTTCAGCATGGTCTGGGCAAAGTCCTTCTGCCTTTCCGGATGAATCAGTGTGGCAAGCGGATGGGCAGCCCGATACGTATCCCATAGCGAGAAGGTGGTATAGTTCGTGCCGTTGGCATCCGTATGCGCTTGCCCGTCGGCTCCCCGATAGTCTCCGTTCACGTCGCTAAAGACGGAAGGGGCAAACATGGTGTGGTACAGGGCTGTATAGAATATCTTTTTAGCCTTCTCGTCCGGTGTAGTGACCTGTATCTTATTCAGTTCCTTGTTCCAGAGGAGACGGGCTTTTTCTGCTGTTTCTTCAAAATCCCAGCCGGGGTTTTCGGCTTGCAGATTAAGTTTGGCATTCTCCGTGCCGATGGGCGACAAGCCCACTTTCACCAGCAGCGGTTGTCCGCCGGTGCAGAAGGAGAAAATGCCGATGCTGTCATTCTCCATTTGCGCTTTGCGGATGGGGGAGGAGAACACGGCATGGAAGAAGATTTGCTGACGCTTGGCCCAGCCCGTAGAGCACCGATAGCCGGAGACTGTCGTGTCATTCTCCTGCGTCATCGTGCAGGCTTTCAGTGCATCCCAGCCGATGCCTTGCTTCAGGTTGATAATAATTTTGGTGGTGTCGATGTCTGTTGGGTAGGTGTAGCGGTGGAAGCCCGTGCGGGCGGTGGCTGTCAGTTCGGCCTTGATGTTCGTATCGTCCAGCACGACGGCATAATATCCCGGCCTCACCCGTTCCTGCTCGTGGCGGAAGTGCGCTTCGCGTTGCCGTTCGTCGGTCACGGGAAACAGGGAAATGTCGCCTAGCTCGCCGATGCCCGTCCCGCTCAGGTGGGTATGACTGAAGCCTATCAGCACCGAGTCGCTGTAATGATAGCCCGAGCACCAATCCCAGCCCCGTGTGTATTGCGTAGGGCCTAGCTGCACCAGTCCGAAAGGCACGTTCGCACCCAGAAATACGTGTCCGTGGTCACCCGTCCCGATGTAGGGGTCAACGTACTGCGTCAAGTCGGGCAACTCGCTTTCCGTCTTCGTATGTGAAGCGCATCCGATGGACAGACCGCTTACAACCATAGCTACGATGAAAGGAATCTTTTTCATGGCGTATTGTTTTAAGTGGTGGTAAATTTAAATAAAAAAGGAGACAAGTGGATGAGACTATCTTATAAATTCTCTTGCCAACTTGTCTCCTTTACAATTAACGATACACTATACTATGTTTAGAAAGGACATTTCTGATTGTCTACGTACTGTATCGTACCGTATGGCTCAGCATTGTAGCCATGTCCGGTTATATCCAATACGGTGCCATCATCTTGTGTCTCACCGTCGAAACGCCAGTAAGCAATCAGACCTTCAGTAGTGGGATCTACGTAGCATACACCATCTTCCAGTTCGGCTTGTGTGCGGGCAACGTTCCATACACGACATTCACTTACATAACCATCGAAGAAACGTTGATGACCAACAGAACGACCGATGGCAAAGGTGTCATCCCACGTATGACCATCGTAGGCCATACTTAAATTGATAGTACCACCATTGTTGGTTTCTACCATGTGAATCTGTTCACCGTCCAAATATACACGGAGATATTGACCATCGTAAACAGCTGCGAAGTGCAACCAATGTCCCGTTTCAAATTCCTGCTCTACCCAAGACTCGTAATGATCTTTTTGGTCGGGGTGAGATGCAGAACCGATAGAACCTTTTGAAAGTTGCAATTTGTTATCAGGGTTACCTGCACCGTCACCAAAACGGAAGAGAAAGTTCTCTTCACAACCACACAGTGAACTAATTCCACTGAATGATACGGGAAGCACTTTCATTTCCAACGTCATTTGGCTTAACGATTTTACAGGGCTGTCATCTCCACCAAATGTAGGAATGTCGAAGCATCCTCTTTTGGCCAGATAGGCTGCTTTGATGTTGATAACCTTGGTGAGCATGACGTATGCCGTGCGTGAAGATTCCAACACTTTCATATCTCCTCCTGTCACTGAGGTGATTGATACCGGTATGCAATAGGAAACGCCCTCTTGTAGCTTGTCAGAATCGGCGCTCACCTTGACCTGTGTGGAAAGTGTCTTCCCTGCTTCAATTACTACTTCTGTACCCTCTATGGAGTAGCTGCCTTCCGGTGGTAATTGGCAGTTGCGTCCTGTAGATGCATTGAAGGCATCTAATAGCTCCGGAGCAGGTTGCATATTAATTGTAATATCTGTTTCTGCTTTTGAGGTAGCAGAAACTGTTAGTCCCATACTGGATTGCCCATCCACCAAGAAACGAATATTAGATGAGGTCAAAGTTCCGGTCATGTAGATTGCATCACCGAATTCAGGGCCTTCTTTGCAGCTTGTTGCGCAGAGCAACAAGGCCAACACGTATAGTAATGTAAATTTCTTCATATTCTTTTAATTATTATTTTGCATAAACATTAAATATACCACACTCGAAATAACCGGGATTGATTATTCGGATGTATCGTGCAGTAATTGGAGCATAGAACACACAGACTTTAGTCTGGCGGTCTAATTCACCACGTGAAGTCCAGTCTGTTCCGTTTTCGCTGGTGCTTACAATCATTCCTGAACGGAATGATCCTACTTCTGTATATTCCCAAGTTGAATAGTCATATCCTTCGTATGTCATCTTGATAGCATCAAAAGAATAGGATTTGCCCATATCTACCTCTACATAGTCCTCAGAAGAAGAATGTCTGATATAGCAATAATTACTAGCATCTCCATCAAACATGGATTCTATGCTTCCATACCATGAATATACATATCCTGTGGTTGATGCACTCCAACTGCTTTGGTCGGCAACCAATGTTCCAGTTCCTGTATATTCAGTTGCTTCATGGTTCATTTCATCTTCTGTTACGCTGACAGTGAGATACGAAGTATAGTAATTGGTACTTGCTGCTGCACTTCCACCTTTGACACTGCCGATGCATAGCGGAATAAGATAGCCATTTTTGCTTTTTAGCGTCGCTAAAACAGATTCATCCGTTGTAAATGTCATTTTCAATGTATCAGCAGTCACCATTGCTCCGGCTGGAATGTTCATTGTGGCATTCTGCAAAACTAATGCATTGTCCGGTAGGCTTTCATAAGCAGTCCCATGTTCACTGTTATAAGCGTCTACCAGTGAATTATCAACTTCTACTGTAACACTGATATTTTCAGATGCTTTTTGAGTACATTTGAGGGCTAATTCAAAGTCCATATTGGTGACAGCTCCTACGGGTGTCTGCACAATTTTGAATGAAGTTGAATTATTTGTCATATACACCCGGTTGTAAGCATCTCCCGGGAAGTCATACTCTTCATCGCTGCTACAAGAGGTAAATCCTGCAGTACAGATGGCAATCATGCCTATATAGAATAAGTTCTTAATCTTTTTCATAACCATATTTGTCGTTAATGATTAATTAATGAATGGCCGGATTCTGAATCTGAATACATTCACGGAAGCGCTTATAAGGATACGGATTGTTTTCGTGTACGTTATAGTCGCGGTGAATAAAGAAAGCACCAAATCCTCCCTTTCTGCCGGTAGTAGGTTGATAGCGGGCTTGTGTGTACATTTCTGCCATTGACTCTTGCCAATTATCTCCCATATTACAACAGAATACGACCTTCTCAATGGGCCAATTGCTGCTTGTTCCTCCTCCATAGGCTTGTTTGAAATAATAGTTACAGATGTCATATAAATCTGATAAAGCATCTCCTGGTGCATCTACACAAAGCATTTTGTCTGTATCGGTTTCATCTTTTCCATATCTTTCTTGAATCAAGGCTAATCGTTCCTCTTTTGTAATATTAGGATTCGGTCCCATATATTTAGCTAAATGATTCATAAAATGAAGAAAGTATTCTCCATCCAAGAAGTCTCCTTCAGGCTCGTAATCGGCATCAAATCCATCCAAATCATTCTCAAACACTTGGTCGAGGAAATATTCGGCATACATTTCCACAGCCTTATAGAGTGCAGCTTCTCTTTCCTCACCTGCTTCCATTGCCTTTGCTTCGTTGTAGGCTATTTTGAAGTCTTTTTCGTCGGTTTCTGCATCAATACGAGTGATAGCTACCACAAGCATCTTTGTACCTTTCACTTTCTGTACGAAACGTATCTCTTCCCAAATGTCGGTATTCTCTTTTGCCGGGATTCCTCCCCACATAGAGCAGATGTCTAGACTATCAGGTAAACCCATGAAGCGGATAGCTGGAGAATTCTGTTGACCGTATTGTGCAAACCATGCGAAAGCGATGGAGTGGTCGCTCGCTTTGTAGTCGCGCAGATTTTGATAATACAAGTCACTATAAGTGTACGGTTTCTGAATAGTTTCCGATTCAATGTCCGTATCACAAGCTACTGCCAATCCGGCAAAAGCAGCAAGTGCTATTAGGTATTTAATTGCTTTCATATTTAGATTATATTATTTTAGATAATAGGTTCTTGTTATCTGTTCACATCCCACCAAAGTCTTGTTCCGGCAGTGTCACCATTGCCACCGAGTAACGATACGGCAGCTTGTGTGTTGGCACTGTTGTCCGAATATTCAGTAGTCGGGAATTTCAGTCGGCTAATCAGTTCGTTGCTTGCCACTTCGGTCTGATAATTGTACGAGTTGATGCGTACAAATCCGGGATAGCCCGTGCGGCGCATTTCGCTCCAAGCCTCTTGTCCGTCGGGGTAGAGAGCAATCCACTTCTGAATCATGATGCGTTCCATCTTTTCGGCTGTGCTGGCATTATCATTCCATGCTACGGGTAGTTGAGATACATAGTTGACTACATTGGTGCTTCGGCTTGTTGTTGGGTCGGTATAGGTATTCAACGGCAAGCTTGTATCATCTGCCAAATAGGCATCGGCACCCGAAACCCCTTCGGCAGAGAACGAAGCGCGAACACCTTGTTCGTAATAGCTCTGCACGGATTCGCTTCCCAAACCTAAGCGCAGTTTGGCTTCGGCCAACAGGAAGTAAGCTTCAGCAGCATCCATCCATTGCATATCGTCGTCTTCTTCGAAGTTCATGCCGGAAGCAGTAACAATGTAGCTATCCTTTGAAATGTCAGTCATGCCGTTGCGTACACCGTGATAAGCACCATCATAGGTAGCTGTGCGGAAGTAAGCAGAGATGCGCGGGTCATTGTAACCGTTGAGATAACAATCCATAGTGGCACTCATGCGCATATCCTGGAAACTTTCGCTGACTTCCCAAATGGGGTTGATGAAAGTGAAAGCTGTGTTCTGGTGCAGGATGGCGGCATCATCCGTAGTCGAAATCAAGCCACCACTATGATTGATAGCGGCAGATGCCTCGGTCTCGGCCTTGCTTTGGTCCACGTAGGAGATACGCATAGCCAAACGCAGACGCAAGGTGTTGGCAAACTTAATCCATTTACTGACGTTTCCGCTATATATATAATCATAGTCTTCCATGTAATTGTTCCCGTTGCTGGTATTGTAATCGGTCAACACTTCAATGGCATCATCCAGTTCGTCGAAGAATTGATAATAGACATCCTTTTGGCTGTCGTACGCTACTTGGATGGCTGTACCGAATTTGCTGTAAGGAATGGGACCGTACATATCGGTGATGCGGCTCATGCCCAATACCTTTACGATGGTGGCCATGGCTCTTGCGGGAGAACCTTCTTCCGTTTTCTCTACGATGGAGTTCCAAGGTTGCATCACGTTGGTATAAGCATCAGCCCAAGGAGCGTTGTACCAATCGCGATACAGGGCATAGTGGTCATTGTGATAGGTGGTGTAGCTATATGTATTGATGTTGGCGATGAAGCTGGCAAAAATGTCGCCCGTCAGCATTTCCGTAACTTGGTATTCACCACCCAAACCTACACCGTCGGCACCTCTACCTACGATAAACACCCCTCTCTGCATCTGCGTGAAGTAGGCACCTGTGTTTAAGTTGTCGTATTCCATTTGGTCGGGGGTCACCTCGTTGGGGTTGATATTCCATTTCTCGAATTGACCGGTGCAGGAAGACAGCAACAGACTGCCTGCGAGGAATGCACCTGCTATAAATGTTTTATGTTCAAATATATGTTTCATAAGTTTAGAGTTTTTCAAAGTTGACAAGAAACGAGTGGACGAGGCAACGAGGCCTGCATACGGAAACGTTCTTGTAGTCTTGTTAACTTATTCCTTGTCTCCTTGTTAAAAGTTAAGTTTAACAGAGAAACCAAGATTGCGCAAGCTGGGCAACATGAAGTAGTCCATACCGCTGAAGTGCGTGCCCGTGCTGGCTGTCAGTTCGGGGTCGTAAGGAGCCTTGCAGTAGAACATAAAGAGGTTGCGGCCCGTAAATGCTACGTTCATTCCCTTTATCCAAGGAACCCACTTCGTAATGGGCAGGTCGTAACCCAAAGAGAGTTCGGCCAAGCGTACGTTGGTGGCACTATATACATACATGGAGCCTGCGCCTGTACCTACGGTGGTGTAATACTTCTGTGCGGCAGGAACCAAGTAACCGTTAATCATCACACCACCGGCATCGCGAGCATCGGCAGAGGCTTTTGAAGTGCCGTAAGCATCCATCATGGCTTGCGTCATGGATACGCCTACGCCGCCCACGCGGGCATTGATGAGGAATCCCAGCGTAATGCCTTTCCAACTGAAGGAGTTGCGCCATCCCATGGTATATTTGGCCTGTGAGTTTCCGGCATATATCCAGCCGTCTTTGCGCTCACCGGCATTCTCATCTACGGCAACGGTATTGTTCACATAATCAACGTCGATGTAGCCGTGTTCGTCTGTACGCAAGGCAGTTACATAGAGGTCACCGATGGAACCACCTTCTATCAAGCGGGTCTTTACGTTACCGATGCCTGCCAAGTCCAGCATATCCTGCGACACCTCGATGCCGTTGGAAAGGGTAGTCGGTTTCAGCAGCTTCTTGATCTTGTTCTTGTTGATGGTGTAGGTAAAGTTGGAAGTCCATGCCACCGGTCCCAGCGGCTGATTCAGTGCCAAGCTCAGTTCGATACCCTTGTTGTCCACCTGTCCACCGTTGATGTAGATGGAAGAATAACCGGAGGAAGAGGGGAGGGAAGGATTGAACAACTGATTGAAGGTCGATGTCTTGTAAAGGCTGACATTCAGTTCCAGCTTATCGCCCCAAAAGTGCGACTGCAAACCGATTTCCCACGCCTTGGTGCGCTCGGGCTTGATGTCCGTGTTGGGATAAGTGGTCGTAGTAGAAGGTGTACCCGACTGATAGGGGTATGTCTGATAGGCGATGTAACGCTCCGGAGAGTTACCTACCTCGCTATACGAACCGCGTACTTTCAGGAAAGTCAGCACCTTGCTCTTGATGGGCAGCAGGTCGGTCAGGATGGCCGATACACCTACCGAACCGTAGGAAAGGTTCTTGTAAGGCGTCCATGCCAAGGCCGAAGACCAGTCGATACGTCCCGTCAGGTCCAGATAGAGTTTGCTTTGCCAGCCCACCTGTGCGGTACCGAACAGGGATTGTTTTTGTTCGTGGTAGCCGTCTTGGTCGAACTCGGCATTGCTCTGATTCAGGTTCTTCAGTGTGAAGCTGTTGGCCACCGAGTTGAGGTCACCGCCCACGCTGTAATATTCGTAGTCAACGTCCTGTATGCTGGTACCCAAAGTAACGGCTACGGAGAAGTCGCCGAAATATTTGTCGATGTTCAGCATCAAGTCGCCGTAGAGTTGGCGGGTAGTGGCGTCGGCCTTGTAGTAGGCACCGTACTTCTGTGCGAAGATGGCATCGGTAGAGGCCGAATACTTCTTCTCGTTCAGAGCCGATGTATAGTCCATCTTGGCACGTGCTCCCAAGGTGATTCCTTTGGCGATGTCGTACGAAAGTCCGGCACTGATGAGGAAACGGTTCTTGTGGTTGACGAACATATCGCGGTTGGTAATCCAGTAAGGATTCTGCATGGCGATACCCATGTTGCCCCAAGGCCAGTATTGCGTCTTGAAGCCGCGGCTTTCGTCGTACATCTCAAACAGTTGGTAAGTTTCGAGGCTATAGCTGGGCGACAGCAGATAGACCGGAACGATGGGGTTGAAGTATTGTCCTTGCGAAATCATGTTCTGTTCGCGGATGTTCATGTAGTTGGCACTGAGGTCGAGGTGCAACTTGTCGTCCAGCATACTGGTGGTGTTGCGGATGGCTACGTTGTAGCGGTTCAGTGTGTTGTTCTGCACAATGCCTTCGGCGTTGGTCGAGGCAATGGATACAAAAGTCTGGTTTCGCTCCGTACCGTTGCTCAGGGTTACGGAGTTGGTCTCGTTCCAACCGGTCTGGAAGAAATCCAGCGGGTCGTAGCTGCTGGGCTGAGCCAGCTTCTGTCCCCAGCTCTGAAAAGAACCGCTGGAGGCACCATAAGTATTTTGAAATTCGGGTGTAACAAAGGGGCTGAAGAAGGAAGTGCTGTTGGAGTAGGTGATGTTCATCCGCTCGGCATTTCCCTTCTTGGTCGTGATAAGCACCACGCCGTTGGCGGCCTCGCTACCATAGAGGGCCGATGCGGCGGCACCGCTCAGCACCGACATGGTTTCGATGTCCTCCGGGTTAATCATGGAAGCACCGTCGCCCGACTGTCCCATACCGGTGAAGTGGTCGCTGGGCTGGGTGGTCTCCAGGGCGGGCATCGGAATACCGTCAATCACATAAAGGGCGTTGTTGTTGCCGTTGATTGACTTGGCACCACGCATCACCACCTTGGCACCACCACCGATACCGGAGGAACTGGCGTTGATGGAGATACCGGCCACCTTACCGGAGAGCGAGTTCATGAAGTTGGCATCCTTCACGCCTACGATTTCGGCACCGTTCACCTTCTGCACGTTGTAGGACAGCGCTTTGGCTTCCTTCTTGATACCCAAGGCGGTAACAACCACCTCGGTCAGCATTTCGGCATCTTCCTGCAACACGATGTTCAGGCTTTTGTCGTCCGTCACCTTGATGCTCTGTGTGGCATAACCCACGTACGACACTTCCAGTACGTCGCCCTTGGCTACCTCTACGCTGAAGTTTCCATCCACATCGGTGATGGCACCGGCAGAAGTGCCTTTCACCTGGATGTTCACTCCGATAAGGGCTTCACCTTGGGCATCGGCCACCCGACCTTGCACCTTCTTGCGGTTGGTGCCTTGCTGTGTCTTGGCATCGGGCACTATCAGTATGTAGCCGTTGTTCAGCTTATATCCGAATCCCGTACCTTTCAGGATGGTTTTGAGGGATTGGTCGAGAGACTGATTCTCAATGTTGAGGGACAAAGACTTATTGCCCAACTGAGATTCGTTGTAGGCGATGGACATTTGCGCTTGCTTTTCCACTTCGGCTAAGGCTTCGCGCAAGGTGATGTTCTGTTTCTTAATGGTGATTTTCTGATTGCTTTGAGCAAAGAGGAGTGTTTGCGAAAGTAGCAAACAGCAAAAAAATGTTATACATTTAGCTTTTAATAGATATAAATTCATATCTTCGCAGCGATTTTAGTGTTAAACTCATAATATTATCTTGTTCCAATTTTGATAGCACGTGGCTTTGATACTAAAGAAAATCATTTCATATCCGGAATCAGGCGGCATCCTGATTCCGGATACTTTTTTACATACTATTCTTGTTTTAATAGGTTGAACAATCGGTTTCTCCTGTCAGTCTGTCATTTTCGGAACTTGATGTAGCATACGTTGTCCTTGATGCTGTAATCAAATCCGTTCACCACTTCCTTCATGATGTTCATGATTTCGTGTATATCCGAATTCTGTCGGAAGCTGAAGTTATATTTATCATTGCTGAGCAGATTCATGTTATACTGGAAGGTGACGTTGTAGCGGCGTTCGAGGGCGGTGAAAATCTCGCTCAAGGTCTTGCCGCGGAAGATGCTTCCTCCCTTCTGCCATGCCGTCACGTCCGCCAAGTTGGCGTCGCTGAGCAGGCTCTTGCCCGAATTCTTCAGGTAGGTGACCTGCTGTCCCGGCGAGAGGATGTAGGAGTCCGTCTCTCCGCAGTTCACCTTTATCTTTCCCTGAATCAGGGTGGCTATGATGTCGTTGCTTTCCGGATAGGCCGTCACGTTGAATTCCGTGCCCAGTGCCGTGATGTCAACAGCCGTCGATTTCACGATGAAAGGCTTGGAGGGGTCTTTGTGTACCTTGAAGTTGGCCTCGCCAATCAGATAGACGGTGCGCGTGCTTCCCTTGAACTCTTCGGGGTAAAGGAGCATGGTGCCCGAGTTGGTCTGCACCTTAGTGCCGTCCGGCAGCGTCAGTTGCTGCATATTGCCGGCCGCTGTGAAGCACTCCACCATGTTGGTATCCTGATAGGCGTTCTTCGTCAGGAAGTAAGTGCCGGCAGTGGATACCGCCACCAATACGGCGGCGGCAGCTGCCATGTTTCTCCACTGCTTCAGGGAGAAGAGACGCCGTTTCGGCATCTTATTGTTGCTAACACCTATCTTTTCGTATACTTCGGAGAGGGAAGTCCATGTCTCTGCATCGGCCTGTCCGCGGGTTTCGTCCCACAATGCACGCAGGGCAGCTTCCTTTTCGTCGGCATGAGCGTCCTTCAGCAACCAGCGGTGAACTTTCCGGGTCGCTTCTTCACTGTGCTCGGAGGCCGTGAATAAACTGATTATTTTCTGAATGTAATTCTCCATTTTTTAATCGTCTTACATAATAAAGACGACCAACTCCGGCGGACTACTTAAGCGAAATACGAAAAAAATGCAATTAAAATGATTTTTTTTAGTTGTTGAAGGGCCAAATAGATGTGATGTTCCACCGTGCGGACCGAAAGATCCAGTGTATCAGCTATTTCCTGATTGCTCAGTCCTTGCTTGCGGCTCATGACGAAAATCTTTCTCCGCTGTTCGGGCATATTGTCCAGCGCCAGTTCCACCAGCAAAGCAATCTCGTCGGCATAGAGTTGGCTTTGGAAGTCGGGTTCGGTCAGCGGCCTTTCCTTGGCGGCCAACTGCTCCTGATAATTCTCTTCAATGGATTTGTGTTTCAGGAAATCGTAGATGGCGTTGCGCACCATCGTATAGATATAGCCGTTCCATGTATCTTGGTTCTCCCATATCTCCGGGCAGTCCCATAGCTTGACGAACACGTCTTGAGCCACGTCTTCCGCATCGTCCTTCGATCCCAGCACCTTCCAGGCAAAAGCCTTTACCTTCGGGAAAGTCAGAATAAAGAATTGCTCAAATTTCCGTCGTTTCTGTTGTTCGTCCAACTGCTCCACTGTAATAAATTCAGGTTGTTATACTCATCAGAGTTTCGCCGCCTTCCACTTCAGCAGAAGCCGCGTTACCCTCGTCAATAGTTCGGCAAAGATAGAAAAGATTTAATGATTATCGCCACCGCACCCATTATTTTTTTGAAGACCGAGTGTCTGAACAGTTGTTTTGGAAGGTCGGTTAGGAATGAAAGAATACTGTTTGCCATGCTGAGCGTGTCGGGGTGTCTCCTCTCCAGAAAATTGGTTTCCCAAGTACGAAAACTATGTCAATGGTAGCTTTCTTTAATGAAAAAGCTGTGTGTATAGTGTTGATTTTATATTGAGTTGTTCATGTTGTTAAAATGTTATTGTTATTTTTGCATGATGATAGATAATGATATGCAATGACAGCAGAAGATATAAAGCAACTGATAGCGAAAGATGAGAATCGCCATTTGGAACTGAAGAAGACCACAGGCGAGCTAAAAGATGGAATGCACACAGCTTGCGCATTCCTTAATGGTGAAGGTGGTTGGTTAATATTTGGCATAGCACCTACTTCATTACGTATGCTTGGACAAATAGTAAACGATAATACACAGCGTGAAATAGCGCAAGCTCTCAGTGGCTTGGAGCCTGCTGTGGATGTTTCGGTACAGTACATAGATGTACCGGACCGACCGGGATACCAAATTATCGCCATGTATTTTGGTGCTTTCGTATGGGGACGCCACCCATATACTTATCATGGTCGGCCATATTATAAGGTAGAGAGCACTACACAAGTGATGCCTCGTGATATGTTTGAAGAGCGGTTGCGTGCCAACAAACCGAGATTCTATGCATGGGAAAGGCAAACAGCAGAGGATATTGCTGTAAAGGATTTGGACGAGGAACTCATTCGTGGTTTATTGCGTCTTGGCTCTGAAAAAGGGCGGATTCATGCTACAGCGATGGCTGAACCATTGGAAAAGGTACTTGATAAGTTTGAATTGCTAACCGAAGGCAGGCTGAATAATGCAGCGGTTGCATTGTTTTCCACTAAGGTTACAAATTATTCGCAAATGCGGCTGCGTATGGCACGCTTTCGTGGAACGGACAAGAATGAATTTATAGATAATCAACGAGTGAGCGGGAATTTTTTTGAACTGCTTGATGCTGGTACAAGTTTCTTCCTGAAACACTTGAATATGAGTGGAAAGATAGTAGGGTTCAAACGGGAGGAAAGTTTAGAAATTCCGGCTGAAGCTCTGCGTGAAGCATTGACAAATGCACTCTGTCATCGACAATTTGAGAAATATAATCTTACACCTAGCATAGCCATTTATGATGACCGTATTGAAATAGAGAATCCTGGCGTGTTTCCGCCACAACTCACGACAGAAACCATCAAGCAGCCGCATAACTCTTATCCCTATAACCCTATTATGGCAGAAGTGTTATTCCGAACAACATTTCTTGAAAACTGGGGGACAGGAACAAGGCGAATCATTGATGCTTGTAATGCCCATAATGTGTCCGAACCTGTATGGAGCATCAGCGGAGGTTATGTTTGTGTGACCTTCAAACGTCCTCTTCTCAATGTAAAGAATGATTCTGTTGAATCTCAAAATGAATCAAGTACGAACCAAGTACGAA
>JAUNJD010000092.1 GCA_030523205.1 Bacteroides sp.
CAAACCTGTAACCGGCTGATCCGTAGTCAGCTACTCTATTCAATTGAGCTACGCGGCCTTTGTCTAATCAAAAAAAGTGATCGCGACAGGATTCAAACCTGTAACCGGCTGATCCGTAGTCAGCTACTCTATTCAATTGAGCTACGCGACCTTTTTTGTTTAACGGGTGCAAAGATACGCACTTTTTCGGAATTAGCAAGCGCAATTCCTACTTTTTTTCATCCCAAGCGCCTACTTTTCTTCATCCGAATTACTCGATGAAACGGTAGTTAAAGAGCTGCCAGCCGATGGTAAGCCCCACGTTCCATTCTTTACTGGGTGAACTATAATGGTTTACATAAGCCGAAATGGCGCCGAAAGGCAAATGGCATACGAAAGATACTTCGCCCATATACTCGAAGCGCGAAAAGGCTTTTCCGTAATAGGCGCGGTTTGAATCGTTCGCCTTGATGGGGAAAATGGGCAGGAAACCATAAAACTCCGTACGAAACTGAAACATATCATTGAGCACGAAGATGGGTTTGATGCCGGCTGCCACAAACTGGTTGGCACGGAATGCCTCGTTGTACATCAGCTTGCTATGCGGAGTCGGCGAAAACTCGCACGCCTGCATCAAGGTAGCCGTATAGTTCTCCGAAAAATTCTTCGATGCATAGACGGCATCCACCTGCCACCCCAGCGTAAACTTATGACTCATGGCATGGTAGGCCTCTTTCATGTAGGAAATCTGAAGCCACGATTGACGCTCCTGCCAAGCCGAAGCCTCTTCGTCATTGCCGGGGGTAAATTTTTCCTTTCCCGTAAAAATCTGGGCAATGAGTTTCTCGTAATATCCCTTGGTGGCATACTGCCGCACGTTCAGCGTACTGCCATAGAAGCCGATAGCCCCACCCATGAGGTCGTACAGGCTTTGGTCGGAATGGTCTTTCTCGAAGTCGATGATGCTGGACTGATAATAGTAGTCCTTCAACCGCCCCATGCCGAAGCTGAACTCAGCCCGTTTGTTGGCCAGGAAAGGCAGGGCTACCATCAGCTTCAAGAATCGTTCGTTCTTCGAGTTGAAAGTGGGGTCGTCGTTTTTGGAGAACAGTCCGTTCTTGTTGTAATAGTCGAACGTGCTGAAAGAGGCCAGAAAGCGGAAAGACGTAGGTATGCGTGTGGGCAAGTCGATGCGGGCCATCAGCTGAGCATTGTTGTAAATCTTTCCCAGCTGACCGTCGAAGGTAAACTCCTTGGAATAGTAGTTCAAGTTCTGATAGCCCAGTCCCAGGTAAATCTGATTGGAGCTGGTGGTCGATACACTTCCTCCGAGGCGGACCGAGAAGCTGTCCTTCATCTTCACCTTCAGATGAAGCTCGTACAGGTCGTTTTGCGGGTCATAGACGGCATGAGGGATGATTTCGGAAATCATGTTGTCCGCCAGCAAACGAAAGTAGCCGCGCTTCAGGTCTTCGTAGGTGAACACCTCATTCTCATCGTCGTGAAATTCCTTCCGGATATAGGCTTGTTGCTGTTCGTTGGCTCCGTCGATGGAGATGTTGCGGAAGCGCAATTGCGGCAGATTGCTACGATACACCATGCGGCGCAAGCGCACGTTGTCCATGCTCACCCGCCGATGGATTCGCCCTTTGATGGAATCCATCAGCTCCATGGTACGCCGATAGCCCACATCGTGCAACTCCTGAAGGCGGTCGAAGTCAAGCAAGCTCACGTTGCCGTAATTGAAGGTCATGAGGATGCCCAGCGAATCGGGGATGGAATAGTCCGTCTTTTGCGTCACCATGTTCTCTATCTGGCTCATGAGGTCATTCTCCTCCGGCTTGCCCGGATTGGTGGCCACGACGCTTCCGATGATGATGTCGGGCCGGAAATCTTCGCGCATCACGTCGGTGGGAAAGTTGTTGTATATGCCACCGTCGTAAGCCAATATGCTGTCTATCTCTATCGGCTTGAAGACGAAAGGAAAACTCATGGAGGCACGCACGGCATCTCCCAGGTCGCCCTTGCGCATAATCAGCGCCCGCTTGTTGTAAACGTCGGAAGCGATGCACCGGAAGGGGACGAACAGGTTGTCGAAATTGCCCCGACAAGAAGCCGTGGCGCAAGCAAACAGTTCGACGAACACCAGATTCATCTGTATGGGGCTAATCATGTTGGTGGGCAGACGCAAGGGGTTGGTGCGCAACGAATCGCGCAACGAGAAGCGGATATTGAAGAACTCGGGCGTGGGACGACCTTTCTTGAAGTAGTATTCGTACTGAGGCTCCACCTGTCCGGAGTACCATCGCTTGAAGTCGGGCGAACGCAGCAGGGCCTCCATGTCGTCGGGCGAGTAGCCCATGGCATAGAGCGAGCCGATGATAGCCCCCATCGAGGTACCCGTGATGTAGTCGATGGGGATGTTGTTCTCCTCCAGCGCACGGATAATGCCTATATGCGTCATGCCTTTGGCTCCTCCGCCGCTCAGCACAAGCCCCACCTTCTGGGCTTGCAGCGCGGGCAGAACACTCAGGAAGGCAAGCAGGAGCAGCCCGAGTTTCCGTATGATGTTTGTATATGTTTGCATGATAAAGAGACGTCCTGATTTCAATGCCTCAAATATAACCAATAGTTTTCAAACGCATGACACGTTTTCATATTTTTTAGCCGGAAAGGGAAGTGGGCCTGCCGCCAAGCGGAAAAGGAAAAGGGCATCACAACTCCCAATGAGTTGCAATGCCCTGTCATATAGATGAATAGTTAAAGGGGCTTATTTAATCAGCTCAAGGCTGCGCTTGACGAAATCGTTCAGGGCGGCACCCTTCAGCATACCGTTCTGAAGCAGAGCCAAGTCGATGAGCTGGCGAACCACCTTGTTGCCGGCGGCATAACCTGCCCAAATGCTTTCCTTGCGTGCCCTCAGGTCGTCCCACTTCTTGTCCAGTTCGTTCACTTCGTCCTTCTCGGCGGTGGAGATTTCCTCGTCCTTCTTGCCTTCCTGCTTCTTGCGCAGCTCCTTGCGGCGTGCATCGACGTCGTTCATTTCTTGGCGCACAGGCTCGATGGATGCGGCGCATTCCTTGCTTTCGCCCTCCAGCACACCTTTAATCAAGGCGTTGTCCGAGTTGAGCACGAGGTTGAACATATCGGGCATTTCGCCGTAGAAGCTCATGCCGGCCTGTATGTTGGCCATTTCCTTCATACGGCGCATATATTCGCTTTGGGTAATCATGACAGGAGCCACGCCTTCGCCCAGCGCCTGAGCCGAGATGTTGAATTCCGTCTTTTCGATGGTGGGCAGCTGGCTCTTGAACACGGCCGAGAGGGCTTCCTGCTTGTCGGCCTCCAAGGCTTCGGCTTTCTTGTCTTCCTTCACGATGAGGTTGTCCACCACGTCGCTGTCCACGCGGGTGAAGCGGGCTTTCTCCAGCTTCTGCTCCAGCATACTTACCACGGCGATGTCCAGCTGTCCGTTCATCAGCAGCACGTTGTAGCCCTTGGCGTTGGCGGCTTCGATGTAGCTGTATTGCTCGTCCTTGTTGTTGGCATAGAGGTAGATGAGGTTTCCGTCCTTGTCCGTCTGGTTGTCCTTGATGAGGGTCTTATACTCGTCGAAGGTGTAGCACTTGGCGTCGGTGTCGGTGAAAAGGGCAAAATCCTTGGCACGGTCGTAGAAGTCTTCCTGCGTCAGCATACCGTAGTTGATGAAAATCTTCAGGTCGTTCCACTTTTCTTCAAACTGCTTGCGGTCGTTCTTGAAGATGGATTGCAAGCGGTCGGACACTTTCTTGGTGATGTAGGTGGAGATTTTCTTCACGTTGGAATCGCTCTGCAGGTAGGAGCGCGACACGTTCAGCGGGATGTCGGGCGAATCGAGCACGCCGTGCAGCAGGGTGAGGAAGTCGGGCACGATGCCTTCTACGGAGTCCGTCACATATACCTGGTTGCAATACAGCTGAATCTTGTTCTTGTTCAGCTCGATGTTGCTCTTCACCTTGGGGAAGTAGAGCACACCCGTCAGGTGGAAGGGATAATCTACGTTCAAGTGAATCCAGAACAGCGGTTCATCGGACATGGGATAGAGGTCGCGGTAGAACTTCTGGTAGTCCTCGTCCTTCAGCTCGCTGGGCTTCTGCGTCCACAAGGGGGTGGTGTCGTTGATGACGTTGTCTTCGGCGGTCTCCACCTGCTTGCCGTCCTTCCACTCCTTCTTCTTGCCGAAGGCTACGGGGATGGGGAGGAAGCTGCAATACTTCTTCAGCAATGACGAAAGGCGCGACTCTTCGAGGAATTCCTTGCAATCGTCGTCGATGTAGAGCACGATGTCCGTACCACGGTCGGCCTTGTCAGTGTCTTCGATGGTGAACTCGGGGCTGCCGTCGCAGGTCCACTTCACGGCTTGTGCGCCTTCCTTGCACGACTGGGTGATGATTTCCACCTTCTTGGCCACCATGAAGGCCGAATAGAAGCCCAGACCGAAGTGTCCGATGATGGCGTTGGCGTCGTTCTTGTACTTCTCAAGGAAGTCGTTGGCGCCGGAGAAGGCTATTTGGTTGATGTATTTGTCGATTTCCTCGGCTGTCAGACCGATACCACGGTCGGATACGGTGATGGTGTCCTTGCCCAGACTGACGTGTACGGTAAGGTCGCCCAACTCACCCTTATACTCACCGATGGAGCTGAGGGTCTTGAGCTTCTGCGTAGCATCTACGGCGTTGGATACCAGTTCGCGGAGGAAAATCTCGTGGTCACTATACAAGAATTTTTTGATAACGGGGAAGATGTTTTCTGTGGTTACCCCAATATTACCTTTTTGCATATCTATTAATTGTTTTTAGTTTATACGTTGGTTATCGCTTCATCGATAAACAAAAAAAATGCCAGCCCGTACGGGCTGACATTCTGTCATATTTTTCTTAATTTATTTTAGGAGTTAGAGGAGTTAGTTTATCTTGAACGCCAATCCGTCCTTCGCCTCGTTCAGCGTCACGTTGATGGTGTCGCCGGCCTTCAATGCCGAGGTCACGATAAGCCCCGAAAGTCCGTCCTCCAGATAGTTCTGTATGGCACGCTTCAGCGGACGGGCGCCAAACTGCACGTCGTAGCCCTTCGAGGCAACGAAGCGCTTAGCGTCGTCGTCCACGGCAAGCTTGTAGCCGATGGCCTCGATGCGTCCGTACAACCCCTTCAGCTCGATGTCGATAATCTTCGTGATGGCATCCAGCGAGAGTTGGTCGAAGGTGATGATTTCGTCTATACGGTTCAAGAATTCAGGAGCGAACGACTTGTTCAGAGCCTTCTGAATGACGCCGCGCGAGTATTCCTTGTCGTCCGCACGGTTCTGGGCGGCAAAGCCGATGCCCCGTCCGAAGTCCTTCAGTTGGCGCGTACCTACGTTGGAGGTCATGATGACAACCGTATTCTTGAAATCGACGGTCCGGCCATAGCTGTCGGTCAGACGGCCTTCGTCCATCACCTGCAACAGGAGGTTGAACACGTCCTGATGGGCCTTTTCAATCTCGTCCAGCAGCACGATGGAATAGGGTTTGCGGCGCACCTTCTCCGTCAGCTGCCCGCCCTCCTCGTAGCCCACGTATCCCGGAGGCGCTCCCACCAAACGGGAGACGGTGAACTTCTCCATGTACTCGCTCATGTCGATGCGTATCAGCGCATCGGTCGAGCCGAACATATATTGTGCCAACTGCTTGGCCAGGTGCGTCTTGCCCACACCGGTAGGCCCCAGGAAAAGGAAGGTTCCGATGGGTCGGTTGGGGTCTTTCAGGCCCACGCGGCTGCGCAGGATGGCCTTGGTCAGCGTCTCGATGGCGGCATCCTGTGCGATGACCTTCGATTGCAGGTCGTCCTTCATGCCGGCCAGCTTCAAGCCTTCGGCCTGCGCCATGCGCTGCACGGGTATGCCCGACATCATAGACACCACGTTCGCTATCTCTTCGTCGCCCACCGTCTGACGGGCATCTTTCTGCTGCGCCTCCCATTCGGCTTTCATCGCCTCCAGACGGGCGGTAAGTTCCTTCTCGCGGTCGCGGTAGCCGGCTGCCAGCTCAAAATTCTGCGATTTCACCGCTTCCGACTTCATCCGGCGGGCTTCTTCAATCATCTGTTCCTGTCCCTCAATCTCCTTGGGCACGGTGATGTTGGTGAGGTGCACCCGCGAACCGGCTTCGTCCAGCACGTCGATGGCCTTGTCGGGGAAGTTGCGGTCGGTGATGTAGCGGTCTGCCAATTTGACACACGCTTCCAGCGCTTCGTCCGTATAGTTCACGTTGTGGTGATCTTCGTACTTATCCTTGATGTTCCTCAGTATTTGCAGGGTCTCTTCGGCCGTGGTAGGCTCTACGATGACCTTCTGGAAACGGCGTTCCAAGGCACCGTCTTTCTCGATGTTCTTGCGGTATTCGTCGAGGGTGGTGGCACCGATGCACTGTATCTCGCCACGCGCCAACGCCGGTTTCAGCATATTGGCGGCATCCATGGAGCCTGCGGCGGCGCCTGCGCCTACAATGGTGTGAATCTCGTCGATGAAGAGGATGACATTGCGGTTCTTCTGCAACTCGTTGATGATGGAACGTATGCGCTCTTCGAACTGTCCGCGATACTTCGTGCCGGCCACCACGGAAGCCATGTCGAGCATCACCACGCGCTTGTCGAACAAGATGCGCGACACCTTCTTCTGCACGATGCGCAGGGCCAGCCCTTCGACGATGGCCGACTTGCCCACACCGGGTTCGCCGATGAGCACAGGGTTGTTCTTCTTGCGGCGGCTCAGTATCTGCGCCAAGCGTTCTATCTCGCGCTCGCGGCCCACCACGGGGTCCAATCGGCCTTCTTCGGCAGCACGGGTCACGTCCATGCCGAAGTTGTCGAGCACGGGCGTGTCGTTGCCCGGCTTCTTGGCGGCAGCCTGCGCGTAATACGACGCGCCTTGTCCGCCGTTGCCCTGCCGCGAAGCCCCTGCCTTCATGTCTTCTTCGTCTTCTTCATCGTCTTCGGTGAAGCCCATGCCGGCCTGAGGGTCGGCCTTCTTCTTCGTCAGCATATTATATACCTTGTCGTAGTTCACATTGCTACTGCCGAGCACCGAAGCTGCCAGGTTGTCTTCATCCTTCAGTATGGCCAGCAGGAGGTGCTCCGTATCGGCCGGAAAGCTCCTCATCAGACGCGCCTCCAACATACACATTTTCAGCACTCTCTGCGCGTCGGGGTTGAACGTTGCCTCGCTACCGGGTATCGCCGTCCCGGTTGTATACCCTCTCAGATACCCCTCAATAGTCCTTTTCACCTCTCTGAGGTCTAAATTCAGCTCCTTCAGCACTTCCATGGCTTTTCCGCCACCTTCGCGCAGGATGCCGAGGAAGAGATGCTCGACCCCTATGTAGCTGCTCTTCAGGCGATAAGCTTCTTCTTTGCTATAAATTATCGCATCGGAAGCTCTTTGTGAAAATTGATTGTTCATAACCGTTCGTTTCTCCTTGTTTCGTTTTTACCTCAAAAAAATATTCCGGTGACAAAGATACACATTTATTTGATATGTGTTATGCCCACCAAAAATTTCTTCGGCAAAACTTGTGCCAAAAAAATCGCCTCAAGTTTGAAGAAAAAAAGAAGAAAACACCATTTTGCAAGTACGAAAAACGTGTTTTCAGCCCCGTAAAAGGGCGTTCCGGCAAGAAATGATAAATGTCGTTTTTTGGGGAGAGGCTGTCCGAGAATTCATCATGTGCTTTCTTTTAGGCACGGATTACACGGATTTTCACAGAAAAATCTTAGAAAAACAGCGTTTATCCGTGAACCGAAGGTCAGCGAAGCTAAATCTGTGCCTAAAAAAATACCTTTATGTAAGCATATTCTTAGTTTTCGGACAGGCTGGGGAGTATATGGAAAATGTCTATATTTGCGATTTTTTATTTATGAGGGCGCAGAAGGGCGCGTGATGCGTCCCCACAACTCGCTCTATTTACCTGATTACCAGATGTATGCTAATGAACAGGGAGGCTTCTTCGGCGATTCGCACAGCGTGAACGGCGTTACAGATGACAGATGACAGATATATTTTTGATGTTTTTTTATGTGCGCGCTAAATTTATTATATATATAAATATATATTTATATATATAATACTACGTATTATGGCGCACATTCACACTTTTATTAATTGTCATCTGTCATCTGTCACGCCTTCCTTCCGGCTTGTTTTTTCCTTGAAGGGGATTACCGCCTTGTACCTTAAATAAGCCGCAGGGCAGGGCATACACCTCGAAAAACGCACAATCAGTCAATCAAAAACAAAGTTTATTTTGAAAAAGCTTTTGTATGTCGTAAAAAAGCCGTACCTTAGCGTGGTTTTTTCATGAACCTGCAATTGTATAATTAATAATCTTTTTAAATGCTTGAACAAGACAGAATTATAAAGATTAACATCGAGGAGGAAATGAAGTCATCGTACATTGACTACTCCATGTCGGTCATCGTGTCACGTGCCCTTCCGGATGTTAGAGATGGTTTTAAGCCTGTTCACCGAAGAATCCTCTTCGGAATGATGGGACTAGGAAATACTTCAGACAAACCTTATAAAAAATCAGCCAGAGTAGTAGGTGAAGTGTTGGGTAAGTATCACCCGCACGGCGACTCCTCCGTCTATGGCGCATTGGTCCGCATGGCGCAGCCCTGGGCCATGAGATATATGCTGGTGGACGGACAAGGCAACTACGGCTCTGTCGATGGTGACAGCGCAGCAGCCATGCGTTACACCGAATGCCGCTTGCAGAAGATTGGCGAAGACATGATGCAGGACATCGACAAGGAAACGGTGGATATGCAGAACAACTTCGACGACTCCCTGCAAGAGCCCACCGTGATGCCCACCCGAATCCCCAACCTGCTGGTGAACGGCGCATCGGGTATCGCCGTCGGCATGGCAACCAATATGCCCACACACAACCTGACGGAAGTCATCAACGCCTGTGTGGCCTACATTGACAACAACGACATCGACATCGAAGAGCTGATGACCTACGTCAAGGCTCCCGACTTCCCCACAGGGGGATACATATACGGCATGAACGGCGTACGCGAAGCCTACCTCACCGGACGCGGCCGCGTCGTAATGCGTGCCAAAGCCGAAATAGAGGCGGGCACACCCCACGACAAAATCGTAGTGACCGAAATACCGTATGGCGTCAACAAGGCCGAACTCATCAAGTCCATAGCCGACCTGGCCAACGAAAAGAAGATTGACGGCATTGCCAATGCCAACGACGAGTCCGACCGCGAAGGTATGCGCATCGTCATCGACATCAAGCGCGACGCCAACGCCAGCGTAGTGCTGAACAAGCTCTACAAGATGACGCAGTTGCAGACGTCGTTCGGCGTGAACAACGTAGCCCTGGTGCACGGCCGTCCGCGCCTGCTCAATCTGAAGGACCTCATCAAATACTTCGTAGAGCACCGCCACGACGTGGTCATCCGCCGCACGCAGTTCGACCTGCGCAAGGCCAAGGAACGCGCCCACATCCTCGAAGGACTCATCATCGCCTCGGACAACATCGACGAGGTAATCCGCATCATCCGCGCCGCCAAGACGCCCGCCGATGCCATCAGCGGACTGATGGAACGCTTCCAGCTGAGCGAAATACAGTCGCGTGCCATCGTCGAAATGCGTCTGCGCCAGCTGACGGGCCTCATGCAAGACCAGCTGCACGCCGAATACGAGGAAGTGAAGAAGCAGATTGCCTATCTGGAAGAAATCCTCGTCAACGAAGACCTCTGCCGCAAGGTCATCAAGGACGAGCTGATTGAAGTGCGCGACAAGTACGGCGACGAACGCCGCTCCGAGATAGTATATTCGTCCGAAGAATTCAACCCCGAAGATTTCTATGCCGACGACGAGATGATTATCACCATCTCGCACATGGGCTACATCAAGCGCACGCCTCTGAGCGACTTCCGCGCACAGAACCGCGGCGGAGTAGGCTCGAAGGGAAGCGACACGCGCGACGAAGACTTCGTAGAGCACATCTATCCCGCCACCATGCACAACACCATGATGTTCTTCACCCAGAAGGGCAAGTGCTACTGGCTGAAGGTGTACGAGATTCCCGAAGGCTCGAAGAACTCGAAGGGACGCGCCATACAGAACCTGCTGAACATCGACTCCGACGACGCCGTGAACGCCTACCTGCGCGTGAAGAACCTGAGCGACGAAGAGTACATCAACAGCCACTACGTACTGTTCTGCACCAAGAACGGCGTGATAAAGAAGACTTTGCTCGAACAATACTCACGCCCGCGCCAGAACGGCGTCAACGCCATCACCATACGCGAAGACGACCGCGTCATCGAAGTGCGCATGACGGGCGGTGACAATGAAATCATCATCGCCAACCGCAACGGACGCGCCATCCGCTTCCACGAAAGCGCCGTACGCGTCATGGGACGCACCGCCACCGGCGTACGAGGCATCACCCTCGACGAAGACGGACAGGACGAAGTAGTAGGAATGATTTGCATCAAGGACCCCGAAGCCGAAACCATCATGGTAGTGTCCGAACAGGGCTACGGCAAGCGTTCCGACATCGAAGACTACCGCATCACCAACCGTGGCGGCAAGGGCGTGAAGACGATGAACATTACCGACAAGACCGGCAAACTGGTGGCCATCAAGTCGGTAACCGACGACAACGACCTGATGATTATCAACAAGTCGGGCATCACCATCCGCCTGAAGGTGGCCGACGTCCGCATCATGGGCCGCGCCACGCAAGGTGTACGTCTGATTAACCTGGAGAAACGGAACGATGAAATAGGCTCCGTCTGCAAGGTATCTTCCGAAAGCGCCGAAGAAAACATCGACGCACTGACCGAAGAAGAAGATAAGACAGCGCCGTCCAATCCTTTCCAGGACACACTCTTCCCCGTAGAATCCGAAGACGAGGACATGACGGACGAGGAAGGCGAAGCCACCGACGAAAACAATGACGAGAATGAAGAATAGACATAATATTAATTTTAATTTTTCTACAATCATGAAAAGAGTATTACTTTCAGTGATGTTAGTGCTGGCCGCAGGTTTCACCTTTGCCCAAGAGAAAAACGTAAAGGAAGCCAAGAGCATAGCCAACGGAACAAGCCCTGACTTTAACAAGGCAGAGCAACTTATTCAAGAAGCCTTGAACAATCCTGAGACGAAGGACAATGCCGAAACTTGGGACGTGGCTGGTTTTATCCAGAAGAGAAGAAGCGAAAAGGAGATGGAAAGTGCCTATCTGAGAAAACCTTACGACACTCTTCAGGTTTACAAGAGCGCACTGAATATGTGCAAATACTACTTCAAGTGCGATGAGCTTGCTCAGATTCCCAACGAAAAGGGCAAAATCAAGAACAAGTACAGAAAGTCCAACGCTGCCGCCATCTTGGCCGAACGCGGAAATCTGATTAACGGTGGTATCCAATACTTCAACATGGCTACCAGCAAGAGCGACGCAGAAGCCAAGGAATACAACGAGAAGGCTATGAACTTCTTCGCTACCTACATCGACATCGCCCTGCAACCTATGTTCGAAGAGCAGAACCTGCTGAAGACCGACACCGTTCTTCCTCAGATTGCATACTATGCCAGCTTGGCAGCCATGAAGAACGAAGACTATGCCAACGTAGCCAAGTATGCTCCATACGCAAAGGACGACAAGGAAGTGGGCAAGTACGCCATGGAATTCATCTCTACCGCACTGAAGGCTCAGGGCGACACTGCAAAATGGATTACCTCCTTGCAGGAAGGCGTTCAGAAGTATCCTGACCATCCGTTCTTCTTCGGACATCTGATTGACTATTATAGCAACAACAACAAGTATGACGAGGCTATGGCTTTCGCCGACAATATGCTGGCTAAGGATCCCAACAACACGTTCTATCTGTACGTAAAGGGCTATCTGTACCACAACATGAAGGATTATCCGAAAGCTATCGAATTCTATACGAAGACCACAGACATTGACCCCAACTATGCAGAAGCATACTCCAATCTGGGTCTGATTTACTGTCTGCAAGCACAGGACTTCTCCGAAAAGACTACTACGGACGTAAACGATCCGAAGTACAAGGAAGACCAAAATACGCTGAAGGCTTTCTACGAAAAGGCTAGACCTTGCTACGAGAAGGCAAGAGCCCTGAAACCCGACCAGAAAGATTTGTGGTTGAACGGTCTGTACCGCGTTTACTACAACCTGGATATGGGTCCTGAATTCAAGGAAATCGAAGATATGATGCCCCAATAAAGGCATCTTCTGAGAATGTTTATAATAATAAAGTTTTTTGGAAGCTCAGTCTGCGTGATGCAGGCTGGGCTTTTTTATTTATGCGAAAGCTCCTGAGGAGAGCGTAAGCACTCGTTAAACCTCAAAGACTGAGCACGACAGATAGCAATTAAAATAAGTGAGATTCGTTGGCTTGTTTATTGTGACAGATGACAGATGACAATTAAAAATATAAGTGAGATTCGTTGACTTGTTTATTGTGACAGATGACAAATGACAATTAAAAAAAGTGGGATGGAAATCGTTTTCCTTAAAATAGTAAGTAGGATAGGAATTATTGTTTTTCTCAATACATTATTAAACATAATCGTGATATTATCCCGAAAAGTATATAAGAAAAAAGGCATGAATCAACGCCAAAATTATAAAAATGAGAGAAAAGAAAACCTGCATCTTTCTTCCTAACGAAGTTCGATGCAGGTTCATGGCATCTTTTTTAAATTCGTCTTTCTTTTTTAAGCGCGTACAGCTTCCGGTTCGCTTATTTCATCGAGAATCTTCAACGCACGTTCAAGCACGGTTGTATCGTCAATCATAACCAAACCTCCGTCAGGTCCCGGCTCCAAATGGATTCCCACGCTTTTTCCTTCCTTGAAGTTATGTCCGCCGAAGAAGTTCCGCACGGTATCAACGTGCAGACCGAGTTCATCGGCTATTCTATGCATACTGCCACTAGGCAAAGAGTCTTTGATTTTGCGAAGTTCATTGAATGTTATTGTTCTCATATTCATAAATTTAACGGTTAATACTCAGTTGGAATTATCACGGTATAAACTTAATGAAAAAAAAGCGATAAAACAAATAAATACTCTATCTTTTTGCACAAAAACGAAGATAAAGACAAAAAAAAGTCCGCATAAAATGATATTATGCGAACTTTCCCTTAAAAATTTGCAGAGTTTTCAGATTCCCTCGATAGACGAAGCAGGTACCCAACCAACTTTGCCATCTTCGAGCTTTATTTCTTTCCATTCGCGCATGGAATTATCTTTTATCTCAATCTTACGCCCTTCGTGCAAGATGAAAAGGCTTGTGCCACTTTCGCTAGGCGTACTGCGCACGGTGACGCTGGGTACCAAAACAATGGCTTCGTTGCGATTGATGAGCCCGTTCTTCTGCTGCATGGCAAAAACATTGCTCAAGATGACAAGCACCAAAAAGACAATGCCCCCAATGAATCCTGCCTTCTTTTGGCCGGCCTGCTTGGAGAAGAAAAACATTGAGAATGAGACAAGTAGCAGGATAAAAAAGACGATTCCCAGCGTAGCCCACACATCAATGCTCAGGCAATTGATCAGCGACTTTCCCCACGATACGAAGAAAATCTCGGGTATGGGCGTCACTTTATCTACCGTTTTGCTTCGTGCAATCTCCAGATTGGCCCGAATATCGGCATTGCCCGGTTGCAGAAGCAAGGCACGTTCATAGTTCAATATGGCCCGTGCTATATCGTCCAGCTTGTAATAGCTATTGCCAAGGTTGTAATACACCTCAGCAGCTTCGCCTTTCTTCAGCAAAGCTTCGTATATCTGTACGGCCGAAGCATAGTCATTCTTCATATAAGCACTGTCTCCTTCGGCCTTCGTCACATCACGTTCCTGCTTCTCGGCCGAGAATTCGGTGTGCGAACCTATCGAAACGGAATCGTTGGCAGAACGTAACGTATCCGAATCGGCATTCTGTCCGCTTACGGACACCGCAATCATCAGACTCAAAGCAAAAAACAATATCTTTTTCATACTAATTTGAGTTTTTAAGTTTT
>JAUNJD010000093.1 GCA_030523205.1 Bacteroides sp.
AATTCATAATTTTATCGCAGAAATCTAAATAAAAAACACATCAAATGAAACAAAATCTTGCGCAATCTAAAGTGCCCTTCATCAGCAAAGTGGCTTATGGTATGGGCGATGTAGGCTGCAACTTCAGCTGGATGTTCGTCGGGAACTTCTTGATGATCTTCTACACCGATGTTTTCGGTATTGGTATGGGAGCAGTGGCTACCCTAATGTTATTCTCTCGTTTTTGGGATGCTATCAATGATCCAATCATTGGAGGACTTAGTGATAAAACACACACCCGTTGGGGACGCTATCGTCCTTGGCTGCTGATTGCAGCTCCGCTTACAGCCATTGTCTTGGTGCTTACCTTTTGGGCACATCCGGATTGGAGTCAGACCAACAAGGTGATATATATGGCTGTCACCTACTGTATCTTGGTTCTTGGTTATACCTGCGTGAATATTCCTTATGGTACTTTATGCGGAGCCATGACACAAAATATTGACGAACGTGCTCAGATCAACACATCCCGTTCAGTGAGTGCTATGATTGCAATAGGTATCATTAATATAGTGACAATTCCTCTGATTGAGAGGTTTGGTGATGGCGATTCACAGCAGGGATATCTGCTTGTTGCAATACTCTATGGAGCAATATTTGCAGCATGCCACCTATTCTGCTTTGCCAAGACAAAAGAAGTTGTTGAGATGCCTAAGGTAGAGAAGATACCTTTAAAAGTCCAAATCAATGCCGTCCTGAAGAATAAGCCATATCTTTTGGCTTTGATCGGACAGTTGCTTTTCGGCTTCGTACTATATGGCCGTAATGCCGATTTGCTCTACTATTTCACATACGTGGAAGGCGATGCGGCCCTCTTCTCTTTTTATTCATTGGCAATTATCGTTCCATCGATTATCGGTGCTGCACTATTCCCTTTGGTATTCAAGTGGACATCAAATAAAGGTTGGGCTGCTTCTGTATTCGCTCTTGGCACTGGTATCACCATGGCTATGCTCTATTTCTTCAGTCCAACCGCATCACCAGTCCCGTTCTATACGTTTGCCGCTCTATCGCAGTTCTTCTTCTCGGGCTTCAATACAGCGATATATGCCATTATTCCCGACTGTGTAGAGTATGGTGAGTGGCGCACGGGAGTTAGAAACGACGGTTTCCAGTATGCTTTCATTTCGCTGGGAAATAAGATCGGCATGGCATTGGGAACATCGCTCTTGGCACTTGCACTTGGTATGGCAGGATATGTGTCGAACGCTGAACAGAACGATACAGTGATTTCAATTATGCACCACTCATTCAGTACAATTCCCGGTGCTCTTTGGATACTTACGGCGGTAGTATTATTCTTCTATAAACTGAACAAACATACATACAACCGCATTGTGGGCATCATCAAATACCGTGTAATCAAAAGAAAAAAGAAGCATGGTATATCAGAATAAGAAATCAAATAAACAATATAATTAACAACTTAAAAAAATAGGAGATAATAATATGAAAGGTACAATGAAAGTTGCTGTTATGAACGGCATTGGTCAAATGGGTTACACAGAAAGAGAAATTCCACAGCCAGCAGATAACGAAGTATTGGTAAAATTGGAATATGTGGGTATATGCGGTTCCGATATGCACTATTATGAGACAGGACGTATAGGTGACTATGTGGTTGAGCCTCCATTCGTTTTGGGTCATGAACCTGGTGGAACAGTGGTTGAGGTAGGCAAGAACGTGAAACATCTAAAAGTGGGCGATCGTGTCGCACTTGAGCCGGGCAAGACCTGTGGCCATTGTGAGTATTGTCGGGAAGGGAAATATAATCTGTGCAAGGATGTGGTATTCTTCGCCACACCTCCAGTCGATGGTGTTTTTCAGGAGTATGTGGCTCATGAGGCCGATCTTTGCTTCAAGTTGCCTGAGAATGTTGACACTATGGAAGGAGCACTGATAGAACCATTGGCTGTGGGTTTCCATGCAGCCAATCAAGGTGGGGCACATGCCGGACAGACAGCAGTGGTGTTTGGTTCTGGTTGCATAGGACTGGTGTCCATGATGGCATTGAAGGCAGAAGGCGTCTCCAAGGTGTATGTGGTGGATATCATGCAGAAACGTCTTGAGAAGGCACTCGAACTTGGTGCTACGGGCGTGATCAATTCGAAAGAGGCAGATGTGTTGAAGGAAATTGAACGAATAACAGAAGGTCGTGGCGTAGATCTCGTGATTGAGACTGCAGGTATGGAAATAACCACCCGTCAGGCCATCCACATCACAAGAAAGGGAGCAACAATCGTACTTGTAGGTTACTCCAAGAGCGGTGAGATGACATTGCCTTTGAGTCTGGCTCTTGATAAGGAACTGACTTTCAAGACTGTGTTCCGCTATCGTCATATTTATCCTATGGCTATCGAGGCTGTGGCTTCGGGTAAGGTGAATCTGAAGGGGATTGTTACCAATGTATTCTACTTCAACGACATACAGAATGCAATGGACAGCAGCGTGAACGATAAGGCGAACATCGTGAAGTCGGTGGTAAAATTTTGAGTTGTGTATTAGTTTTAGGTATAAGGAATGTTGGCAAATGCTGGTCATGTGCGCTAAAGCGTAACTAACAGCGCAGGGTGTACATGACCATGCAGTTGCCGTTTTAAACCAGTTGACATTATGAATAATAATATAGTAGTAGGTATCGGAGAAGCCTTATGGGATGTGCTGCCCGAAGGTAAGAAAATAGGTGGAGCTCCAGCCAATTTTGCATATCACGTTTCACAGTTCGGACTCAACGGACTTGCTGTAAGTGCCGTGGGTAATGACGATTTGGGAAATGAGATCTTGGATAATTTCCGTGGAAAACAGCTGGCCTTCAATGTGCCTCAAGTCGATTATCCCACAGGAACCGTTCAGGTGGAGTTGGATGATGCAGGAGTGCCTCGTTATGATATCAAGGAGAATGTGGCATGGGACAATATTCCATTTACAACTGAATTGGAGGAGTTAGCCCGCAAAACATGTGCCGTATGTTTTGGGTCATTGGCTCAGCGTAGTGCTGTATCGCATAATACCATCATGCGTTTCCTCGACACGATGCCAGATGGTGAGGGACAATACAAGGTGTTCGACATCAATCTTCGACAGAGTTTCTATACAAAGGATATCATCTGCCAGTCGTTGGAGAAATGCAATATCCTGAAAATCAATGACGAGGAATTGGACATTGTAGGCAATATGTTTGGCTTTCATGACATTGACAATCAAAACAAATGCAGGATATTGTTGGCAAAATATGGTTTGAAGATGCTTATTCTGACCTGTGGCGTAGAGGGCAGTTATGTGTTTACACCTGGTAATGTGTCGTTTATGCCGACACCACAAGTAAAGGTTGCTGATACCGTGGGAGCTGGAGATTCATTTACGGGTGCTTTTATAGCATCGTTACTACAAGGATTGTCTATAGGCGAAGCTCATCAAAGAGCTGTGGATGTTTCTGCTTTTGTTTGTACTCAGAATGGAGCGATGCCGCTTCTGCCTGAAAAAATCCTTTCGAGGCATGTTTAGGCGTCTTGTTTTATGTTTGACGCTGTTGTCATCGATAGCAACGTATGGGCAGCTCCACATGGAGGCAAATCTACGTAACAACCATTTGTGGAGAGGTATCGAAGTGGCAGACGGTCTGGTGCTTACAAGCGATGTGAACTATACATTCCTGAATGGACTCGTGACGTTTGGTTTTTGGGGAGGAACAAATACAGAAGGAGTTTATAAGGAGTTCAACAACCACTTGTCTGTACAATACAAAGGATTCTCATTTGCCTTGTGGGATACCTACAATTTCTCAAAGAATGCCACTTACAACAATGAGGAGTTCTTCAATTACAGTGCACATAGCACGGGGCGTTTTCTCGATGCAATAGTTAGTTATCGTTTTGGCGAAAAGTTCCCTCTGCTCGTGAGTTGGGCAACTGTTATATTCGGTCGCGACCGAAATGAAGATAACACGTCCAATAAATATTCCACTTTCTGCTATTTGGAATATCCTGTATACAAACAAGACAAATGGAGAGTAGATGTTGGATTAGGAGGGGCATTTGCCTTGAAACAATGTGGTAGCGAATCTAATTTTTATGGCGATACTTCAGGCATAGTTCATGCCACAATAAGTGTAGGTTATGATCTTGCTATCGGAGGCTATGAATTGCCTGTAAACATTTCTACTGTATGGAATCCGCAAGCTGATCGAGCATTCTTCCAGATTGGCGTAAGATTGGTCTCTTTTTAGGATATTAGTTATATTTTTAGTGTCAAGGAGGCATTCAGATCGTGCTACACAGAAAAAAGAAAACCGCTAACTAAGTGATAGTCAGCGGTTAAGTTGTGGAGCATAGCGGACTCGAACCGCTCACCTCGACACTGCCAGTGTCGCGCTCTAGCCAGATGAGCTAATACCCCAAGATGTTTGTCAATTCTTGCTTTTTTGCCAACGTTTGCGGGCTTTCTTGCGTTTTGACGGTGCAAATATAATGCATTATTCTGAAATAATTGCTATGTTTGCGAAAAAAATAAGAAAAAGTATATGCTGATATATAATACAACCTATCATGTAGAGGAAAGTCAGGAGAAATATTTCTTGATTTGGATAAAGGAATATTACTTCCCGGAAGTAGAAAAGATGGGAGTGCTTCATGCACCACGCATGGCTCGTGTATTGAGCCATCGGGAGGAAGGAAGTGCTTGCTATTCCGTTCAGTTTGAAGTGGAAAGTTCCGCACAGTTGCATCAATGGCATAGGGAACAGGGAGTGCTTCTGAACGACGAATTACTGAAGGTGTTTAAGGATAAGGTGGTGGGATTTCCTACCTTGATGGAGGTAATCGAGTGATACAGCCGGTCAAAGAAAAAATTATTCTGGGCATCGACCCCGGTACTACCATCATGGGGTACGGAGTATTGCGCGTGGTGGGAGTGAAGCCCGAAATGATAGCGATGGGCATCATCGACCTGCGTAAGTTTGGCGACCACTATCTGAAGCTGCGGCATATACACGAACGGGTGTTGAGCATCATCGAGAGTTACTTGCCGGACGAATTGGCCATCGAGGCTCCTTTCTTTGGAAAAAATGTACAGTCTATGCTGAAGTTGGGACGTGCGCAAGGAGTGGCGATGGCCGTAGCGCTCAGTCGCGACATTCCTATTACGGAATATGCCCCGCTAAAGATAAAGATGGCCATCACGGGTAACGGACAGGCATCGAAGGAGCAAGTGGCCGATATGTTGCAGCGTCTGCTTCATTTTCGTAAGGAGGATATGCCTACCTTTATGGATGCCACCGACGGACTGGCCGCTGCTTACTGTCATTTCTTACAGATGGGACGCCCGACGGTTGAGAAGAGCTATCATGGCTGGAAAGACTTTGTGGCCAAGAACCCTGACAAAGTGAAAAATGGCTGATAGCCAACTATCATACATTTGAAATCTGAAGTTTAAAATCGTATAATATTGAATGCTTAAAATCGTATCATGAAACTGAATGACCTTGCCATTATTGGAGTAGCGGCGACCACCGTTCTCAGTTGTACTCCTGCGAAGAAAGAATATGCTTCGTTTGAACTCTATCCGGTTCGCTCCGGCAGTTTGACCGAAATGGAATATACGCCCGAAGCCACACAGTTTACCTTGTGGGCACCTACGGCCGATGAAGTCCGCCTGATGCTGTACGATGCCGGCGAAGGGGGCCATGCTTCCGAAACCGTCAGTATGGAAGCAGCCGAAGAAGGCGTCTGGAAGACGAAAGTGAAAGGAGACCTGAAGGGACGCTTTTATACCTTCAACGTAAAAATCAATGAGAAGTGGCTGGGCGATACGCCGGGCATCAATGCCAAGGCTGTTGGCGTCAATGGCAAGCGGGCAGCCATCATCGATATGAGGTCAACCGACCCCGAAGGTTGGGCGCAAGACAAACGTCCGGCATTGGTAAGTCCGGCCGATGTCATCATCTACGAAATGCATCATCGCGACTTCTCGATAGACGCCTCGTCGGGCATCGAGCATAAGGGAAAGTTTCTGGCCATGACCGAACAAGGCACGAAGAATCCGGCCGGACAGCCTACGGGTATCGACCATCTGAAGGAATTGGGCGTTACCCATGTACACCTTCTTCCGTCTTATGACTACGCTTCCGTAGATGAAACCAAGCTGAATGAAAATAAGTATAACTGGGGATACGACCCGCAGAACTACAATGTGCCCGACGGTTCGTATGCTACCGACCCTTATACCCCCGAGGTGCGTATCCGCGAATTCAAGCAGATGGTGCAGGCACTGCATAAAGCCGGCATCCGCGTGGTGCTGGACGTGGTATATAACCATACGTTCAACACATCGGACAGCAACTTCGAACGTACAGCCCCCGGATATTTCTACCGTCAGAATCCCGATGGCACTTATGCCAATGGTTCGGCTTGTGGCAACGAGACGGCGAGCAACCGCCCCATGATGCGCAAGTATATGATAGAGTCGGTTCTCCATTGGATTCGTGAGTATCATATCGACGGGTTCCGCTTCGACCTTATGGGCATTCACGACATCGAGACGATGAACGAAATCCGTAAGGCTGCTTCGACCGAAGACCCTACTATATTCATCTATGGCGAAGGATGGGCCGCCTCGGCTCCGCAGATGGTCGAAGACTCACTGGCCATGAAGGCAAATACCTATCAGATGCCGGGCATTGCCGCTTTCTCCGACGAGATGCGCGATGCACTCCGCGGCCCCTTCAACGACAACAAGCAGGGAGCTTTCCTGGCCGGACTGCCGGGCGGGGAAGAGAGCATCAAGTTTGGCATAGCGGGAGCCGTTCAGCATCCGCAGGTGGATAATGAACAGGTGAATTATAGCAAAGCACCGTGGGCCGCGCAGCCTACACAGATGATTAGCTATGTGTCCTGCCACGATGATATGTGTCTGGTAGATAGGCTGAAGGCCAGTATTCCGTCCATTACCCCCGACGAATTGGTGCGGCTGGATAAGTTGGCGCAGACGGCTGTATTCACTTCGCAAGGCGTACCGTTCATCTATGCCGGCGAAGAAGTGATGCGCGACAAGAAGGGCGTACACAATAGCTATCAGAGCCCCGACTCCATCAATGCCATCGACTGGAACCGCAAGACGGCGAACGCCGATGCCTTTGCCTACTACAAGGGATTGATAGCGCTTCGCAAGAATCATCCGGCCTTCCGTTTGGGCGATGCCGAATTGGTGCGCAAGCATCTGGAATTCCTCCCCGTTGAAGGCAGCAATGTAGTGGCCTATCGCCTGAAAGAACATGCCGGAGGCGATGCGTGCGCGGACATCATCGTGGTGCTGAATGCACGGAAGGAAGCCGCCAAGGTAGCTATCCCTGCCGGTAAGTACAAAGTTGTTTGCAAGGATGGTTTTATCAATGAGAAAGGTTTGGGCACGGTGAACGGTGCCGAGGCAACGGTATCGCCTCAGTCAGCCTTGATTCTTGTCGGCTAAAAAATAGCGACTTCGTTCCGTGAATGCAGAAAACTCATTATCTTTGCGGCATCAATTCAATATATAATAAGTAATAGAATGATGCCGCAAACTACAATACACATAGCGGGTGGCGTGGTACGCAACCCGCTTGTTCGTTTAGCCCAACCGGTTTCTCTTGATTTCCAAGCCGATGAACACATTGCGATAGTAGGCCCCAACGGTGCCGGAAAAAGTCTTCTGGTAGATATGATTACCGGCAAGTACCCCTTGCGCGACGGTGAGCTGACGTACGACTTCTCGCCCTCGACCACCAAGACCGTCTATGACAACATCAAGTACATTGCCTTTCGCGATACCTACGGTGCAGCCGATGCTACCTACTACTATCAGCAGCGTTGGAACGCGCACGACCAAGAAGATGCTCCCGAGGTGCACGAAGTGCTGGGCGAGGTGAAGGACGAAGCACTGAAGCAACAGCTGTTCGACCTGTTCCGTATCGAACCGATGCTCAACAAAAAGATTATCCTGCTGTCCAGTGGCGAGCTCCGCAAGTTTCAGTTGACCAAGACGTTGCTCACTTCTCCGCGCATCCTCATCATGGACAATCCTTTCATCGGACTGGATGCAGCTACCCGTCAACTGCTCTTCAACCTGTTGGATGAACTGACCCGACTCTCTTCCTTGCAAATCATATTGGTGCTTTCTATGCTGGACGATATACCGTCGTTTATCACTCATGTGGTGCCTGTTGACCATCTAAAAGTCTATCCCAAGATGGAGCGCGAAGCCTATCTGAAGGCCTTCCGCGAGCAGGACACGATGGAATCATTCGAGGCTTTGCAACAGCGCATTTTGGATTATCCCTACGAGAACAAGAACTACGATTCGGAAGAAGTAGTGAAGCTGAACAAGGTGAGTATCCGCTACGGTGACCGTACCATCCTGAAGGAACTCGACTGGACGGTGATGCGCGGACAGAAGTGGGCCTTGAGTGGCGAAAACGGTGCCGGAAAATCGACGCTTCTCAGTTTGGTGTGCGCTGACAACCCGCAGTCGTATGCCTGCGACATCAGTCTGTTTGGCCGCAAGCGTGGTTCGGGCGAAAGCATTTGGGAGATAAAGAAGCACATCGGCTACGTCAGCCCCGAGATGCACCGCGCTTATCTGAAGAATCTGCCCGCCATCGAAATTGTGGCATCCGGCCTGCACGATAGCATCGGCCTCTACAAGCGTCCCCATGCCGAACAGATGTCCGTATGCGAGTGGTGGATGGACATTTTCGGTATTGCGGCTCTCAAGGACAAACCTTTCCTGCAATTGTCCAGTGGCGAACAGCGTTTGGCCCTGTTGGCGCGTGCCTTTGTCAAGGACCCCGAACTGCTGATATTGGACGAACCGCTACACGGCCTCGATACCTACAACCGTCGTCGAGTGAAGAAAATCATCGAAGCCTTCTGTGGAAGGCAGGATAAAACCATGATTATGGTGACTCACTACGAAAACGAACTACCCGGCACCATTACCGACCGTTTGTATTTGAAGCGTAACGTCTGACTTTCTCTTTTCTGATTATAGAATTTGTAATACAGCAAAGGCGGTGCATTGTCAGTGCATCGCCTTTGCTTTGTTGGTGCAACACGCTTTATCCCAAGAACGAAATCAGCACACCGGCCGCTACAGCCGAACCAATAACACCGGAGATATTACTCGACATACAGTAGTTCAGTACATGGTTCTTCGGGTCGTACTTCGTGGCAATCTCGTTGCACACACGGCTGGCCATAGGCACGGCACTCAATCCCGTAGCACCAATCAGCGGATTAATCTTCTTCTTCGAGAACATATTCACTACCTTCACGAACAAAATACCACCCGAGATGGAGAGAGCAAATGCCAAGAAACCACCTATCACAATACCGATAGTTGTCCAGTTGAGGAACGCCTCGCTGGTCATTGTAGCACCTACGCTCAGTCCGAGGAAGATGGTGGCAGCGTTCATGATGCTGTTGGCTGCGGCATCGAACAGGCGGCTGGTATCCGTACCGATTTCCTTAATCAAATTACCGAACATCAACATACCAATCAGAGGTACAGCCGTAGGCACGAACAAGGCCACGATGGTAGTCACCGCAATGGGGAAGACAATCTTCAGCACACGCAGGTTTTTGATTTCCGTCTTCGACGGGTAAAGCTTCTCCTGCTCCTTCATGTTAATCATCAGTTCCTTCTTGGTGCACAGCAAACGTACCACCAACGGAATGATGACCGGCACCAATGCCATGTACGAATAAGCAGCTATGGCAATCGGGCCCAGCAAGTGAGGAGCCAGCTTAATCGTCGTAAAGATAGCCGTCGGTCCATCGGCACCACCAATGATACCCAACGAAGCAGCTTCCTGAGGCGTGAACCCCATCAAGATGGCACAAATCAGCACTACAAAGATACCCAACTGTGCAGCCGCTCCGAAGATGGAAAGCCGCAGGTTGCGCAACATCGGGCCGAAGTCGGTCAATGCCCCCACACCCATGAAGATGACGGGCGGCAAAAATCCGGTCTTAATCAGCATATAGTAGATGAAGTTCATCAGTCCGAGGTCGTGCGCAATCTCGTGCAACGGCATCTCCCAGATGTTCTTCATCACCCCGTTCACCATCACCATGCCGTTCTCGTCTGCCTGAATCACGCCCATCTCCCCACCCGGGAAGTTGGCAATGAGCACACCGAAAGCAATCGGCACCAGCAACAGCGGTTCGTAGTGCTTCTTGATGCCCAAATAGAGCAAGACGAAGGCAATGGCATACATCACGAGGAATGACGGATTGGCAATGATATTGCTGAATGCCGTCATGTCATAGAGTTTTCCAAATATATCTTCCATTATCCTATCTTCATTAATACGTCATCTTCTGATACCGAATCACCCGGGTTGACGCAGATAGCCAGCACCGTTCCATCGAAATCGGCACGGATGGCATTGTACGTCTTCATGGCTTCGATGTAGCCCAGCAAGTCACCCTTCTTCACTTGGTCGCCCACCTTCAGCGGGGTTTCCTGCGTGTTCTTGGTGAGGAAGAACTTTCCTTCGAGCGGTGAAGGCACATCCTGCCCCTCGCCCACCGGTGTAGCCGTCACCTTGTCGGTGCCCGATGCGGGTAGGTCGATGTCGCCGTATGCCACCGTCACGCGGTAAGCCTGTCCTTCCACCTGCACAGTCAGCGTCTTGGGTTTGGCATCATCCATAGGCGATTTGTCGCGTTCAGCCCGACGTTTCTCCACGTCGGCCAAGAAGTCTTCCTTCGCCTTTCCGCTCTTGTAGGCCTCGTACTGTGCCGGATGCATGGCATATTCGAAGAGCTCTTCGTCATCCTCACCCAGTTCCCACTTATTCTCCTTCATCATCTTGCGGTATTTATCCAGCGCATCCGGATAGTTGTCCTGCGGATTGCCGGTGAAGAACTTGCGGCCTTCGCGTTCGGCCTTCTCCACGATTTCGGGAGCCAACTGACCGGGCAGCTTTCCTGCCTTGCCCAGAATCATGTCCCAGATGTCGTCGGCTATCATGCCCCAGCGTTCCTTGCCCTTCTCCATGGCTATCACATTCATCATCGCCAAATTCTTGACATACTGGCTGAACGGTGTCACCAAGGGAGGATAGCCCACGCGCGGCCATACGTAAGACACTTCGTTGAACAGCTTGATGAGCAACTGGTCCTGCGTCATGAAAGGCAGATTTCGTTTGGCCTTATACTTGTTGATAGATTCCAGGTTCGACTCCAAGTCTGCCATCAAACTACCCATCATACCGCCCGGCAACCCCGGACCGATGAGCAAAGAATTCATCAATCGGTTGCGCTGACTGATGTACAGACCCAAGAAGTCGTCCATGAATTCCTGAATCAGGGCACGCACCTTCATGTAAGCCTCCATATTGATTTCGGGCACTTGGAAACCTGCATCCTTCAGCATAGCCTGCACACTGAGCAAATCTGCATGACCCGTACCCCACGAAAGCGGTTCCATACCTACATCAATGTAATCGCAACCAGCCTCGCACACTTCCAATATGCTGGCCATGTTGAATCCGGGACCCGCATGACTGTGATACTGAATAGGAATATCGGGATGTGCCGCCTTGATGTTGGCCACAATCTTGCCCAGCGAAACCGGACGACCGATACCGGCCATATCCTTGATACAGATTTCATCGGCTCCCAGTTTGATGAGTTGCAGAGCCATATCCGTATAATATTCCACCGTATGGATGGGCGAATAGGTGATGCAGAGCGAACATTGCGAAATCATGCCCGCCTCGTGAGCGTACTTGATGGAAGGAGCAATGTTGCGGATGTCGTTCAGTCCGCAGAACGTACGTGTGATGTCCGTACCCTGCGCTTTCTTTACTTTATAGAAGAGTTTGCGGACATCGGCAGGCACGGGACTCATACGAAGTCCGTTCAGTGCACGGTCCAGCATGTGTGTTTGTATGCCGGCTTCATGAAACGGCTTTGTCCATGCACGCACGGCCTTATTCGGATTCTCTCCAAACAATAAGTTAACCTGTTCAAAACCACCTCCATTAGTTTCAACGCGGGCGAAACAGCCCATTTCCACTATGGCAGGAGCAACCTTTACCAGCTGGTCCACACGGGGTACATACTTTCCGGCACTTTGCCACATATCCCTAAATACCAGACTGAATTTTACTTCTCTTTTCATACCTTAAAACGATTCTGTGTGTATTGATTTTATTTAGATTAGATTTTCTCGACCTTGGTCACTTTTCCTTTACCATGTGTCACCACTGTGACAGCAGCCGTAATAGCCGCCATGATATTTGCAGGCACCGGAGCCGGCGCATGGGTCGCCGAAGGCTTGGCAGGTACCACCTCTTCGGGTGCATACTTATTCACCAATGCAATAAGTCCTTTACCTAAATAGATTACAATCAGCAGGATAGCAAACACTGTTGCCATGCCCACCACCATCAGCAGAAGCGCTGTATTCAGATTTTCCATACTTATAAATTATTAGTTATTTCCGTGTTTTCGAAAAAAATCGTTCGAAATTAGCTATAAATAATGGAAATATGAAGTAATTCACTGATAAAATATGCTAAAAAGGGAAATACAGGTTATCGGATGTTAGTATCGGACTTTGGGCTTATAAGAAAGACAAAAAAACACAAAAACCCCGAAGAGGCAGAAGTTAACAACAGACCATCCTTGTTCTTTCCCTTCGGGGTTATTATGATAAGATATTTTTATCTTGTTTAAAGTTTCTCTTCAGTTTTCAAGTATTTCAAGAGAAAAGACTTCAATCCTTCTAAATATTCACTTTGCAGATTCCAATGCTTTTCGCAGGTATAATCGCGTTCCTTCTCTTTAATCATATCCTTTTCCTTTTTCGATTCTCCCAGCAAAGCCTCCAAATATCCATAGATTTTCGTCTTCTTGGCAGGCGTCGTCAGAGGTGGAGGAGTACGTCCTTCAATTTCCGTCGTCTTAAGTTCCTGCTCATAGTGTTCCCAACAATCAAAGATTGGTCGATTTACCGGATTGATAATCTGTTCCAATAAATCTTCCAATGCACCTTGATCCTTATTATTTGGCAACAAGAACAATTCAAACTTCAAGTTATACCGAGTTTTCCAAGCTAGAATTTCTTCTGATCGTTTTTCCTTGTCCTTATCGGCATCGAAGATAACAAGATTGACGCCATCATTATTCGTCATTTGTATCATCTGATTTCTCAACGCTATACCATCTTTCGCTTCAGTACCTAAATTTGTATATCCTTTACAGCCTATTACCCTTTGGGAATCTATTTTCGTATTAAACAAAAATTCCAAATACTGTTCAAAAAATCTTTTATCTGCAATCCCTTCTACAAATAAGTTGAAATCCTTTCTCATAAGCTTAACCCTCTTACTTCCATATCATTGTTAAGGGCATTCTTTAGAGCTTCATACGGATACCGATAGGCTTGATGTCCTTTCATTTTAGTATTCTCAATGGTATATGCACTTAGCAAGTCACTATACTCAACGTTCTCATCCAACATCTCTACTAGTCTTGCCAGAACCTCTTTGCTATGGGTTGTAATGAAGAGTTGAACACCCTGTTTCTGCGCAAGCCCAAACAGACACTTCCACAACAAGGGATAAGCACTATAATGCAATCCATTGTCTATTTCATCGATGAGCACCACTTTATATCCTCCGCTGGCAGCAGCCAATATGATGCTCAGAAAATGACGGATACCCTCACCGGCCATACTCAAAGGCATCAACTCCTGCATATTATCATATCCTAAATAGATGCCATCGGCTAACAGCTCTACACCAGTTATGTGTTCATCAAACTTCTGCAGTTGCTCAACAATATATTTTTTTTGTTGATGTTTTACTATTTCCGAAAAGTGATCCTGCATACCATTATTCTGTAGTACATTGGCAGGCAGATAAATAGCTCTCATTTTTTCATTATAGTATCTATCTATCTCCCCTTGCTGCAAACCTGTTTG
>JAUNJD010000094.1 GCA_030523205.1 Bacteroides sp.
TTCGTCAACCAACTAAAAAACTCAAGAACTTAAAAACTCAAAAACTCACATAATGAAACGTCACTACACACTGATTCCGCTGTTCGTACTGCTGCTCGTAGCAGCCGTATCGTGCAGCAGCAACAAGAAGGCTGCCACCGACAGCGAAGAGGGCATCGCCAAGACCATCGTCAACGTGCCTGCCTTCGATGCCGACAGCGCCTGGCAGTACGTCAAGTCGCAAGTGGACTTCGGGCCGCGCGTACCCAACACTGCCGCCCATCGTGCCTGCGGAGACTACTTGGCTGCCAAGCTGGAGCAATTTGGCGCAAAAGTCTATAACCAATATGCCGACTTGGCCGCCTACGACGGCAATCTGCTGAAGGCACGCAACATCATCGGCTCGTACAAACCGGAGAGCAAGAAGCGCATCGTCCTCTTCTCGCACTGGGACAGCCGCCCGTGGGCCGACCAAGACCCCGACAAGAAGAATCACTACACCCCCATCCTCGGTGCCAACGACGGTGCCAGCGGTGTAGGCGTGCTGCTCGAAATAGCCCGTCAGCTGCAACAACAGCAGCCGGAGCTGGGCATTGACCTTGTCTTTCTGGATGCCGAAGACTATGGTGCGCACAACGAATATACGGGACAGCGGAAAGAGGAATTCTGGTGCCTCGGCTCGCAGTATTGGTCGCGCAATCCGCACGTGCCGGGCTACAACGCCCGCTTCGGCATTTTGCTGGACATGGTGGGTGGTAAGAACGCAACCTTCCGCTACGAAGGCATATCGGAGGAATACGCCAAGAACGTCAACCGCAAGGTGTGGAAAGCTGCCGAAGGCTTGGGCTACGGCACTTACTTCGTGAAAGAGAAAGGCAACTATGCCACCGACGACCACGTATTCGTCAACCAATACGCCCGCATCCCCACCATCGACATCATCGCTTACAGCGAGAATCACGACTTCTTCGAGCACTGGCACACGGTGAAGGACGACATGGATGCCATCGACCGCAACACGCTGAAAGCCGTGGGGCAGACGGTGATGCAGGTGATTTATAATGAGAAATGAAGAATAATCGAACACAGAGGCACAGAGTTTATCAAAAAAAATCTCTGTGTCTCTGTGTTCAACTAAAAAACTCAAAAACTTAAAAACTCAAAATACAATGACTATCAATGAACTGCAAGACGAAGTAATCGCTGAATTCAGCGACTTCGACGACTGGATGGACCGCTATCAACTCCTCATCGACCTAGGAAACGAACAAGCCCCGCTCGACGAGAAATATAAAACAGAACAAAACCTGATTGAAGGTTGCCAAAGCCGCGCATGGCTGCAAGCCGACGAGACACCCGACGGGAAGATTATCTTCCAAGCCGAAAGCGACGCACTGATTGTAAAGGGCATCATCGCCCTGCTGATTAAAGTGCTGTCCGGACATACACCCGAAGAGATTCTGGATGCCGACCTCTACTTCATCGACAAAATTGGTTTGCGCGAACACCTCTCCCCCACCCGCAGCAACGGTTTGCTTTCGATGGTGAAGCAGATGCGCATGTATGCGCTGGCGTTCAAGGCGAAGGAAGGGAAATGAAGCTAGTTGACAAGGGAACAAGTTAACGAGGCCACGAGACAGAGTATACCGCTACTCTCTTGTAGTCTTGTTAACTTGTTCCTTTGTCAACTTGTTAACTTGTCAACTAAAGAAGACACTCTACTCCTCTTCCCTATACTCCAATATGTCTCCCGGCTGGCATTCCAGCACCTTGCAAATGGCTTCGAGGGTAGAGAAACGGATGGCTTTCGCCTTTCCGGTCTTGAGAATAGAGAGGTTGGCGGGAGTCAAATCAATCTTCTCCGCCAATTCTCCCAGCGAAATCTTACGTTTCGCCATGACTACATCTAAGTTTACTATAATGGGCATAAATAATCTACCTTTCCTTTTATCGCATTAAATCGTCAAGTCCTGTTCTTCCTGCATACGAATACCGACTTTGAATAAGCAAGAGATTAACAAGAAGAATACACCCAACAGAAGATATATGATGTAAGCCATGCCGTTACCCAATTCAGGTATACAAGTCTGCAACAATCCCTGTATGAATCCATTACACACGATGATAAACCCAATGCCCAGAATCAAATTTGCATTGAACATTGTGAATACACGTCCCGCCTTCACATTGCGTAGCATAACATAAATCAATACGCTACACACAGCCATAGCCAACAGCGTAATGCTCTCGGAAATCATCCGCCAAATGAAATCATCGGTGTCATCCTTGCCCAACTGATAGCACAGAGTCAAATTGCGCGTAAAGACAATCAGCACGCACACTGCACAAAGTGTAGATAAGCAACTCATTACGGAAGTCAATTCTATCTTGGGGCCTTTCGATTTTCTAATATTCAGTTTCATAACTATATGATGTTCTATTTGTTTCTTTACACAATGACACTATCGGAGATTCAAATCGTCAAGTCCTGCTCTTCCTTCATCTTCACGCCTACGGCAAATATCTCGATGAAAAGGGCAAGCATCATCACGAGCAGCCATTCCATCTTCAGCTCGTAGGGAACCACTTCGTAGCCCGCAAACTGCACCGACGAGGCCATGCTGCTATATTCCATCCACTGATTCAGCTCATTGAAGAAGCCAAAGACTATCAGCCCATAGGCAAAGCACCGCATCCGACGGATGTTCTTCCGGGTAAACACATCGCCCCGACGCAACACGCCCACCACCGTGCGGATAAGGCCATAGAGCCCGTAGAGGAAGAAGAGGGACGAAAGGAAGAGGACAACTATCACTATCTTTTGGGCAGAAAGAGGTACACCTTCTTTAGGCACGAAGACATCAGCCGACTCCATCTCGTAGGGAACACGAGTCTGAGAGGGCAGATAGAGGGCTGAATCGGGCACAAGAGCCTCGCCGGGTTTCTGCTTCAAGTTGAGAGTCACTGCATAGCGATAGTCTTCGAAGGACGCACCTTCGTTCATTCCATCCATAAATCCGCGTCCCATATCCCTAAACACCACAAATACAAGGACAAGGATTATTAAAGCGGCCAATATTCTGATTCGTTTCATTGTTCCGATGATTTTATACTATTCAATTCTTCATTAAAGGAGGTATCGGGAGGTAAAGCTCAATAGTTTTTTTAAAATAATCTTTCCGTGAGAATCCGTGTCATCCGTGCCTAAAAATAACGAAGACATCAGCTCTATGTATTGGCTTTTACTCCTATAACTCCTAAAATCTATTCAAATTGTCAAGTCCTGCTCCTCCTTCATCTTCAGCCCGATGGCAAAGACTTCGCCGACTATCAGTGAGCAGAGGCCCAATACCAATGTCAAGGACCTCACCGCGTCGAAGGGACGCAACAAGTAGCCTTCCATTTCGAAGACCTCGGCCACTGCCTGCCCATTGATGTAGGCAACCAGCAATTGAGTGCCAAATGCAACTATCAGCATCAAACCCAGGAGGCGCAAACGACGCACATTCTTCCAACCGAAAATGCTGAGACGGTTGATGGAAATGACGAGACGGATGAATAGAACCAAAGCCCAAATTTGGAATGCAAGATACAACAGGCTAAGCACCCCCATAGTTATCCGCATCTTGAAACCTTGTCCGCTGTTCACATAGACATACAACATATTATGGGCAGCCGGCACGTATTTGCCACTCTTCACATTGAATACGGAGTCGCGCGTCATATTGTTCAGGGCATCTTCGCCAAAGACATCGGGTATGACGGTCACTATCTGCATATTTGCCAAAGCCTGCATTTTCGCAGATTGGGCTGCGTCAGCATTGGCTGCATCATAGCCGGCATCAAAGCCAATCTTGGCACCCATAAGGGAATAATAGCCTGTCTGCAATACGGAGAAGCTCAACACGAGCAACACGATGGCACAAAGTAAATTCAGTCTTTTCTTCATAATTTCGGGGTATTTGAGGTTTCTGTTTGTGGAGTTGTCTCAGGAGCAGCCGTAGCCTCCTTGGCATCGGTGGCGTATACAGCCTGCGGCATCGGCTCTACATAGCCGCTCCGATAGTCGCCAAGCTGCTTCAGATAGAGCAACAGCACCACCACGGAGACGATGGCACAGATGACGGCAGCCGTAGTGCTCATCAGTTCGGGCAGCTCTTCCACATCGGGATAGCGCAGGGTGAGGAAGGTGGAGAGGCTGTTGTTCAATACGTGAATCAGTATGCAGGGCCACAGGCTGCGCGTGCGGTAATATACCCATGCCAGCAGGAAGCCGATGATGCTTGCACCCACCACTTGCACGGGGTTGAAGTGGATGATGCCGAATATCAGTCCCGAAAACAGGACGGCCACACCGGGGCGATACTTCCGCAACAGTACCTTGGTAATGGCTCCCCGAAACAACAGTTCCTCCAAGACGGGGCCGAAGACGGCAATGCTAAGGATGCCGAGCCAACCGGACTGAATGGTGTCGAAGGCCTGTTTGCTAACGTCGGGCAGGAAACTGAGTTGGGTCATCAAGCAACTGACCAAGAATATCATGGCCAAGCCGCCCAAGAGGCTTCCTCCCAAGAGGGCCGGCGTAGTGGGGTGGTAAAGACAACCGTCGTCGGCCAAATAGTTCTTTTTCCACAGGTAAATCAGCATATAGATGATGCCCACCAACAGCATGGGGGTCATGGAGATTTCGGAAAGCCGTGCTTCGTCCAGACTGTCTTCCACAAAGAAGGTGTAAAGTGCCGCAAAGGGAAGCACCGTGAGCATGGCAAATATCTGCATCGCAAAGTATATCAATGCCAGTTTAATAGAAGTTTTCATCGCTATAATCTATTTTTTGATTCTGATAAGTAGATGTTGAAAATTAGTTTATAAGATAGTAGAAGATTTTAGTTACTACTTGAATAAAACATATACGATGAACAAGCTGAGGAAAGCTAAGGCGGTGACCAAAGATATCCACTTCCACTTCGCCATTGGTATTTGGATATTTTTCTTGTAGGTCAGAAAGCGGCCTATGCCCATACCCAATAGCCAACAGCCCATGCAACCTGCACCGGTCAGTAATTTTGAAAAATCCTGACTGTAAGCATAGATTGCTACAATAAGGCAGCATAATGAGCCAAGGAAGTACAGAATATTCTTTTTCATACTCTTAATTTTAATGTTATAATTCTTTTGTATTGCAAAGACAGCTTTGATTCTTCTATCAAATGACACTTACAATCACTTGCTTACTTAGTGCTGGGCAACGGCACTCCGGCTTCGGTAGCACAGTGCTTGATGACCAAGAACCAACCATTCTCTTTCTTGTTCCATTCGCAACTCAGGGAAGAAGGTGCCATAGGCCTTGTTATAAACGTGGCCACCACCATTACAACTATTGCCACTACTACAACCAACGATTTCATACTATTTCTGTTTTTAAGTTAGTATTCGATGAATTCTGTTTTTCGATAATCATTTATCGTTTTTCGATATGCAAAGGAAATATTTATTTTTGATTCTCCAAAGAAAAACAGAAAATATTTATCGAAAAACGATAAAAAAGATATGATTTACGATAAATCGTAGGGAAAACAGGGAAATCAGACGATGCGGGCGACGCGGCGCATATAGATGCCACTTGCTGGCGCTATATTTCCCACGTGCTGGACATATATATCCCTCGCGACGGACATATAGCGCTGTCACGAGGGATATATAGGACTGACAATCGGCTGGTAATCAGCGATTGAGCCACGGCTCGGGATTCAGTTTTTCCTTCTCCTTCCGCAGCTGGAAGTGGAGCACGGTGCGGTTGTTGTCGGTCTTGTCGGAGAAGATGGTGCCGATGGACTGCTTGGTGCTGACCGTGTCGCCGGTCTTGACGGAGGCGGCGGACAGGTTGCAATAGACGGAGATATAGGCACCGTGGCGGATGAGCACGTTGAACAGGCCGTTCAGCTTGAAGACGGCGGCCACCTTGCCGTCGAAGATGGCACGGGCCTGTGCGCCGGGCTTGCCTTGTATGTCGATGCCTTTGTTGTCCAGCTTGACGTTGCGCAGACCCTCCACGGCATACTGTCCGTAGTGGCTGGTGATGATGTAGGGTCCGGTGAGGGGCATGGGCAGCTTGCCGCGATTGTTGGCAAAGGTGCCGGACAGCTCGCGGTCGGCCTTGCTCATGGAGTAAGCCTCCAGCGGCGTGGCCTTCGACTTGCCGGACGAGGTGGAGGACGAGGAGGCCGATGCCTTGTCCGACTTGCCGGCTTCCTTCTTCTTGCGGGCGGCTTCGCGGCGGGCTTCTTCTTCGGCTTGCTTGCGGGCCTTCTCTATCTCTTCGGCAATGAGGCGGTCGATGCGGGCGTTCAGTTGGTTGGCTTCGCGACGCTTCTTGGCTATCTCGTTTTGCAGGCCTTTCTGCTTCTTTTGCAGGTTGGCTACGAGGGTGCGCTTCTGCTTCTCCTGCGTTTCCAGTTTGGCCTTCTCTTCTTCGCGGTCTTTCAGCAGGGCTTCCTTGGCGGCCTTCACCTGCCGCAGTTCGGCCTGCTTGGCGCGCACCTGCTCCTGCTTCTTCATGATTTCCTCGCCTTGCAAGCGCTGGTAGGTGGCATACTCGCGCACGTAGCGCATACGGCGGTAGGTCTGCGTCAGGTTCTTGGCTGAGAAGACGAACATCAGTTTCTCTTCGATGGAGCGATTCTTATAGAGGTATTGCACGGAGGCGTCGTACTTGCGGCGTTTCTCCTTCAGGTCGCGTTGCAAGGCGGTGAGTTGGCGGGAGAGGGTGTTGATTTCGCGGCTTACGGTCTCGACATCGTTGTTGAGCACCAGTATGTATCGCTTGCGTTCTTCTATCTGTCCGGTCAGGGCGGCAAGGCTGTTCAGCTGACTGCCCACGTTCTTCTTGGTGCTCTTGAGCAGCGACTCGGTTTCTGCTATCTGCTTTTGCAGGTCGCCACGCTTTCCCTCCAGTTCTTTAATCAGCTTGTTGGACTGAGCAAGGAGCGGAGCCGTCAGGCAGAGGAGGCCGAAGAGGAGACAGAGCAGATGCTTCATTTGAGTTTTTAAGTTTTTGAGTTCTTGAGTTTTTAAGTTAGTTGACGAGTTAACAAGTTGACGAGGCTACGAGGAGGTTAATTAATGGCTAATTGTCAATTGTTAATTGTCAATTCAGTAGTCCGACCAGCATGACTAAGAGTTCCTCCAGCGGCACTTGCTTGTACTTGGACGATAGCTCGGTGGCCGACATCGAGAAGGGTTTGTCGGAGAAATCGGTCAGTTCGATGCGGCACTTCTCCAGCTTGGGCAGGCCGAGGTCTTTCCCTTCGAGGGCCTTCGTGCCGTTGGCTTTGGAAGCGTTGTACAGCAGCTTTTCCAGATGGGCAAAGTCGGCTTTCTTGGGGAGCAGGCCTTTCAGTTCGGCACGGGTGGCTCGCACGTAACGCTTGCCCATACGGTCAACCAGCAGAATTTCGTCGGGGGTGACTTCCATACGCGCCACCTCCGAACGGAGTATCGGCATGAGGAACGACAACTGCATACGCTCGCCGCTCTTCAGCTTCATGGTGCCGTTCAGCGTGAGCGAGGCGTCTTTGTTGGGCACTGTCAGCTTCACCTTCGACGAGAGGTAGGCATCGGCCGTAGAAGCACGGCGCGAGGTGCTACAACTACCCAAACCGAGCAGCAACAGCAGGAAGCCGCACAGCAGGAACGCAGAGTGAAGATGCGTCCTCGCGTTGCCACAGCCTCCTTTATATACATTATATGCTTTCATACTTTACCTCCTTATATATACTTTCCATACAATTCATTTCTTGCCTCGGACAAACTTCTTGCGGGCTATCTTCTCCTTCAGGGTGGTTGATTCGCTGCCCATGGCCTGCGCCTGTTTCCAGTACGTCAATGCACCGGCCACGTCGCCCGTCATGTAGTAGATGTCGCCGCAATGCTCCACCACGTCGGCGCTCTTGGCTCCGTCGTTCTTCATGGCATCGTCTATGTAGATGCGGGCTTCGGCATAGTTGCCCTTCTCAAACAGAATCCAGGCGTACGTATCGAGGTAGGTGGCGTTGTTGGGCTCGGCCTTGATGGTCTTGTAGCTCATCTCCTCGGCCTTGTCCAGATGCTGACGCTCCAAGGACAGGTAGTAGGCATAGTTGTTCAGCGCACCGTAGTTGTCGGGGTTATATACCAGCGACGAGTCGTAGGCGGCGTATGCCTCGGCATTCATGTTCTTGGAGTGGTAGGAATCGCCTATGATGGTGTAGAAGTCGGAGATGACCTCCGGCTTGCTGTCCTTGGTGACGTGGGTCAAGGCCTTCTGACTGATGGTCAGCGCATCGTCGGTGCGCCCCGCCTGATTGTAGCCGATGGCCAGGTAGAAGTAGAACTCCAGCATATCGGGGTTGGATTCCACTCCGGCCTCGCACAGGCTGATGACGCCCTTGTAGTCTTCCTTGCGGATGGCATCGCCCAGCAGCATCATGCGGGCGGCGGTGTTGGTGGGGTCGATGTTCAGCACCACCCTGAGCACGGGCAGCGACTCTTGGTTCATGCCTTTCGAGAGTAGGTATTGGGCATAGAGCATGGGGAGGTCGGCCTCTTCGGGATCCTGCTCCAGTATGCGGTCGAAGAGGTTGATGATGCGTATGCTGTCGCCGCCGGCCTGTTCGTTCTGCACTATCAGCTGCCGCATGACGGTCAGCTTCGTGGCAGGCTCCACCTTGCGGTTCAGCAGCAAGGAGTCCAGCTGTCGGTCGTACAGTTCCTTCTGCCCTGTTTCTTCGTAGTAAGAGGCCAGCGAGTACATGGCCATGGCGTTGTCCGGCTCTTCGTCCAGCACCTTGCGATACATCGTGTAGGCTTCGTTCTGCTTGCCGTTTTGCAGATAGACGTCGCCCAGAATCACCTGATAGCGCAAGTCCTGCGGATATTCGGCCACCAGACTTTCTATCTCGTTGAAGGCCTGCTTGTCGTCCTTCTTTTGCAGGTAGATGCGGAACTTTTCCATGCTGATTTGTTCGCTCTTGCCCGTCTTCTGTTCCAAGCGGTTGAGGGTGCCGAGCACTTGGTCGTAGTCGGCCTGACGGTGGTAAATGTCGAGCAACGTGTAGAGGGGGTCGAGCTTGAGGGGGAAGCGCGTGGTCATGTCCTCCAGCAAGGCGATGGCCTTATCGGGCTGGTTCTGCTGCTGATACATTCCGGCAAGGGCTTGGCTGTACCAGTAATTGTCGGGTGCGTAGCGCACAGCCTTCTCCAAGGCATCCAATCCCTGCGACTGCTGCTTGAGGTAGGCATAGTATTGCGCCAGCTCGTAGAGGGCCGACGAAGCACACGGATTGATTTCGAGGCAATGTTGCAGTAGCTCGAAGGCGGCATCGTATTCGTTCTGCATCTTCAGCCGGATGGCTTCGAGGTAGTAGTAGTCGTACTTACGCTGTTGCTCCTCGCTGAGCACGGGAGCCTGAGGGACATCTTGTTCCTTTTGCTTCTTTTGCTTCTTTTTGCGAGCCTTTTTCTTCTTCTTTTGCTTATGGGCAGCCACGTTGACGGCCATAGCGGATGTTGCCCCGTCCGTCAAGCCTGCCGCCTCGCCCATCACCGCCCCGAACGAAGGGCAGCACCACGAGCACAGCAAAAGCAATATAATCAGTTTGATACGTTTCATCTTTGGGGATTTATTGAATCTTGATGTCTGAAAACCGAAATGATTGAAATCTTAAATAATAGAACTCCGAACTTTAAAATTCAAAATTCAAAATTTAAAATTCCTCCTCATTTCTTTCCCGTATGCCCGAAGCCTCCCGCCCCGCGCTCCGTCTCGTCCAGCACGTCCACTTGCAGCCAACTGACCTGCTCGTGGCGGGCTATCACCATCTGGGCAATGCGTTCGCCGTCTTCTATCACGAATTCTTCGGCAGAGAGGTTGACAAGGATGATGCAGACCTCGCCGCGATAGTCGGCGTCTATCGTTCCGGGGGAGTTGAGCACCGTGATGCCCTTCTTCAGTGCCAAACCACTGCGCGGGCGTATCTGCGCCTCGAAGCCTGCGGGAAGGGCGATGTACAGCCCCGTAGGCACCAAACAACGGGCCAAGGGAGCCAAACGGATGGGTTCGGAGAGATTGGCACGGATGTCCATGCCGGCAGACAATTCGGTGGCATAAGCCGGAAGGGGATGCTTTGATTTATTGATGATTTGACATTCCATGATGATAGTCACTTTTTAGGATCAAGTAATAAATTGGGCGAAAATACAGTTTTTGAAGCAAATTAGTCATACATTTGCAGTTAAATAATAAGAAACTGACATGATGAACTGGCCTACACTGATATCTGCCAAGCGTTTCGGACTGGAAGAATTCCACCAAGAACGCCACGAAAACCGCTCTGAATTTCAACGCGACTACGACCGTCTCGTATTCTCCGCCCCCTTCCGCCGCTTGCAGAACAAGACACAGGTGTTCCCTCTGCCGGGCAGCATCTTCGTGCACAACCGATTGACGCACAGCCTCGAAGTGTCGTGCGTAGGCCGTTCGCTGGGCAACGACGTGGCCAAGGCCATCTTGCAGCACCAACCGGAGTTGCAGCACTCCTACCTGCCTGAGATAGGCTCCATCGTATCGGCCGCCTGTCTGGCTCACGACCTAGGCAATCCCCCCTTCGGGCACTCGGGCGAACGGGCCATCTCCACCTTCTTCTCCGAGGGCAAAGGCATGGAGTTGAAGGAGCATCTGACACCCGAGCAATGGGAAGACCTCACCCACTTCGAGGGCAACGCCAATGCCTTCCGTCTGCTGACCCATCAGTTTGAAGGCCGCCGCAAGGGAGGCTTCGTACTGACCTACTCCACCCTGGCCAGCATCGTGAAGTACCCGTTTGCCTCCACCTTGGCAGGGCGAAAGTCCAAGTTCGGTTTCTTCACCACCGAAGAGGAGAGTTTCCGCCGGATAGCCGACGAGCTAGGTATGAAGAAACTGAGCGACAGTCCGCTGAAGTATGCCCGTCACCCGCTGGTCTATTTGGTAGAAGCCGCCGACGACATCTGCTACCAGATGATGGACATCGAAGACGCCCACAAGCTGAAGATTCTCACCACGCGCGAGACGCAGGAACTGCTGCTGTCCTTCTTCGACAGCGAACGGCAGGCGCACCGCCTCCAAACGCTAAAGATAGTCAGCGACGTCAACGAACAGATAGCCTACCTGCGCTCCAGTGTCATCGGGCAACTGATAAAGGAATGTACACAGGCCTTCCTCGCCCACGAAGACGAGATACTGGAAGGTACGTTCAGTGGAAGCCTCATCGCCCACATCAACGAACCCGCCGCTTCGGCCTACCGTCGCTGTGCCGAAGTGTCGCTGGCCAAAATCTACCGCTCGCGCGACGTGCTGGACATCGAGCTAGCCGGCTTCCGCATCATCAGCACCCTACTCGACCTCATGATTGAAGCCGTCCGCTCCCCCGAAAAGGCCTATTCGCAACTGCTCATCAACCGCGTATCGAGCCAATACAACATAAAAGCGCCTGCACTCTACGAACGAGTACAGGCGGTATTGGATTACATCTCGGGCATGACGGATGTCTTCGCCCTCGACCTCTATCGAAAAATTAACGGAAATAGCTTGCCGGAGATTTCGTGACAATACAGTCTTCTACGAATATGCGACGGAGAGAAAAGAAGTGGAATAAGACAGTTGATTTTAATATAAAATTCTGTATATTTGTACTATTGATATAAACAAGGAAAGATATGGATGCGAATGTATTGACGATGGAAACCGTAAATGTTCAACTTCCCGCTTCAGATGTAAAACTGCTGAAGGAGTTGGCCAAGAAAATGGGGTGGATTGCTAAGAAGAAGCCCACAGATAAGACAAAGCGTACAGAATTGGATTTAGCCATTCGTGACATAAAGGAGGGAAATGTAGAAACGTTCGACAGCGTAGAAGAAGTCATGAATTACCTAAATTCATAGATTATGTATAAGATCCGGTTATCAAAGCGTTTCAAGAAATCCTATAAGAGATGTATCCGTAGAGGGTTGGATATGAAATGCCTTGAAGAAGTTATCTCTATACTTGCCAACGGTGAAAAGTTACCAAGGAAATACAAGAATCATCCGCTTCATGGTGACTATGAGGGGTGCATGGATGCCACATCCAGCCGGATTGGTTACTGGTTTGGAGTTATGCAAACGACGAATTGCTATTGTATTTGATTGATACCGGCACGCATAATGATTCATTCAGATAGGGTGATTAGCCTCTTTTGTAACATTTCCCTACCAATTTCACCTTTTTATTAATAAAAGTTGTATGTTTGTACAATTAAATCGCATATACTTGGCAAATCTTTATTTTTCTGCAACTAAATTTATTTGCATGAATTATATATTTTGCTAAGAAATTTACAAAAGCAGCAAACTATGTAACAGTGGTATAGGTATAGCCCGTTAAATCAAGTGGCTTTATGACTTTGGTAAGCTGCTTCTTATTTATAATACCTTATTTTAATAGTAATGAGTAAAAAAATACACAAGGAAAGTTTAGAGACAATTGCTTCGTCAATTGATTTTCATTTAAAGTTAGAAGCAAAAGAGCATTTGACCAATAGAGCTTTTGCAAGAGCTTGTTGTACATTCGAAACAGATAAAGGATCTTCTAAGCAAATATGTTGGTTGACTAATTTTGAAAATACGCGTGGGCTGCAAAAACAAAGGGATTTTGTAGGAAGTGGCGTTTATGCTATGACAGGAACCAAAACTACTTTAGAGGGAAAAGATGGACAGCCTGTATACAAGAACACTAAATTAGGAGGAATTCTCACCAAGGCATATCAGGGCACATACCATTATACCCAACGGACAATAACAAAGACGATAAATGATATAGGAGTTACTATCCATAGCCGTTCTGTTTATTCGCCATGTATTAGTGGAGCAAAAGAAATAGAAATCCGTATGGCTGGTGACCCCAATTGCTATAGATTTCAGAATCTTTCCGATTTATTGAAGGTTAAGAAAGAGGAGCAAGAAGAGCTGATTAAGAAAAAGAAAGAACTGCAAAAACTAAAAGAAGAACAAGAACGATTGGCTGCAGTCCGGAAAGCTCTTGAAGAAAAAGAAGCTAAAGAACGTGCGGAGAAAGAAGAACAGGAACGTTTGGAAGCTATAAGGCGACAAAAAGAGGATGAGGAACGTCAGCGATTGGCGGATATAAAACGCCTTGAAGAATCTATAAGCGAAACAAATCGACGAATAAATTCTGTAAAATCATTCCTCAGAAAGAATGTAACTTTGCGTTCTCAGCATCTTCTTGACCCTTATCAGGAAGACGCTAAACGCTCTCACATATACGACGGTGTGCCTATTGTAATAGAAGGTGGTCCAGGTACCGGCAAAACAACAACTATGATACAACGCTTAAAGTTTCTCTTATCAAAAAAGGCTCTGGAAGATTATGAGGCACCATTAAGTACTGAGCAAATAGAATATTTGACTAATCCTGATAGCTTCAATTCACGATGGCTGTTCTTTTCTCCTACAGATTTGTTGTTGCACTATCTGCGTAACAATATGAACGGCGAAGGCCTTAGTGCAACAGATGAGAATACTCGCACTTTGACCAAGTTTCGCCAAAAGATAATGCGCGATTATAATTTGTTCGATCCCTCGAAAGATGGGCCGTTTAAGGCCTATAAACCGTCAGCTGGAGAGGAGTGTATGATAGTTGCGCCTAAAAAAGTTATAGACGAGTTTGAGAAATTTTGCATAGATTATTCTACGAAATTGATAGATCAGCGAGTAGGTTTGCAAACATCACAATATGAATGGCATAATGCAGCGGTGCGAATTAAGAGTATTTGTGCTCGCAATAAAAACATATCGAATGTTGCAACTTTAATGCGTCTGTTTAACTCTCTGCAAGATAATGAAAGAGCCAATGTTAAGGTAGTTGAAGA
>JAUNJD010000369.1 GCA_030523205.1 Bacteroides sp.
TTGCCACGATTGGAAGGGTCAGCTTAACTTCCTTCCTGCCTACCTCCAGCTTGACTTCGGCTCCGTTTATCAGCGGTACGTTGTAATCTACGTGGCCCACGGGGAAGTTGAAGCAGATGGGGTAGTCGTATTCTTTCAGCAAGTCGGCCAAGGCACCGTACAGGTCTTTGCCCAATGACTTGTTCTCTTCGTATTCGGTGAACTGCCCGATGATGAGGCCGGACAGCTTGCCGAGTATGCCGCTCAGCTTCAGGTTGTACATCATCCGCTCTACGGCGTGCGGACGCTCGCCCACGTCTTCGATGAAGAGGATGGTGCCTTCGGCCGGTATGTCGTAAGGAGTGCCACGCAGGCCGTAGGACACGGCTAGGTTGCCACCGCGCAATGTGCCGGTGCATGTACCCTTGTGGTTCAGCTTGTGTGCGGGGGTGGTGTAGCAGAGCTCCTTCCCGTCATCTTCCGGAGCAATCCGGCCGAAGAGTATCGACTTCAGGAACTGCGTGCAGGGGTCGTCTTCGGGCATCACCGTCAGGTGGCGTGCCATGGGGGCGTGCAGCGAGGCGAAACCATTCTGCTGGAACACATTGTGCAAGGCGGTGATGTCGCTGAAGCCTACCAACCACTTAGGGTGCTGGCGGAACTTGGTGAAGTCCAGCTTATCTACCAGATGTACGGCTCCGTATCCGCCTCGGCTACAAAAGATGACTTTGGCTTTCTCGTCGTCCATGGCTTCTTGCAGGTCGTTCAGGCGTTGGCGGATGCTGCCTGCGTATGTGCCGTGCGAGCTGCCCGCATGGGTAGACAGGGAAACTTTCAGTCCCCACGATTCCAGCCGTTTCTTGGCTCCCTTCAGGAAATTCTTGTCTATTTTTCCCGAAGGCGAGAGGATGATGACGCGGTCGCCTGCTTGCAGGCTGGGAGGATAAATCAGCTGACTCATATATATGCTTTCTTCGTATTTTTTGCAAAAGTACACAAATCGCTACATATTACACAGATTCACACGGATTTTTAAGAAACTAGCCGTGCTGTGTTAATCTGTGTAATCCCACGGCGTGGCTGCACGGACGCCCCGTCTTCCGATATGCTCCTTTGTCGGTCGGCTGACAGAATGATATTAAACAATTGAAATTTTACGTGTCAGATACCTACTATATCATCCTTTTTTCGGATATTTGTAGGAAGTAAGTGGCATCTCGTCAGAGGGTGCCTTTCCCTTGTATAAAATCTAACATTATGGAACCTATTCGGAACTTTAGTCAACTGACGGCACACTTGAAGACGCTGAACAAGCGGAAGCGCATAGCAGTGGTCTGTGCCAACGACTCCCATACGGAGTATGCCATAGCCCGCGCACTGGACGAGGGCATCGCCGAGTTTCTGATGATTGGCGACGCGGCCCTGCTTGATAAGTATCCTGCCCTGAAGCAATATCCCCAATTCGTACATACGCTGCACGTGCCCGACCCCGACGAAGCAGCCCGTCAGGCTGTACGCATCGTCCGTGAAGGCGGTGCCGATATTTTGATGAAGGGCATCATCAATACGGACAACCTGCTTCATGCCATCTTAGATAAGGAGAAGGGATTGCTGCCCAAGGGGAAGGTGCTGACGCACTTGGCCGTGATGCAGATTCCGACGTACGACAAGCTGCTGTTCTTCTCCGACGCTGCCGTCATACCGCGACCCACCTTGCAGCAACGCATCGAGATGATAAACTATGCTATCTGCACGTGCCATCACTTCGGCATCGAGCAACCCCGCATCGCCCTGATACATTGTACGGAGAAGGTCAGTGCCAAGTTCCCCCATTCGCTGGACTACGTCAACATCGTGGAGCTGGCCGAGGCAGGCGAGTTTGGCAATGTCATCATCGACGGACCGCTGGACGTGAAGACGGCTTGCGAGAAGACGAGCGGCGACATCAAGGGCATAGCCTCACCCATCAACGGCGAGGCCGATGTGCTGATTTTCCCTAACATCGAGTCGGGCAACGCCTTCTACAAGGCCGTCTCCCTCTTCTCTCATGCCGACATGGCAGGACTGCTGCAAGGACCGGTATGCCCCGTCGTACTGCCTTCGCGTAGTGACTCCGGCTTGTCGAAGTATTACAGTCTGGCCATGGCGTGCCTCACTTCGTAAATGAAGAATGA
>JAUNJD010000095.1 GCA_030523205.1 Bacteroides sp.
AGACTGTCCGAAAACTCAGGATGTGCTTTCTTTTAGGCACGGATGACACGGATAAGCACTGTCTTCTCTAAGAATCCTCCGTGAAAATTTGTGTAATCCGTGCCTATAAATGTCTTTTTGTAAGTATGCTCAGAGCTTTCGGACAAACTGAGGGGGATGAAAAATGAGGGAGGGGCTTCCTTCACAGGACGCTCCTCCCTAAACCAATCAAAAAAAAACCTATATAAATATCTAATCCCTATGAAAACGCAAATTCGATTCAAAGGATATATCTTGCGATAAAGCTCAATAAGGATATGTTCCGGCGGCAGCACCTTCCATGATGCCGTTGATGGCATATTCCTCCTTGGCGGTGCCGTTCGCACGGTTAATGTCGGTACCGGTCTCCCAATAGAAGGGCACGCAACCGTGGTTCTTGGCTTCGCGGGTAACAACCTTGTTCCAATAAGCACGGCTTGCATTGTGCTTGTCTTGGTCCAAATCGGAGTAGCTGCTCGTGGTACGCTTCATGGCACTGTATTCGCCGATAATCACGGGATAGCCCTTGTCAACATAGTAGGTCTTCAGGGATTCGAAGCGTTCGGTCACATAGCTTTCTTCGCCCCAAGTGGCGTTGTGTCCGGAACCACTGACATGATTGTCGGAACCCCAATACCAGAAGGTGGCGCTCCAGTCGGCATCCTGCTCCATCAGACAGAACGGATAAGGTTCGTAGTAGTGAACCTCCACCATCAGGCGCGAATCGGCCTCATCGTCGGGGAAGGCATATACACCGCCCACAGCATCGTCGATGCGGGTAGCCGGTGCCTGAACAATCAGACAGCGCAAGGAATTGTTTCCACCCGTCTCGCGCACGGCATCCACGAAAGTCTGTTGGTAAGCCATAATGGTCTTTATGGCCGTCTCCGTCATCAGGGCAGTATTGGAGCTGGTTTCGTTCATGCCCGGCTCGTTGGTACCGGCAAAGAGGAGATGTTCGTCAAATCCCTTCAACTTGTTGGCAATCTGCGTCCACAGGGCTTTCTGCTTCGCATTGATTTCCTCGCTGTATCCGGCCAGGATGTTGTCTTCCAGCCAACCGTTGTCCCAGTGGATATTGACGATGGCATACATATCGTTGGAAACGCAATAGCCTACCACCTCGGACACACGCTCCAGCCAAGTAGCGTCAATCTCGTAAGTGCTCTCGTTGGACAGATGGTTGCTCCAAGCGCAAGGGATACGTACCGCATTGAAGCCCAAAGCCTTCAGGCCGGCAATGTAAGTGGCGTTCACGGCAGGATTTCCCCAGCTCGTCTCGCCCGACGTGGCCTCCAGCGTATTGCCGATATTGATGCCGGCATAAATCTTGGCAGCCAAGGTCTTGGCATCGCTCGGCATATCGGCCGGTTCGCCTGCCAACTGGGTAACGGTGACGGCTTGCGTCAGGTCGCCCAAGGTGAAGGTAATCGTGCCTGTGCGGGCAGACGTCTCGTAATTGGTGGCTACATGGAAGGTCTCCGTCGAAGACGTCATGGCGCGGGTCGTTGTTTGGGTAATCCAGCTGGCATCGATGCTCACCTTATAGTCTCCGTTGGAAGTCAGCTGCACGGTGATGTCTTGACCGGCAGCCGGAATATCCGTATAAGACGTTTGGCCGATGACCAATCCGTCGGCAGCCGCTTGCGTCAGGGCTATCGTCTTGCTAAAGCTACCGGCGGTGACAGAAATCTGTCCGCTACGTTCGTCGGTATCGGTGTTGGCGGTTGCCGTCACATTATAAGAATACGTTCCTCTTTCGGTCACGCTCACGTATGTCACCGTACACCAAGTGACATTGCTCGTCACCTGCGGAGTGACGGGAGAAAGGATTGAAAGCGTCTTTGTCTCACCACCCTTCACGAAAGACATGGAGTCTTCGGGGTACATTTTCGTTTCCGTCACTACATTAGTGGCATCATCGTCGTCGGAACAAGCTGCCAATGAGAAGCCAAACAAGGCAGCCAGCAGCAAAAGATAAGTTTTAAATCTATTCATATAAGAATTGTTTTTCGTTCAAACTAGTTACCATTCGGGCACAGCAAACAGGCTTTGGAAGGTGAACTTCACTTGCATCGAGCTGCTGAAGGCAAGCTCCTTGATGACATCGCCGTCGGGCGTGCCGAATGCACAACCGCTGGTCTTCGTTGCACCGTAGCAGTTCCACAGCTCCAGACGATATTTTGCTCCTTCAGAGGTATCAACCACCTTCGTCGCATCAAAGCCTGTCACTTCCGTGCCATCCAAGTAAAGATTGTCCAATGTAGCGTGTGTTCCGGGGAAGAAACCAAACAAATCGCCCACTTCAATAAAGGTCATGATGGAACCGGCTGAGTGGTCTGCATCCGTAGAAGGTACATACGTGATGTCGAACGACGGATTGGTAATCGTATATTGGTTCTCGACCAATGCAATTTCGAGCGTAGCACCTTGGTTGTAGCCCCATGTACCGCCCCACGAAGGATTGATGGTTACAACGTTAGGCGTAAACGAGCCTGTGAACTGCGTCGAGATGGTGTAGGTAATCTGCAACGTAGAGCTAAAGTTGAATGCCGGATCGGAGCCTACATTCTGCGAATTGCTGAACGGGCTGTTGACCACGCTGCCATTGGAAGAGCCTTTGCCCCAGATGTTGAACAACTCGATGCGGTAGTTACCGTTGTTCTCGATGTCGCCATAGAAGAAGTGGTTGGCATCGAACGGAATGGATGTGCCGTCGCACTTAATATCGTCAATGCGGACAAAGGCATTGGGATATTTCGACATCAGCGTCTGGAAGTCGAGCGTAAATACCATCGCACCGTTGCAAGCGCCTTCGTAGGTGAAGGTGTGCTGACCGTCCAATGTAGCCGGAGTGATATTGTCGACAATCGTTCCCCAAGTGCCGGCCCAATCAGAGCCTACACAGAGCAAGGACACCGGAATCTTCGCATCGGCATCGGCCTTGCGTTGGCTGTAGTAGTTGAGCGAATAGGCGTAGGTGTCATCGGCCGGCAACGCTATCTGCAAGCCATCACTTGTCATCGACAAGATGTTCAGTTTACCGCTCTTCGTGCTAATCCATGTGTTGGCGCAAAGCACGTTGATATCGATGTCGATAACCTTGTTTTCTTCGTCAATCGTGTATGTACCGGTCTCGTCGGTAGCCGTGCCATCGTCCGTCAGGCGGTGGATGTTGACAGTGCCGTCTTCCAAGAACTCCATATAGCCGTAGTCAACGCCGTAGGTATAGCCTATCCAGCCGTTGTTCGTGCCCATCTCCCAGTGGATTGACTGTTCGATGTTGGGCTGACCGTTGCTCACCGTGGCCCAAGTGTCGGTTACGCCCCATTGCGTGAACGGGCCTTCGAATACGTGTTGCTCACCGTCCTGACCGTTGTCCAAGTACCACTTAGTATATAACAGTTCGCGGTTGAACGGAACGTTCTTGGCCGTAGAGACGGCACGCACTGACATAGCCTGATAAACGGCTGCTGTTGCCTTGGTGCCCGTGCTGGCATTGAACTGATAGTTAACGGCAAACTCCGAATTGGAAGGATTCACCGTACCCGTCAGATAGTAGCCCATGACACCCTCGTCGGTCACTTCGTGCGCCACGCGCGAACCGGCAGCCGGTAAGAAGATGGAATTGCCGTTCGGTCCCGTCAGCTTATAGCCTTGCACACCGTCCACTTCTGTCCATTCCTTGGTACAGAGAGAGAACAGTTCTTCGAAATCGTCAGCAGTCGGCAATGTGGCACGTCCGTCGGTAGCCAGATAGGCCAAGTCTTTTGCCGTCTTATAGGTATCGGCCGAAGCATAGTCGGCAGGGTCGATGCTCGGCAAGCAACCGCTCGTATCGCCAAATGCGAAAAGACCGCCCAGCCCCGTCTCAGTCGTAGCACCGATGTTGAAGCGTGCCCACTTTACGGACAAGCCCAGATCCACCAAGTCGTTATCGAGGTCGAAGTCATATTCATCTGTGGTAAAGGTCTTTACATCGCCATACACCACACCGCTACCCAGATCCAGGTAAGCTGCGTAGTAATACTGCGTGTTCGGAAGCAATCCGGCACGGGTGATGCTGTAACTACTGGTCAATGACGCATTTTCCAGAACCAAACCACCGCGTACTGTTTCGGCATCGGCAGACAGCGTAGTGATGACAATACCACAAGTGGCATCGCTCGGGGCATCGGTCACCGTACCGCCCAATATGGCTTGAACATGGTCAACGCCGGTAGCATCCACCGTAGCCACCTGAGCATTGGTAGTCACCAAGCTCTTCACCTCGCCACGGTAATAGACCTTGCTTTGCAGGCAGACGTATGCCTGATAGTACAATGTAGAATTGTTGGTCAGGCCGCTGAGGATGGCACTGAACGCGCCATCGGCATACGAAGCCGTGGTGCTCTCGTTCAGATTGTCCTGCGACGTTCCGTAATAGAAGCCTGTGGTATAAGAGCTGGTTGCCAAGCCGTCCAGTCCGGCAACCGTAGCGTGCAAGGTGGCGGTAGTGGCCGTCACGTCGGACGAGCCGGTCACCACTGACGATTCTGTCAACACGGGAGTCGTGTTAATCGCGTAGTCGTCATCCTCGCATGAGGCTACCGCGAGCCCCAAGACGAGTGACAGAATTCCTAAATATATTTTTGTCTTCATATATCAAATTCTTTAATGTGTGATTATTCAATGGTCATCGAAACAATATCAATCGTTACGTTGGGGCTGCCGTCTTCGTTCATTTCCACGGTAGCAAGTCCCTTGTTCTGAATGCCGACAACGAGGCAGCAATCGGTTTCAAAGGTTACCGTAGAGCTGGTCGTGTTGGTCAGCGTAACGGTTTGCGTAGCTCCGGCAGTCGTGTCGAAGTTGGCGGCATAAGAGAGGTTGTAGCAATCGTCCTCGAACGAATTGCCAATCTTGTTCTCCATGATGACCGTCTTGGGTGCTGCACCCTCGTTCCACGTGATACCGCTGAGCACCTTGTATTGGATGGTCAGTACCTGATTCTTCTTCAGCTTCACCTTCGTGATGTCCAAGCATTCGTTGGCACCACCCCATGAGTTGTAGAATTGCAGACGCAGGCGGTCGGAATTGCCATCACCAAAGATGACTTCTACCTTGCTGGCATCTACGGCAATCTCCGTAGGACCGCTGTTATCGGAAACCGGCTTATAATCTAAGTTCACACACAAGTATGTATTTACATCGCCTTTGGCATTCGTTGAGGAAGGCACGCCTATTTGAAGGCTGCTTGCAGCGTCGCAAGCCAATACCGTAAATTCACTGCCCTTTACCTCTACCGTGCGGCTATCGCCCGTAGCTGTCAAGAAGGTTACTTCGGCCGGATTGCCACTGCTATCGGTAAACGTCAGCGTATTCTCACCAATAATTAGGTTACCGCTATTCGTTCCGTCGTCCCACTTATAAGTGTCGCCGGACTTGCTGAGAACCAACTCAAAGTCTTCGATTTCGGAGCCGGCTGCCGGTGCCCAAGTAGTGCCATAGTTGCCATTAACCACGCTTTCCCATGCCGAAGATCCACCGTTCCACCACATCCAGTCGTAAGGTTCTTCGTCGTTGATGAGGAAACGCATCTCGTTGCCCACGTAGGTCACACCGTTGATGTCGGTGGTGAACAGCTTCGTCTCCAAGTCTTCGATGGTAGGCAGCTGTACTTCGCTCGGTTCTATCACGTCTATATCGTCGGACGGAATGATGGAGGGGTCATTCTTGGCTTCTTCGGAGATGAAGTTCCAGATAATCCACCAAGCACCTTCGCTGTTGGTACGCATGGTTGCAATTTGGAGCAGATAAGGAGTCAGTTCGATAATCTTGATTTCCTGCGTGTAGTTGCTACATACTTCGTCGAAACCGGCATTGTGCAGCGAGTAGCAGTCGGTAAAGGTGATGTTTGGTCGCTTGGAGTCGGAAAGGTTCAGCGTAAATTTACCATTCATCAGCGTACCACCACTGGCATCGTTACGGAATACTTCAGCTGTACAGCCATTGGCTGCATCCAATCCGAAAGTCATGTAAGAGTCAAAGTAGGGGTCGCCTTCCGGAACCAGCCAAGACTGAATGCCCGGATCCCAGTTGGGTGCCCAGTTATCGCTGCCGAATATCAAGTCGGTGCTGCCCGAGCCATCATTCTTCACGTCGTCGGGATTCATGTACATGATAGGGCCCGTGCAACGGCCAATGCCGTAGTCCTTGTCGATGGGCACCCACTTACGGGTCTTGCCTACACCACCGGCCAAGTTGGACCACTTTTCATCACTCAGCATATTGAAGTTGTTGCCAACCACTGTAAACGTATAAGGCGCTCCATAGACCACGCCACCCGGTGTCTCTACACCAAACGTCACTTCGTACTCACCCTCGAACGGCAGTTCCAAGTCCAAAGAAGTTGCCTGAGAACGTCCCGAAGGGGTCTCCCACAGCGGAGTGACACCCGAAAGGAGCGACTGCAAATGTATCGTATTGGGGTCGCTGGCATCGGGCGTCACCGTAAATGCCAGGCCTTGCACCAAATCCTCGGAAGCGTATGTCTTCTTGCCCATCTCGTATTCGTCGGGCGTACAAGCCGCGAATACCATCAGCACGCTTGCAATAAGCGAATATATGCAATAATTGAATTTCATATCTTTACTAATTTTGAGTTTATAACCAATGCTTACCAACCGGCATTCTGAGTAAGCACACTGCCCGAAAGTGTAATCTGCGTGTTAGGTATCTGCATCAGACCCTTCTTCGAAGTAAAGTTGCTTTCGGTAAACGTAGTGGTAGCAGCTACACCGCCATTGGTCACCTGTGCGCCGTTCTGTGCGGCAGCGATGACACGTGCAGCGTAAGCACCGTCTTTCTCGTAACGCATCAAGTCCCAGTAGTGTACGCCTTCGAAGGCCAACTCAATGGCACGCTCGTTGCGAATGTTCTCAAGGCTGTATGTCAGCGATTCACCCGGATATACACGTTGGTGGACAGCGTTCAAGCCGTCGGCCGTGCCGTTCAGCTCGGAGTGCATCAGCAGTACGTCGGCATAGCGCATGATGGTGTAGTCCTGATAGTAGGTGATGTTCATGTGCTGCTCGCCCAGTTGGAAGCCAACTTCCTGACGGGTACCGTCGGCAAAGCACATGGGGGCATACTTGCGGGTGTAGTAACCGGTATATTCATACGTATCGGTAAGGTCGGCCTCAAAGCCTGCCTCGTCGCAGCTCCATACGCAAGCACTGAAGCGGGGGTCTTCCTCGTACTGGTCAACAAAAGCCTGAGTGACCGGACAAGCGCCCCAACCACTGGCGATGCATACGCTGGTGGCACATTTGTTACGGGGACCCAGATAAACGGAGAAGGTAAGTCCGTCGCCGTTGCCGTTATAGTCGTGAGTGGTATTCATCTTCAGATTGAGCACGATTTCCTTGGAGAGGCTGCCTTGGCCTGCCTGCCAAGTGGAACCATCGTACCACTTGCCGGCATACGTCGTATTCCAGCCATACTCGCCACCGCTCGAACCGTCGGTGGTGCAAGAGGGCATCCAGAAGTCGGCATAGTTGGCTTCCAGCTCATAGCCGCCATTCTCTACCACGTCGTTGATGGCAGCCACGGCCTCGGCCTTGGTGCAACCGGCGTGCTCAGCACCGTAGTAGCCCGTATAATAGAGATAAGCACGTGCCAGCAAGGCCTCAGCAGCATACTTCGTGATGCGGCCATCGTTGCTGTTGCGGTTCTCCAGCGGATAAGCGTCGGCGGGAATGTTCTCGGCAGCAAACTTGAGGTCGTCGAAAATAACTTGGTAAACTTCGCTTGCCGCAGAGCGGGGAATGTTGTCCTCGGAAGGAGCTGTCAGCAAGGGCACATCGCCAAACATACGGGCAAGGTCGAAGTAAAGGATGCCACGGATGGCACGGGCTTCGCCTATCACACGTCCCTGCGCTGCGGTGTCACCACCCCAATTGATATTTGCTTCCTGCGTGATGAGCTGGTTGCAGCGGTATATGGCATTGTAGTAGTTCACCCAGTCTGTATTGAAGAGGTCGTTGTAGGAGGGAGCAATGCCCAGGTTGAACTGGTCAATCACGTTGTTGTTCTTGGCATCGGAGAGGCCGAGGCCACCCAAAGCCTGCTCGGAGGCGAACTCTGCCAACAGATACATTCCCACACCGGCATCGCTTATCGTACGCTGCCAACCATCGTAGCAGCCTATCAGCGCCATTTCGGCCGACTCCAGATTGCTGTAAGCAGTCTCCGTATTCAAGTCCGTCTTAGACGAAGTGTCGAAAAAGTCGTCACACGATGTGAAGGTCAAGGCCGACACAGCGAGCGCACCCATCATTAATATATGTTTTGTATTCATATTCCTTTTCTTTTTCATGATTTAAAACGCAAGATTAACACCTACTATGAACGTGCGGGGATGCGGGTAGTAACCCATATCTACGCCCGATACCCATGAGTCAGCACTATTACCGTCCGTACCGTTGTAGGAACCGATTTCGGGGTCCATACCGTCGTACTTGGTCAGTGTAAAGAGGTTCTGAGCCTGCACGTAGAGGCGCAGTTTCGAGAGACCTTTCCAAGAGATGAGACGCTTGAAGTCGTAACCCAGCGTGATGTTCTGCAAGCGGATGTAGTCGCCGTCCTGCAAGTAGAGGTCGGAGAACTGCCAGTTGCCCACGTTGCTATACGTGACGCGCGGAATCTTGTTGCTCGTTCCTTCGCCCGTCCAGCGCTCCAAGATGCGGCGGCTGTAGTTGCCCTGCGAGGAATCGGGGTCGCGATAGGACTGTGCAATCTGGAAGCCGGCAGCACCGGTAAAGTTCAAGCCCAAGTCGAAGCCTTTATAACCCATGCTGAGGTTGAGGCCGAAGGTGTATTTGGGAAGTCCGTTGCCCAGGTCAACCTTGTCGTTGGCATCGATGGCACCGTCGTGGTTTACGTCCACGTACTTCACGTCACCCGGCTGTACGCTGCTTTGGAATACACCGTTTCCGGCGGAAATCCAGTCGTTGATTTCCTGCTGGTTCTGGAAGATGCCTGCCGTCTTGAAGCCCCAGAAGTAACCGATGGCGTGGCCATTCTCGGCACGGTAGAACTCTTCGGCATTGCTATAAATTTCGTTGGTAGCACCGTGGATGATACCGTCCTCGGTGGGGATGCTGCCTACTTCGTTGTGGTTGTACGAGAAGTTGGCACCTACGTTATAGGTGAAGTCCTTGCCTATCTGGTCGTTCCAAGAGAGGCCCAGCTCGATACCCTTGTTCTGCACATCACCACCGTTGATGATGGGGCCATCGGTACCGGCCGTAGCCAATACGGGAGCTTGCACCAGCCAGTCCTTGGTGTTCTTGATGTACCAATCGGCGGTAAGCGACAAGCGACCGTTCAAGAAACGGGCGTCGATACCTACGTTATACTGTTCGGAAGTTTCCCACTTCACGTTTTCGTTGGCCAAGCGGCTGGTGTAGGAACCTGTAACCCATGCTTCCTGACCACCGGAAACACCGAAGTTGTAGTTGGTGTTCGAAGTAGATACCGGAGCAAGGTATTGGTAGCAGTTGATGTTGGCGTTACCCACCTGTCCCCAGCTGACACGCAGCTTCAGGAAGTCGAGCCAAGAGCGGACGGGCTCCATAAATGCCTCTTCGGACAGTGTCCAACCGGCCGATACCGAGGGGAAGTAACCCCAACGATGTCCTTCGGCAAACTTGGAAGAGCCGTCGGCACGCATCGTGGCGTTCACCATGTAGCGGTCCTTCCACGTCCAACCCAGACGGGCGAAGAACGAAAGGCCGCGAGTAGAGTCGTAAGGTGCACCGCTGACCGTCTTGTTGTCCGTGCCGTTGGTGTTGTCCAGGTAGGCATGTTCCCAGTCGTTGAATCCGGAGATGAGGCTGGTGTTGTATCCACCGGTGCTGCTGCCGTCGTAAGTTGACAATTCGCTACCAATCAAGGCGTTCATGTGATGTTCTTCGGCAATGTCAAAGTCGTAGGACAGGGTGTTGGTCCAGGTCATGGACAGGCCGTGTCCGTGGCTTTGGTTCACCTTGGCCTCGGTGTTGGAGGTCTGCGGTGTAAACTGATACTCGGGGGTATAAGAACGGTATTCGGAAGCACCGTAGCTGATGCCATACACGGTCTTGAACCGCAAGTTCTTGATGGGTTCTATCTGAATATATACGTTGGCATCCAATGCACCGTTCTTGCTATTGTTGTAGCGGTTCACCATCATGTTTCCGTAGGGGTTACCGTCGTTCACGTTCCAGTCGGAACCAACCGTTGAGTTGTAGTTGCCGTCGGCATCATATACCGGGATGATAGGAGAAGCGGAGAAGGCACTGCGCAGGTTGTTGTTCCAGATGTTACCGGTGTTCATGCCGCGCGAATCCTTCCACACGAAGCTGACGTGCTCGCCGATAGTCACCAATCCGTCGAACATCTTGTGTTCGGAGTTGACGCGGAAGTTATACCTCTTATAATAGGAAACATCCTTGCCGCCAATCAGACCGTCCTGACCGGTGTAGCCGCCCGAGATGGCGTAGGTAGAAGTCTTGGAGCCGCCCGTGAACGAAAGATTGTGGCTGGTGGTCAGCGCACCGTTCGAGATGGCTTGGTCTATCCAGTCGGTATCGTAGATGTTACCGTTGGCGTCGCGTATGGAGGTCAGCGAAGCCCAATCTACTACCGACATACCCGAGTTGAGGCGAGCCTCGTCCATGATGGCCATGTATTCCGATGCATTGAGCATACGAATCTGACGGCCAACGGACTGCCAACCGGCAAAGCCGTCGTAGCTGATTTTGCTGACGCCTTCCTTACCGCTCTTGGTCGTCACCAATACAACACCGTTGGCGGCCTGCGCACCGTAGATGGCAGCCGAAGCGGCATCCTTCAGCACGTCGATGCTCTCGATGTCGGCGGGGTTCAGGGTGGAGATGTCGCCACCTACACCGTCAATCAGGTAGAGGGGCTGTGAGTTGCCCACCGTACCCAAACCGCGGATGGTAACGCTCATGCTGGCACCCGGCTGACCGGAAGTAGAGACGATGTTGACACCCGGCGTCTGACCTTGCAAGGCCGAAAGCGGGTTGGTGGTGTTCAGCTTGGCAATGTTGTCGCCTTTGACCTGCACCGTGGCACCGGTCACCAATTTCTTCTTCTGAACGCCGTAGCCGATAACGACTACTTCTTCCAGCATTTCATTGTCTTCGGACAAAACAACGTTGATGGTGGCAGAAGCCCCCACCTTAATTTCCTGTGACTTGTATCCGATGTAAGAGAACACCAACGTCTGTCCCTCTTGGGCAGAGACCATGTATCGGCCGTCGATGTCGGTAATGCCTCCCGTAGCGGTTTCCTTCACCTGCACGCTGACGCCAATCAGTGGCTCGCCATCCGTAGCAGAGGTGACAACTCCCGAAACGGTTTTGCTTTGAGAAGGGTTAGCCCTCAGGCTATTGATTGCAGGTAATAGAAGTAGCATTACCAATGCAATGCGGCATAAATGCAGATTTATGCACTTTTCAAAGAATGTCTTTCTCATTGTACATTGTTTAATGGTTAATATCAAAGTTCTGTATGCGTCGGTTTCGTGCATCCTTCAACGAAACGGAATAAACGCATTGCAAATGTAGAAAATCTTAGAGTAGAGCCGTTCGGGAATTGTTATGAAGAGTAGCCGAATTGGTTAACCTACCTGCCGAAATGTTGCTAAGAAAGGTATAATTTGTTTTCAGACCGCCGTCAGAAGGCCGCAGAAAGGCGGTAGGCCTCCAATAAGGGCAGCTTACGACGGTTCATTACTTGCCGTGTTTTCTCCTGCGAGGCAGGGGGAATAAGTGTTTCGGGGGAGGTTGTCCGGGAACCCATGATGTGCTTTCTTTTTAGGCACGGACTGCGATATATATACGGAACGTGTGGGCGATATAGATGCAACGTGCGGGAAATATATGCGGAACACGCCGGATATATATTTCCCACACGTCGGATGTATATGTCCAACAAGCCGGTGCGCTTACCGCCGTCCCATGATTCGCAATGCCTTCTCTCTCGAAGCAGGGAAGGTGAGGACTTGGGTGATGTACGACACATTGTGCGGGTCCACGACGTGAGGCCCCATAAGTTCCAGCACGGCCAAGCGGTCGTCGTCGAAGCTGAAGAGCGACATTATCCGCCCACACTGCTCGCACGAGAAGCGGCTGTCGAGGCTGCCCACTTCCACCAGCTCCAGCTTATCGGACTTGAAGGGTTTCTTCTTTACCCTATTATATAGGATGGCGAATTCGTCGCGACTCATGTAGCCCACGTCTTGCGGCATACGGTCGGGCGGAATCACCTCGGCGGGAGGCGGCGTTTCGGCAGGAGGCGGAACATCGTGTCGGTAGGAAGGAGAATGCGGAGGTCTGGGCCTCTCGCGGTGTTGTGCGGCTACGTACGTGCCGCTGCACAGAAGCATCAGGAACGTGATTCCCGTAGCGATTATCATGCAAGTGTATTTTTTCATGCTACAATTTTTGTTTAATTGATGATTGTTTCTACTAAATAATTATCTCATAGCATTGCAAATGTACACTTATTTTCGACATTCCGATTGCCGAAGGCCGATATTTCAGATTTCGTAAGTTCTGTTTGCAAGTTTTGAAGCAAACGGTAAGGTGGACATGAGGAACTCTCCCCTACTCCACATAAGTAATGGTCCACGCATAGACGTTGGTGCCGCTATCGACGGTAGTGGTCACATAGTCGGACGTGGTGTACTTGTATCCTCTTTCGGGGAAATCAGGATCGATGTATTCGTTGCTCACCGTCACCGTATAAGTAGTCTGGTTCAGCGTGTAAGCCCGCTCCGTCCGGACTTCCGTCAGGCAATTGTCGGTATCGAAGGTGTATTCGACAGACAAATCGGCTTCGGACTCGTTAGTGGAATAATACGACTTCTGAATCGTAACGCCCGGTTCGTAATAACCGCCCATCTCTGTACTGGAATCATTATCGTCGTAAATCAGATAACAGGGAACCACCTCGGGCAGGTAGTCGCTCGTCTTGCCCATGCGGCCGATGTAGGCCATGAAGTTGTGAGAATCGTCATCTTCGAACAGTGCCATGATGTCGATGGGGGCATTGTTGGGATAGGCGTTGGCATAGGCCTTGTCGGCATCCAGCGCATACTCCTCCAAGGCTGAATAGCTGTAATACTGACAGTCCGTCAGCAAGCCATTGCTGTAAGAGTAGTCCATTTGGCGATAGTAGCCGTAGGTGCCATTGTTCTTCCACTGCGTCAGTCGGTTGCCGTCCGTGTAGGTGAAATACTGATAGGCATCGTATGAGTCGGTGTTTTCGTCGGCTTGCAACGTGGTGACGTTGCCGGCATCGTTGAGCAGGGCGACGTAGGACTTTTCATAGCCACCGGAATACTCACCCGTTACTTTGTCGGTGATGGCAATTTCACCCGTGATGGTATAGTCGAAAGTCATGGTATGGGTCTCGGCCGAACCGTACATCGGGACATCTTCCCACACGATGCGGGCCACACGTCCCTCGGCATCGTAGCTGAAGGTGCGCTCCCACTTGCTTTCGTAAGCCGAACTGCCTATGGACAACTCCGCATTGTCCAAATACCGACAAGTGATGCTGGCGATGCGCTTGGTGGTGGTCGTTTCCTCCGGATAGGCTTCTTCTTCGTTCGGAGAGTCGCCACTGCCTGTTTCGTCATCACAACTTGCACAAAGGCAAATACATACCACCAAAGGGAAGAGTCTCCCCACTACTTTTTGCAACAGAATTGATTTCATAATTTGGATGTTTTGTGTTAATACTTGCGCTTAAAAACTTAAGAACCCAAAAACTTAAAAACTTAAGAACT
>JAUNJD010000370.1 GCA_030523205.1 Bacteroides sp.
CAACGAGTTGACCAGTTAACGAGGCCACGAGGACCTGCCTTGTTGTCTTGTTAACTTGTTCCCTTGTCCACCAAAATTCTTCATTCTTAATTCTTCATTAAAAAGAACTTACCATCCCGGATTCTGAATCATTCCATATTCCTTGTTAATCTCGGTCGAAGGAATGGGAGCCAAGTACCACTTGGGGTCGTATCCGTTGGTCCACCAATGACGGACGGGAGCGGTGATTTCCTCGCGTTCGTAGCGATAGTGTGTGGGGAAATCAGCAGTCTTGTTGTCGTTGCCATACCACTTCGAATCGTAGTCTTCCCATTCGCCGCTGTCGTTCTGCTTCTGACGGTGCATTACCAAGCGGTGCAGTTGTTTCTCGAAGAGGTCGGCACGCTTGTAGCGAATCATGTCGAGGTAGCGAATGTTCTCCATACCAAACTCACGGGCACGCTCGTTGAGCAATTCTTCCAGCAAGGCTTCCGTATTGGAAGTGTAGTCATAGCGCGTGTCACAGTCTTCCAGATTGGGCAAACCTACACGGGCACGTACCTTATTGATATACTCCAGTGCACCGGTACAGTTGCCATCAGCTTGCAACAGGGCTTCGGCATACATCAGGTAGATGTCGGCCAAGCGGATGGTAGGCCAATGGATGTAAAGACCGCTGGCATCGCCACTGGCTCCGTTGGTGTTCAGAATGAACTTCATGCAGTAGTAACCGGTAGCAAACTTGTTAGTCTGTGTATCGGGGTTCTGTCCGGCAGTAGCACCACCGACCCAAGTCTCGAACGAAGTACCGGACATGGTCGCTGTGGACCAGTTCAAGCTGGTAGGTACGCCGTTGACAAAAGCGGTTTCGTACAAACGGGGGTCACGGGTCAGCACGATGTTGGTCAAGGCATGGCTCTTGATGTCGGCCGATATGAACATGGTGTCCAGCTGATTGTTGGCTTCAGCTTCGTCCCAGTCGAACGGCGTACCGTCTCTCCACGGGAACATCTCTACATACTCCTGCGTGGGACAGTAGGAATTACGGCTGTTCTTCACCCACGTAAACCAGTTGTACTTGCTGTTGTTGGTATTTGTCACACGCACCGAGTGAATCACTTCGGGGCTACCCTCCCACAGATAGGCACGACGGAACGTCAAGCGATATTGTTCGGGAGTCGGATTGGTCCAAGCAGAGTTGAGGTCGGTAGCTTCCAGCAGCTTGTAGTGTCCGTTGGTGTCGATGGCATCGAGGAATTCCTTGCAAGCAGTCTTCAGTTCTGTCCAATATTCGGATTTATATCCACCGTACCACACGAGGTACTGCTGTTCGGCTTCGGTCGTACCACCGTAGTAACCTTCAGAAGAATTGAACAACGGAGAGGCGGCAAACTGCAGTACGCGGCACTTCAGTGCCATAGCACCGGCCTTGGTCCAGTGACCGGTCTCGGTCTCGGCCTCATCACCTGTGTAAGCCCAAGGCAGGGCGGAGCAAGCAATAGCCTTATCCAACAAACTAATGATGTATTCCACCGTTTCTTCGGCAGTGGCACGCGGCAAGTTGTAAGAAGCATCCGAACCGTCGAACAATGTTTCAACAATGGGCAGACCACCATAGAACTGGAAGGCATCGAAATAGCGGGTAGCCATGAGGCAGTAGGCTTCGGCCTTCATACACTCTTTCTCATCGTCGGTCAGGTCGGGCACTTGGTCCACGTAGTACAGCAGCGTGAGGCAAGCACGAATGGTTTCCCAAACATATTCGTCGTCGAAACCAAACACACCACTCAGCGTGTTGTTCAGTCCACCCATATAGTAGTAATTATACACCGTGGTACTGGTGTAGTAGTGCTGGAAGCAGTCGGTCAGTCCGGCAAACTTACCGGTCCATCCGCTCACCGAGTTGGCGTAGCTGGCCGCGAAGGTGATTCCGTAGTATTGACGGCTATAACAGCCTGCCAAGAAATTGCGCGTATATTCGGCATCGTTGAAGATGGTGTCAGCCGTGATGTCACCGCCCGGAGCCTTTTCCAAGAAGGAATTGCCAAACTTAATCTCGTCGGTACACGAAGAGAAAGCGGTCAGTCCGAGGGCGAACAAGGAAACGCTATATATTAAATGACGAAATTTCATACTGTTTTGAGTTTTTGAG
>JAUNJD010000096.1:0-3755 GCA_030523205.1 Bacteroides sp.
GAGAAGGTACGGAGCTGGTGTGTTCTAGAGGGGGTTGAGGAGGAAGCGAGCTTGATTTCGTGATAGAGATGGGTAATTCAAATTTTTTACTTTTGTAGGGACAAGAATGGATTCTTTGCCTGCATTTGAAAGAATCTACACTTGTGAACACTGGTCAACAACTATATCATTCCCCAAATTCTTTTGTTGCAAATACATATACATGGTGTAACATATACAACTTATTGATTGAATTATGCTACTTTTTGTTATAGAAAGTTAATGTATAATTAACTGTAAATCAGATATTAATGAAAATGTAGACTGATTTGTAAATACAATATTCTTTATAAATAAGGTAACATTCCTTAATTTTGCATCCGACAGAAATTACTATTATTCAATATTATTGCGAAGGATAATGAAAACTCGGATACTGACATTTGCTTTTGTCCTGTGGGTATGTTGTTTTTTGGCCTATGTGCTGGTGTGCTTTTCGGCTTGTAGCGACGATGCATCGACGACATCCATTACCACCGACGACGAAGTTAACCCTATTGCAGTGGAAGTGGTGTTCTCGCCCAATGGCTTTGGCGACTTGTGCTACAATGACAACATTCTTTACGGCTTGCAGTGCAGCTACGAGGAGCTGGACTTCGACTTGACCTTCTTTGTGCCCGAAGATGTGGCTACCGGCATGGAACGTTACGCCGATTGGCTGGCTGCCGACCTTGATGCGGGCGTTGAGAAGTCGCTTTTCATCTTTGCCTCCAGTGAGTATGAGGAAAGTTTCCGCTCCGCCTCCCTTCCCACCGATGACCGCAAGGAAATCTTGCTCTTCGAGACGGCCGACACCATCCCCGGTGCCTACACGTTCCGCCTCGGGATGTATGGCATCTCCTATGCCATAGGCGGTGAGCGTGCTACGGCTGATACCCTACTTTTTGGTTCGCTGCCCAATGTGGCCATTGTGGCAGCCAACTCTGCTGACCGTGTTGTGCGCAGTGCTGTCGAGGGCTTTGCCGACGGATACTTATCTTACGGTGGCGAGGTGTGCGACATCTTCTACTTGTCCGACGACATAAGCGGCGGCTACAACCAAGTGGAAGAAGCCTATCAGCTCTGTTCGCAGTTGGCGGACGAGGGCTATACATTCGTGTTTCCCGTGGTCGGTGGTTCCAATATGGGCATCTATCGCTATTCGCGCGAGAACTTCATGGTAGTGACAGGTATGGACGGCGATATGTCGGCCTATACATATAGTATGCTCACCTCGTTGGTGAAGCGCATCGACTTGGCCTTGGCCGACTTCTTGCGGCAGTGGTCCAAGGGTGAAGAGGTGGCGCAGCACCAAGATTTCCTCTTTGGTTCCGACTATTTGCAGATAGCCAACTATTGGCCTTACGAGCCGGCCGACTCGGTGGCCATCCGGGCCGATGCCGTGCAGAAGGAAAGAGTGTACGAAGGGCTGGAATGAAAAAAACAAGTAACTTGAACACAAACAAAACCATCATTTAAATAATTAAGAGCCATGTTTATCTCTCTCTTTTCTTTGTCCAAGCGCTGCTTGATGCTGTTGCTGCTCATTGTGCTTTGTTTCGCCGCCTGCAAGGACGACGACCTCATCCCGTCCTCCTCGGACAACACTGCCGACATAGAGGAGACCACCATCAAGATTGCCGTCATTCTGCCCCGCGACACCCTGTGGGAGCGTACCATCGCTTGGGCGCAGACCAATCTGGCCTTGGCCAATGCTTTTGTGCAACCCGAGATAGAGTGGTACGACGAAACCACTATCGATGTCGAGTCGGTGGCTTCCGAACTGGCCAACCGCGACGACATTGCTTGCATCATCGGCTGCGAGACCTTTGAGAACACGCAGACCGTGGCCTATAAATGTGCCAAGACCTACAAACCCATGTTCACCTTCTGCTCATCGGCCGACTTGGCACGCGCTTTTGCCCAACGCGGATTCTACTGGGGACTGCGCGAGAGCGACATCACGCAGTGTGAGATGCTCTTGTCCTTGGCCGCCCTCGAAGGCGCACAGAAGGTATCCTTGATAGCCACAGACGACCTTTACGGACAGACCTTTGTCGATTGGTTTGCCTTCCAAGCCACCGAGCTGGGCATGACACCCACGTCGGTAGCCACTTTCAGTTCGGTCGATGAGTCCGTGCAAGCCTTCAAGGAAGCCTACGAGACGGGTTGCGACTACATCATCGTGGTGCCTTCGGGTCCCGAGGAGGTGCTGGCCATTTCCGAATCGGGCGAGTATTGGAATTCTCTCTATGCCGACAAAGCCGCCACTACAGCCACGTTGGGCGAAGGCGGATATGTGAATTTCGAAGGTGTGGCTGCCTCGGCCGACCCCTCTTCCGGATTCTCCATCGCCTACAAGGCACACTATGGCGAGCTGCCTGTGCCCGGCGAGGCCGAGCTGTACGATGCCGTCATGATAGCCTGCTTGGCTGCTGCCTACCAACAGATGCACACCGACCTCGACATGAACGATGCCATAGGCACCTTGCTCAACACCGAAGCCACTTCGCAAGGCGGCTGGATAGCGGGTAACATGCGTTTGTACTTTGAAGAAATTGCTGCCGGAGGCACACCCGCCATCAGTGGTGCCACCGGTCTCTTGGACTTCTCGTCTTCCAACTACACCACCATACAATATTCCACTTACACGCATTGGATGTACTACTTCGGCGCGATGGCCAACCTCGACTACCTCAGCCGCCGCAGTAGCGACCGCACCTCTTCCTACTTGGCCGGATGGGAGTGGAACAACTCAAAGAGCCAGACCTTCGACGAGAATCAGACCGATGCCACCTACACCACCCTTACGGGCAATTGGGCCGTCGTCATTGCCGCCTCGTCCACTTGGACCAACTACCGTCATCAGGCCGACGCGCTGGAGTTCTACCAGATGCTGCGTGCCCAGGGCTACGACGACGACCACATCATCCTCATCATGGCCGACGACCTGGCTTATAACGAAAAGAACCCCAACCCCGGCGTAGTGTGCCGCACCCTCGACGGTGACAACCTCTACGTCGATGTCCGCATAGACTACGACCTGAACGACCTTACGCTGGAAGACCTCAACATCATCCTTTCCGGCACAGCCGATGCCGACCACCCCGTAGTGCTGGGCAGCGGATCGGGCGACAATGTCCTCTTCTTCTGGAGCGGACACGGCACTACCTCCGGACTAGTGTGGAACGACACGGGCGAGTACGTCACGGGCGAGATGCTGAACCGCATCTTTACCCGCCTCTCCGACGAAGACCGCTTCCGCAAGATGCTCTGCATCACCGAGACCTGTTACTCGGGCGGCGTGGCCGAGAAGTGTGAAGGCATCCCCGGCATCCTCTTCCTGACGGCTGCCAACGGACAAGAGACCTCCAAGGCCGACGTGCTGAGCGAAGACCTGGGCGTATGGATGACTAACCGTTTCAGTTCCGTCCTGCTGGAATACCTCGAAGCCAACCCTTCGCGTACGTTGCGCGAACTTTATCTGGAAACGTTCAACAAAACGCTGGGTTCGCACGTTATGATGTATAATTCCGCTAACTACGGCAACGTATATCTGAATCGCACGGACGAGTATTTGGCGATTAATTGATAATTGATAATTAATAATTTATAGTTTATAGTTCATCATTAAAATGACTTTAAAACATGTATTGATGGCGGCTATCCTGATGGGAAGCCTCAACGCCACAGCCAAGGACTATCATTACACCACCGTAGCAGGTGATGCTATGAAA
>JAUNJD010000096.1:3765-13642 GCA_030523205.1 Bacteroides sp.
ATGGGCTTCGCTCAAGGCATCTTTTATCTTTTATTAAGGGCGTAAGATATGACTAAGAGAACAAATTAAAAAAAGAATAATTTGAAAGAGAGTAATAACGTAAAAAAACAACATTTAATTGAACAAACAAACGATGAAAGTATTAGAGAAGTATTTTATCTTGATGGCCTTGGCCTGCACACTGGGTTTCACGGCTTGCAGTGACGATGTAACCCCGACTGACGACACAACCTTAGTGGTAGACGGCCTTGAGGCCGTGAAGCAATTCTTCTACGAGACAGATGCGTCGGGCGAGGACCATTTGGTGAGGGGCGTGGCCTTGGATACCGCCGACCCCACCGAGTTGTCTGTGGGTGTGGCCGATGAAGAGGCGGCCCTCAAACAATTCTATCTCATGGCAGGGGAAATCGATGCCACCTATTTGGTGCAGAATTCCGATGACTCTTATACGCTGACCCTGACCGACACCTTGGGCAACGTCTACGGCACGGCCCTCTATACCACCGACACTTCGGAAGGCGTGTTGGCTTCTATCACCTTTAGCCCGACCGACCTTATACCCGGTGTGTCGCGGCTGGACTTCATCGCCGAAAGCCTGTGGCCGGACAATGAGACCGTTACCACCCACGTCAAGGGAAATGTGATAAACGTCAGTGCTCCCGTGGTGAAGTGGACCGGCGGCGTAGGCTACCTTTCGAGTGAGACTAAGACCGTGCCGATGGTGTGCGTCAATACCGCTACCCAAGGCAATCCGGCCATCTACGTCTACTTCGATACGTGGAACTTTTCACCGAAACTCAATCGCGACTTAGATAGCTGGTCGCTTGTGGAGAAATACTTGCCTGATATGTATACCGTCGGTGCATTTACGGATTTCTTCATAACCCATAAATCTTTTATATGGGTAACTGTTGACGAGCAGTTCGTCGAGATGCAAGAGTTCTTGGCTGAGCATGGTGTTGAATTGAGGGCAGACCATTGTTACTATGACGCGGGAACTTCTTCAAATTATTACGGTGTGACTACTTATCATACTTTCTGCTTCTCGCCGTATTCGACAGGCTCCTGCACAGGAGGTGAGGCGTATCAATATCCCTACATACTGGCAAAGCGCGTGGCGTATAATGAGACGTGGAACGGAGAATTTTAGGCGCAGATTGACACACAGACAAGGAATATCATTTAAAAATAAAACATTCATTGAAAAACAAGAAGATGATGAAAAAGGATTTGATGAACATGAGATTTTTGGCCATTCTGCTTGCGATGGCGTGTACAGTGAATTTTGCTGCATGTAGCAGCGACGACGAAATTCTTACTGAAGAAGAAACGACAGAAGACGATGCGACGGAAAAGGTCGATGGGCTGGAAGTGGTGAGACAATACTTCTTCTATACCGACGCATCGGGCGAGGAGCAGTTGGTGAGGGGCGCACAGCTCGATGACGCGGTGCCTACGGAGTTGTCGATAGGTGTGGAAGATGAGGACGCGGCACTTGCCCAGTTCTCTCGTATGGTTGCGGGCATTAGTACCGACTATATCACCTATCATTCTGAAACAGCCATCACCGTGACTTTGGCCGACACCTTGGGTGAAGTCTATGGTACGGCTTACTTTGCCTACTCCGCCGAGGCCGATGAAGCGGCTACCGTCACCTTCGAGCCGGAAGACCTCTTGCCCGAAGTGTCGAAAGTGTGCTACATCTATTCCTCGATGTGGCCCGAGAATGCCGAGGCCATTCACCACGAGGGCGACGTACACTACTATACCGCTCCTATGGTTGTTAAGAACGAAGATGGGGTGGGCTATCTGACGCCTAATGCCGTTAAGACGGTCCCCTTGGTCTGCGTCAACGATGCTGAGGAGGGCGAAACGGCCTATTACATCTACTTCGATACGGTAGACTTCTCGCCCGAAGAGACCGAAGACATGGGAAGTGCGTATGAAACCTTTATGCAGAATTCATTGCCTACGAAGAATTTAGCCATATCTGTGCTTGAGTCGCTGATTTGTACTGTTCAAGTGACCGGTACCCGGAGTCTGATACCGATAGACGACCTCGTTATAAAATCAAGTAACTATAAATGTGTTGTCTCGTCCGATAGGTATCAGGCACTCAAGACGCTGCTGGCCTCCAAGGGGGTTGAACTGAATGATACCAAATACTATTATACGGGTGAAATGGAGGGCTATTTTTCTAATGACCACTTTGCTGTTATTCCCTCGAATTTCCAAACCGAATATAAAGCGCGTAAATTGACATCTGGAACTTATAAATGGTTTGACGGCGAAGATGAGTTGTACCCTTATATGTTGATAGTGCCGAAGGCGTATGATGCGACTTGGTAAGCAGTGCTCATGGCATACACAAAAACTAAAAGGGCTTACGAATTGGCAAACGAACAAACTTAAAAAGTATAATAACATAAGAACTTAAAAATTTTAAAAAACAAATGTGACAATGAAAAAGAGTTTGATTTTCTTTATGACCGCAGCCTTCGCTATTGGCTTTGCGGCTTGCAGTGACGACGACGCGATTGCGGACTCTTCCAATGAAGAGTACACGCAAGAGGTGGATGGCCCTGAAGCCATGAAGGGGTTCTTCTACGAGACTGACAGCTTGGGCGAAGATTACTTGGTGATGGGCGTACGCTTGGATGCAGCCGACACCACCGAACTGTCCATAGGTGTGCCCGATGAAGATGCTGCCTTCTGCCAATTTTATGCCATGGCGAGTCTTGTCGATTCTACTTGCTTGGTGCAGAATGTCGATGGATCTTATACGCTGACCTTGAACGACGAGCTTGGCCGTAAGCAAGGAACGGCTCACTATGTCGCCGAAGTCTCGGAAGAGGTGTTGGCTACCATCAGCTTTGAGCCCGACGACCTCGTGCCCGGTGTGTCGCAGGTGAAATTCATCAACGAAACCATGTGGCCCGACAACGAGACCGTAACAAATCACGTCAAGGGAAACGTGGTGTACGTCACTGCCCCCGTAGCGGCGGAATTGGTTGCAGGCTCGGGTGCGAAGTATCTTTCGCGGTACACCAAGACCGTACCGATGGTGTGCGTCAATACTGCCGCCAAAGGCAATCCGGCCTATTACGTTTACTTTGATACCGACGGCTTTGCACCGGAAATCAATGACGATTTAGGAGGCGAGGATTGGGACCGGGTGGAGAAATATGTGGCTTCAGCCTCATTGGTTAAGTCGTTTGGGTATGATGTCCTCGCTTATAGAGGTGGTATAACTGATTCAAAGGTGTACAGGACCAATTATATCAATACAGTGAGGCTCTTATCCGCAAATGGGGTTAAATGGACACCCAACAAGCGTTATTATACGTCAGATTGTTCTTGGTTTGGCAATCATACTGCCTTTTCGTTTTCGGAATATGGTTATACAGTGCTTTTATTCGACGGAGAAGAGGATGAACAATATCCCTATATAATGATGAAGCGCGTAGCCTATAACGAGGCGTGGAATGGAAAGTTCTAAATAAATCAAAACAAAGCTGTATGAAGAACTTAAGGTGTTTGCTAAGCATATTGGCCCTGTCTGTGGCTGTTCAGAGTATGGCGCAGAAGGGAGTGGGCAATCAGTTTCTGGAAGACCTGAAACAGAATACGAAGGTAGGCGGATACGTCATCGCCCGATACAACTACAACGACCGTGCCGGACAGAGCAAGAACGGTGGATTCGACTTCCAGTATGTTCGCGCCTATGCTGAGTCGCGTGTGCTCGACGATTTCTACTTCAAGGTGCAGATGCAGATAAACGGTGCACCTGCGGCAAGCGGTGAAAACAGGCCGCGCCTGCTCGATGCCTTCATCGAGTGGCAGAAGTATAAGTTTGCCCGCATCAAGATAGGACAGTTCGACCGTGCCTTCTCCATGGAGGTGCCCTTCAATCCGTGGGTCATCGGCTTCCACGACAATGCGCAGGTCATCAATATGCTGGGTGGCATGACTGACCGCGTGGGTGAGCATTACAGCAACGGGCGCGACTTGGGATTGCAGGTGCAGGGTGACTTCCTGCCCGTGGGTAAGGACGGACACGAGCTGATTCATTATCAGGTGGGTGTGTTCAACGGACAAGGCATCAACCACTCGGACAACAACAAACAGAAGGACTTGATGGGCGTGCTGCAATTCAAGCCGTTGAAGGAGCTGGCCATCGGTGTCACCGGATGGGCGGGTGACTATACGGCCAACGGCATTACGGTGGACCGTAACCGCTGGGGCGTGGGCATCGACTATGAGTCCGACTGGGTGTTCCGCACGGAGTATATATCGAGCCAAGGACATAAGATAAGCGACTACGACACCACCACCGGACAGCTGAAGAGCGATGCGGGCGGCGACGGTGCCGACGGATGGTATGTGGCTCTCGGTGTGCCCGTAGCCGATAAGTTCAGAATCTACAGCCGCTGGGATGTTTATCGCGACCAAAAGGAGAGCGATACGCAGAAGACGCAGTACGGGCTGACCGCCGAATATTACTTCATGAAGAACTTGAAGGCACAGCTCAACTATTTCTTTACTGAGGATAAGTCGGTGTCGGTGGGGCGTTACTACAACACCATCGATTTCCAGGTTTATTTCCGGTTCTGAAGATAATCACAAAGGCACGGAGGTTTTCTATGGCGCACTGGAAACCTCTGTGTCTTAAATTTATACCTCGGGTTGTCCGAGGACAAAAAGTGCGCTTTCAGAAGAGGGAATTTCCCGCCGCAATCCGGCATCTGCCCTTACTTCATCAGTTCCTTGATGATGTCTTCCAACGAATCTTCCTTGTTCAAGCCGAACTTTTGGCGTAGGCGGTGGCGTGCCATGAGTACGCTGCGCGGGGCGATGTTCATGAGGTCGGCTATCTGCTGATTGTCTTGCCCCAGCACGATGAGCATACAGAGCAGCTCTTCGCGGCGACCGATGCCGGGAGCTTTCTCGCGGAGGGTGGGGACAAAACGTGGGTAGAGCTGCTCGAAGCGTTGGCGGAATTTGGCTTCCCCTTTCTCGTATAGCAGTCCGGGCGTGAGGGCTTCTATGTTCTTGCGCTTCTCGCTATCGGTCAGCAGGTCGGAGAGTTGCTGCTCTACGTGGTTGCTGTATTGGCGCGAAGCCTCCAAGGCATTGGTCAGTATGCTCAGCCGTTCGTTGGCCATCCGTTGGCGTATGCGGTAGATGCGTCGTCTGTATAGGGAAATGGCTATGAGTGTGCCGACAATGGCCAGCGACACCAGCAGAAAAATGGAGAATTGCAGGCGGCTGTTGTTCAGCTTTATCTGGGTGATTTGCAGTTGTTGTTCTTTCTTCTCGGTCTGTATTTTGACGATGGCTTCCGACATCTTCATGTTGATTTCCCTTTCGGTGTTCACCTTGTATTCTTCGAGCATGAATCGTGCGTAGCGGGCTGTTTGCTGGAAGTTCTGCTTTTGCAGGTAGTGCATCAGTATCGGTTCGTAATCCATTTCTATATGGATGGCAGGCTTGCTTTGGTGGAGCAGTGTGTACATGCTGTCGAGGGCTGCCTCTGCCTTACGCTCTTCCCCGTCTTTCAGATAGCCGATGGCCAACTGATGGAACGCCTTGGCTCGGTTGACAGGAGTGGCTTGCGATGCCACCTTCTGCAAGGCATCCATGCCGATGTGCAGGGAGTCGCCGGTGCAGTGCATGGTCAGGTAGGTGCCCGTCAGCAAATCGATGTCGGCTTGCCCGCTGTTATAGGGCAGGGCTTGGCAATATTCGTTGGCCTGTCGGTAGAAGTAGAAGGCCGAGTCGGGGTGGTCCAGTTGCTGCATGGTCCGGCCTTTCATGATGTAGGCGGCGGCCATCACCATCGGGTTTCTGTTCTTCATGCTTGGAATCATGTTGATGGACTTGGATACGTAGCTGTTGGCATATTGGGGTATGTGCCAATATAGGAAAAGGTCGGTCAGCATATTGTAGGCATTGAGCTCGCCCAGCGTATCGTTGCACAGGCGGGCTTCGTCGATGCTCTGTTGCAGCAGTTCTATGGATTCGCTCAACCGGCCCATACGTTTGTATAGAGAGGCAAGCAGCGAGGTCACCCATTGCGCTCCCGGGGTGTTTTCGCATAGCTCGGCTTGGTGCAAAGCCTGCTTACACCAGTTGACGACACGCTCCTGCTCGTTGGGGTTGCTGTAATATACCGCGGCAGCGTACGCATAGTCACGGAAAAGCCGCTGTGGGGTAGGGCAGTGGAGGGGGAGGGACAATGCCATGTCAATGGCTTCTTCGGCTTCTCCCATCCGCTCCGTACGCGAAAGGGCGTAGCCTAGGATGGAGTAATAGTCGCGCAGGGCATAGCGGCGGATGAATGCGGAGGAATCGGGCAAGGTGCGGAGGTAGGATACACATTCTTCGGGGGCGCCTTTGCTTTGATAAGTGTTCATCAGTTGGAGCAGGGCATTGACGCTGATGGTCAGTAGTTGGTCGCATGGGCTCTTCAACTCAACATCGAAGGCTAGGCAGGCTTTGAAAGCCTCGATGGCTTGGTCGTATTGCTGCGAATTTTGCAGTTGGCGGGCTTCTTCGTATAGCCTGTTGCAGTTGACGGTAATGGAATCATGGTTGTCCTTGGTGTTTGTGTCTTCTGCTAACTTGTTGCATGACAGCAGGCTGAATGTGATAAATGTCGTGATGATATAACTTACATAGTTTCTCATAATAATACCTGGATATTACAAGTAATGTTCTTTTTTACGGTTTGCAAATATAATACTTTTTTGTTAATAGAACATTATGTTTGGTAGAAAGATTTAAAATTGTAATTATCTAATTATCAGTGATATATTGCGTGTAGACTGATTTGTAAACACCGCTTTCTTTGCAGTGTTTAGTGTAATACTTACCTTTGTTCGGTTAATTTTTAAGGTTTGCTCTTTATTGACCATTTTGACCAAGAAATACATGATTGTATACCTTAATATATTAATTTAAAAAAACAGATTCAATGAAAATGAAAAACTTATTTGGAATGGCGCTGCTGAGTTGTTTCTTGTGCATGACGCTGACTTTTGTTGCTTGTAGCAGCAGTGATGACGAACAGGTGGGTACGTATTCGTACAAGGTTAGTTTTAGTGCTTTGAACGAGGCAACTTCGTCATCAGACACTTCGGAGGGAGTGACGTCGTCCGACGTTACGAAAGCCTATTTAGCGGGAATCGGAGCAGAGAAGTCAAACTTTACCCTCACCGGGACACAGAGCGCGTGCGACGCACAAGTAGTGGCCGGCTGTGCGACGGCCCAGAAGTCACTGCAAGGACAGACTTCCAAAATGGATGCTACGCTGGAAGTGCGGAATATGTCAACGAATACGGTGCTGCATACGGCTTCGTTTGTGAAGGGTACCAAGATCTCTGCCAATTGACCGGACAAAGAAGGCTTGGGTCTTGGCAGTCGCTATATACTTGAGCCATTCTCTGATAGCATGTACAAAACTTTAGTTGAGAAATACCTCAAAAAACCAGATAACTCTATATTCCTTTTATAGACTGTATGAAGAATTCCCGATTTCGTCCTTTGTGCGCGTTGCAGCAGCTCTGCTGCTGTACGCGCCTTCCTTTGACTCTGTAAGGACGACAATACAGGAAAATAATCTATAATTTATGAAACAGAAGAATTTGATTCCCTTGTGCCTGATGGCGTTGGCCGTGTTGTCGTTCTGCCTGACAGGTACTTCGTGTAGCGGTAATTGCTGCAAGCAGCAACAGGAGGCCGCAAGTAATGTAGATGCCAATGGCGACACACCGCTGGAGGCCGAAATCCGTGCGATGGGATTGGTGGACATTCAGGAAGTGGATTCTGCCGTGGCTGTCCATCTGGTTTATGCCACTCCTTACAACTTTATGGGTCGTCAGCTGTATTATGGGCTGACCAAGGCCTTCATGCAACCCGAGTTGGCACAGAAGGTGTCCGAGGCTCGCAAGCTGCTGAAGTCCATACGTCCCGACCTCAACTTCTTGGTGTATGATGCCGCCCGCCCCATCCGTATTCAGCACAGTATGTGGGATATGGTGAAGGACACCGATATGCGCGACTTTGTGGCCGACCCTACCAACAGTCAGGGTATGCACAACTATGGTGCCGCCGTTGACCTTACGCTGATGGACTGCACCGGACAGCCGTTGCCCATGGGCTCGGAATACGACTATTTTGGCGATGAAGCCCGTACCAATATCGAAGACCAATTGCTTAAGGACGGTCGCATCACCCAACGCGAACTGGAGAATCGCCTGCTGTTGCGCCGCGTCATGACGGAAGTAGGATTGCAGGTATTCGAGTCCGAATGGTGGCATTTCAATCTGATGTCACCCGAAGAGGCTCAGCAGAAACTGAAAGTTGTACAATGAGAAATGCTGTGCACACATCGGTATTGCACAAAGCGAGCACATGGTGTTGTGCAAATATGTTGAATAATTAAGATTTGAAAATTTCTGATTTTTAATTTTGTTTGTTTTCCCTTGTGTGGGAGAAGATGCGTCAGGGGGACCGTGAGGCTCTTCTGACGTTGTATCCTAACCAGTGCTACCGTGCGTGCCGATGCCGTCTGTGGCTTTTCGCAGGGAGTTGTGCGTGTCTATCCGTTGCTTTCTTGTACGACTTCGTGCGATAGGATACCATAGGCGGCTTTCGTGTAAGCAGGAGGAAGGTGGACCATAGCCGGTTCACCTTCTGTTTTTTTGTATTCCTTCTTTCGGAAAACCGGATTTTTGTCTTATTTTTGCATTCAAACCTACGGATGTATATGAAGAGAAAATATTTGCTGTTGGGAGGCTGCTGTCTCCTTCTGTCGGCAGGTGCCTGTATCTGTAGCCTACGGGTGCTTGCGGGTGAAAATACTATGCCCGATGCAATTAATCGGTTGGATGAGGCAGCCATGCCTGCCGACTTTACGGCCTGTTGGCAAGCCGGAACGGTGGTGACCGAAGCTGCCGTGCAGGAAGTAGGCCTCGACAAATGTTTCTGTGCTGAGCCTATCAGCGATGCCGTATTCCGGCGGATGTGGCAGAAGTCGTGGAAAGACTACTGTACGCTGAGCCGCAACGACCTGCGTTACCTAAAACTGTTACATCGCAATGCCGACGGTCTTCCGCAACTGGGCGAGATGGTGGTGAATACCGTTATAGCGGATAAGGTGGTAGAGATTTTCCGTCAATTGTACGATGCCGGCTATCGGATAGAACGGATGCTGCTGATAGACCATTACGATGCCGACGACGAAAAGGCCATGACCGACAATGATACTTCGTGCTTCAACTTCCGGTTTATGACCGGTTCCACTTCTAAAATCTCCAAGCACGGGCTGGGGCTTGCCATCGACATCAATCCTCTGTACAATCCTTATGTGAAGCAGCGTGCCGACGGCACTTACTACGTTTCGCCCGCTGCGGGTGAGCCTTACGCCCTCCATCGCGACCGTGCCGACTTTGCCTACAAGATAGACCACAATGATCTGGCCTACCGCCTATTTACTGCTGCCGGATTTGAGTGGGGAGGCGACTGGAAAAGCCTGAAGGATTATCAGCACTTCGAGATTGATTTGAAGAAGGAGTGAGGCTGAAGTATTCATTTGGCAGTAGCTTATTCCCATTTTTATAGAATTGGAAGTCACAAATTGTGACCTCCATTTTTGCGTCTCTTCATTTGTAAGTTGAAACATAAAGTCTTCGGGGAAACGGTCTATGTTGCGCTTAACAGCTTGGTTCAAGGCTTTTTTTGCACTCCGTACATTTACGGCAATATCTATGTCGCTGTCTTCTGTATATCCACCCTTGCTGTATGAACCATATAAATAAAGAGCCTTTAGCGGTAATCGTTCTGCGACCGCCGCTTTGTAGCGTTGTGCCAATTT
>JAUNJD010000371.1 GCA_030523205.1 Bacteroides sp.
TACTTGCCATACAGAACGGTGTCGCCTACCTTCAATACCATTTCTTCGTCTTTAGTTCCGTTTCCTACTGCAATTACTTCACCCTTCAAAGGTTTTTCCTTGGCTGTATCCGGAATGATGATACCACCGATTGTCTTTTCTTCTGCCGGAGCAGGGAGAATCAGCACTCTGTCTGCTAATGGTTTAATGTTCATAGTTCTATTACTTTATACGTTATACATTTTTATCTGTTAATCTACATCTTGCTTTGTGCAAGCACCGAAACCCTTGCGAAAAGCGTGCCAAAAGGGGAAGCTGTGGATTTGGCAGGGGCAGACTGACAAAATGGCAAGAAATGCGACAAATTGGAACGCCAATAGAACCTTGGACTACGCGATGCATCAATAAGCCTCCTCCCACTGCACATCGAGCCTACGAAGCAGGGTGGCACTGGCTCCCACCGACCCCGTATGCTGAATGCCGATGCCTCCGAAGGCATTGGGCACAATGTCGGCCTCCAGGTCCACCGTAGCCGCACGAGCGGAAAGAGAGAGCTGCGTAGGGATGTGTGGTCGGCAGTCGGGTGCCGAAGCCGTCGCATTGCCATGCACCGACGCCTGCCGCAAGGGGTCCCAGCCGTCGTTGCCGCGCAGCAGGTTATATACATTATAAGGAATGGAAGCGTCGCCCGCCTCCAAGTCGGCATCGCATAGCCGATAGGCCTTCAGTATGGGCTTGCCGGTCATGTCCACCGTCAGCCACGGCTTGTCGGCGTTGACGAGCAGTGGTTGGCCGTTCAGCGTCAGGTTGTGCTGATAACTGCGCAGGTCGTCCGTGGGGTCCTGCGTCCAGCCTATGAAGAGGTTGGGCTGGCGGCTGGTCCAGCGGCAGTCCACCATGGCCACGGGGCTGCCCACCTTGACCAAGTATTGACGGCCGCCCGTCAGCGCGTGCAGGTCGCAATCCAGGAAGACGGCTCCCGTGCCGCGCGTGCTATAAAAAGGCTTGCCACTGAACAGCGTAAACCGACAGCGCAGATAGACCGCCCGTTCGCACAAAGCATCGTCGGTGCACTCAAAGTAGCAATGGTAGAACAACGCCCGCTCCGCTCCCGAAAAGGGACAGGAGTTCAGCCTACTGATGAACCGACAGTTGCGTGCCACCACCTTATCGCTCCGGCAGATTATCAGCTGGGCCTGCACGATGGCCTCCGCCCGCTTCTTCCGGTTCAAGGAGGGGTTCAGCGGATACTCCAAATCTACACTGCAATAATTCCCGAAAGTCAGGTTCTCTACCTGTATGTCATTGCCCGTCAGGTGCAGCATGGTGAAGTTTCCTTCGGCACCCTGCGTCTGTCCACGGTTGCAGGCCAAGACGACATCTTCCGGTCGGTCGGCCAGCCCGATGAGCCGCAAATGGCTAAGGGTCAGCTCCATGCCGAAGGGTGTCGATTCGCCGGGCCGTGGTTTTCGCACGTCGGGGTCGTCGGGGTTGTCCAGCCAATAGACCGAAGGGGCTATGTAGATGCAGAGTGGCTCGGCCTCGGTGTAGGCGTGCGATTGTTGCAGACCCTCGGCCGCCCGCAGGGCTTCCCGAACAGAGCGGTACACATACGCCGACTGCGCAAGGCGGGCACTGTCGGCCTCAGCCTCCACCAACAGGGCGCGTTCGGAGATGGTCAGCGTCTGCCCCCGATAGACAAAGGTGGTCTGCGCATTCACCGCAAGCAGTCCGCCCAACCACAACAGAAGAAAAGCACATGAATGTTTCATCATCGTAAGTTTTTAAGGATTTCATGGATGCGCAAAAATAAAGCTTTTCGCACGAAAAGAGGAGGATTATTCGGCATGAAAAGGAGGAATATCTGATAAAACTGCAAATCAGGGAGCGGCAAGCATTTCGACTTCGGGCTCATATTGTCAATATTTATAATATATACATTATTTATCATGTAACAAAAGAAGAAAACAAATCTACACATTCATCCGTTTCCTCTCAAGGGATAAAAACTCTCGTAGAGCGTTACGGAAACGAAAAAAAATGTGACGTGACAGTTACAGTTTTAGTCAAATGAAAAAACACAGACCCCCTACTACCCCCCTATTAAAATATTATTATATATATAATAT
>JAUNJD010000097.1 GCA_030523205.1 Bacteroides sp.
CATATCTGGCAACAAATCTTAATTTGGGTGGCGCATTGACGAAGTCAGGAAATGATTTTCGGAGGTACAGGAGGCATCACACTTTTCAATCCGCGGGCTATCACCAACTCGGACAGAAAACCTGAGATACGCATCAGCGACTTCTATCTACACGACACGCCCGTGCGCAAAGGCATGAAGTCCGGCAACCACGACATCATATCCACCGCCGTAACAGAGGCCGATCGCTATCACCTATCTTATAAAGACAACTCGTTCAGCATCGAATTCTCGGCCATGGAGTTCTACAGCCCGGAACGCATCACCTACAGTTATTCGCTCAACAACGAAAGCTGGATAAGCCTGCAACCGGGCATCAACCGGATTTCGTTCAGTGACCTAGCACCCGGCACCTACACCTTCCGCGTAAAGTCGAAGGACTACAACTCCTATTCGGACGTGAAGAAGATAACCATCGTCGTATCTCCACCGTGGTATGCCACGTGGTGGGCCAGGGTGGCCTACGTACTGATAGTCTGCATCATCGTCACGCTGATTATCCTACAGATACGCCAACACTACCGCGCACGCCAACGGATGCTGGAGCACATACACGCTGAACAGTTGAACGAAGCCAAGCTACGGTTTTTCATCAACATATCGCACGAGATACGCACGCCCATGTCGCTCATCATCAGTCCACTACAGACACTCATGAACACGGACAACAACGGCGAACGCCAAAAGAGCTACAAGATGATATACCGCAATGCCGAACGCATCTTGCGCCTCATCAACCAGCTAATGGACATCCGGAAAATAGACAAGGGGCAAATGCACCTACGGTTTGAGGAGACGGACATCGTAGGATTCGTACAAGACCTGTACAACACTTTTGCCTATCAAGCTACCACCAAGCACATCGCACTGACATTCCAATCCGACACACAGGAGATGAAAGCTTGGATAGACCCAAAAAACTTCGACAAAATTGTGCTCAACCTCCTGTCCAACGCCTTCAAGTTTACACCCGAAAACGGTAGCATCCACATCGATCTGCACACGGGCGAAGACCCGAACGCGCCTACCACCGCCTTGCAGCATTACTTCGAGATTGTAGTGGAGGACAGCGGCATCGGCATTGCCGAAAAGGAGCTGGAACGCATCTTCGAACGTTTCTATCAGATAGCGGATCGGCAAAATCAGTCGGGCATGGGCACCGGCATAGGATTGCACCTGACGCGATCGCTCGTAGAGTTGCATCATGGCAGCATACGGGTAGCGAACAATGAGGGGAAGCCCGGATGTCGTTTTATCATCCGCCTGCCGCTGGGAAAGGAACATCTACAGGCCAACGAGCTGGAAGAAAACACGACGGAAGCCCCGGCAACAGTGCACAGAGTGTCTTCCGTCCCTACCCCAACGGACACTACGAACGAAGAAGAAGAGAAGAAACGTACGAAAACCAAGTTTCAGGTATTGGTAGTGGAAGACGACGAAGAAATATGCCGATACATCTGCCACGAGCTGGGGAAGGAATTCCATACGCACGAATGCAACAACGGAAAGGAAGCACTGGCCATCGTACTGAAGAAGGCACCGGATCTTATCATCAGCGACATCATGATGCCCGAGATGGACGGACTGACCCTGTGCAAGAAGATTAAGCAGAACATAACGGTGAACCATGTGCCGATTATCCTGCTTACAGCCAAAAATCGTGAGGAGGACAATCTGGAGGGCCTCAGCATGGGAGCCGACGCCTACATCGTCAAGCCGTTCAGTATCGAGATTCTGCGCAAAACGGCCATGAACTTGATTAAGAGCCGCGAGATGTTGCGCAACAACTTCAGTGGCAACCAAGAACAGGAGGAGCGCGTGCAGAAGATGGAAGTAGCGTCACCCGACGAGCGTCTGCTGAACCGTGTGATGAAGGTCATCAACGACAACATGGGCAATGCCAACCTAAGCGTAGAAATGATAGCCGCCGAAGTGGGCATCAGCCGCGTACACCTGCACCGCAAACTGAAGGAGCTGACCAACCAATCGACCCGCGACTTCATCCGCAATGTGCGACTGAAGCAGGCCGCCACCCTACTGGCCGAAAAACGGCACAGCATTGCCGAAATAGCCTCACTGACGGGATTTGCCAACACAGCCTATTTCTCTTCGGCCTTCAAGGAGCTGTATGGAATGTCGCCCACGGCCTACATGGAACAACGCGACAAGGAAAACCCTTCAAAATAAGCCGGAGAGTCAACAGCTACAGTCGGCGGTAATTTGTGATCCTGCACGTTCTTCACAGAACATGCAGGACAAAAAATATAAAATGCACAAATTATCGGGTCCTGAAGAGAGTACAGGACCGATATGCGTTCAATAGGCTTCCGATTTCGTATTCAGTAATTCTTTGACGAACGGTTTTGGCTGATAGTTGCGGTCGAACAACAGGGCATAGTCCGTGCGTCCATGCACCGGAAAATCGTTCTTCCACGAATCGCCGTCGCTCACGCCCCATGCCGTCACCCGGCTGATAACATCGGCGTGCTTGATGAACAGGTTCATGTAGGCCGTCATCTTGGCGTTCCACCGATCGGACACACTGTCCGGCAAGGCTTCCGGATAGGGATTGAGAGCCTTGCGGAAAGCCACCGTGTCCGATACGTTGGCGGTGTGGTTCACCATCGGCAGGGCACTCATGTCCCATTCCGTAATCATTACTTTGACTCCCGTGGCAGCGTATGCCTGCAAACTCTGCTCAAACTCGTCTAAATCGGGGTAGTCCATGCCTACGTGTCCCTGCATACCGACGGCTGTTATGCGCAGTCCGGCTGCCCGCAGATCATTCACCAGTTTCACCACCGTCCGACGCTTTCCAGGAGTGTGCATATTGTAGTCGTTGTAATACAACTCTGCATCGGGGTCGGCCTCCTGTGCATATTGGAAGGCCAACGAGATGAACGATTCACCTAATATTTCGTAGAACTTGCTCTGCCGATACGATCCGTCTTCCATGATGGCTTCATTTACCACGTCCCATCCCTTGATGCGTCCGCGATAGCGGCTTACGATGGTGGTGATATGATCTTTCATGCGTTGCTTCAGGATTTCGGCCGACACGTTGCATCCTTCCTTATCAACGCAGAACCAAGGAGCCAACTGCGAATGCCATATCAGGCAATGTCCGATGACGGCCATGCCGTTTTCTTCGCCAAACTTGACGAATTCATCGGCTTGGCGGAAGTCGTAGCGGTCTTCCTGCGGATGAATCACTTGACACTTCATGCAGTTCTCGGCTACAATGGAGTTGAAGTGACGCTGCACGATGCGCACGGCGGCGGTGTCGCGACCGGACGACTGATGGGTGTTCAAGGCAACGCCTACCAGAAACTTATCGCCAAGCACCGACTTCAGGCCGGGTTCTTCCGTTGTCACCTGTCGGGTGGCACAGGCACTGAAGGCAGCCCCGGTCAACAAAAAGCAAAAGATTTTTTTTCTGTTCATAATGATGTGAAGTGTTATCTGTTATTAAATTAATTGTTCAAAATCGCTATTTTCGAGTTGGGGTGAAGCCATACGCTGCATGGCACACGATGCTACGGCTGAAACGAGTTTGGTTGCCGAACAAAACTGATTCGGTCGCCAACCGTATAACGACCATAAGCGTTTCCGGAGAGGTTACAAACTCTTTCATCTTTGCATCATCATGAAATAGGTTATCACTGTTGCCACACGATGGGCACGGCCTCCGTCTGCGCAAAGGCGGACACCTCGTGCGGAGTCAGCCGGATTTTCCCCTTCACCAGCTCTGGAATGTTGTACGAGTTCATCTGCGCTTCGTAGTAAGCCTTGGGTCTGCGTTGCGGCAGGAGGAAGGGCTTGCGCACCGTGCCGTCGCGTGCGACGTAGGCAAAGTAGGGCCGCGTATAAAGTCCGTCGTCACGCCGACTGCTGAAGGCCAGCCAACGCCCGTTGCTACTCCACGAATGATAACTCTCCACGTCGTCGCTGTTCGCCTCGGTTAGAGGCACAACCTGCTTGGTTTCCAAGTTCAGAAAGTACAAATCAGCCTCCTTGTGCCAGATGGAGAAGTTGCCATAGTTGCTCAACGTAAAGGCCAGCAGACGGCCGTCAGGCGACACCCGGGGAAAGGAAACGCTCTTATCGTGACGGACGGCATCGTACAAGGTGTCTATCGCCGTGCCGAAGCTGTGCGTGTCGGGGTCGAAGGCTATGCTGCACAGGCTGTACTTCACTCGATTGTAGTGCTGAGGCATGGAATCGGCGGGAGCGGTACAGAAGTAGAGTGTGCACCCATCGGAGGAGAATACCGGAAACGTCTCGAACGACCGATCACCGTAGAGCAACGAGGTGGTCAGCACTTCGTGGCGGAGGACATCATAGACCACAACGTCCGAAGCCTCGTCACACACTTCGATGCGGTTGGGGCTCTTGGTATGAAACACCTGAAAGGTCTTATTGACGGAGAAGGCCACGAACCGTCCCGAGGGATGCCAAGCGGGATAGACGAAATCGGAAACCGTATGATCGGTCTTGGTGCTGAGCTTTTCCCTCTTCCCATCGCGGAATATATAGGTGCCAGCTTGGTTCACGCGCAGGTGGAACAACATCTCATCCGGACTTTGCCGACAGAAAGAATGGCAGTTCACGCAATTGCCCTGCCCCATGCGATTCTCATATATGGCCGTTTCGTCGAAGGTTTCCAGATGGCGTTGGTAGATACCCATCTCGTTCCACAGCCCATAGCCGGGTGGTATGAGACGATAGACCAGATAAGAATCGATGTCGTCTGTGGCTACATGGACGGAGAAAGGACGGCAGGCTTTCCAGTCGCCCGCCGCTTGCCGAAGACAGACAATCAGACAGAGCGAATCCCCCCGATGCCCTTCCAGCAGTTTGCGCCAGACAGTGAGGGGGATATCGAAATCGTCACCCTTTGCCCGCAGTGACAGCGTGTCGTCTCCACCGACAATCAGCAGAGCCGCCTCACCCCGTTCGCCATCTGTCAGGCTGTCGGCCGACAACGTAAAGTTGATCGGAGCCACGTTGGGCGGAATCGTCACCCCTTTGTAGTCGGGGAAGATAGCCGCCTCGTCATCCGTCCATGCCGCTATCCGGATACTGTCCTGACAGCCGGCACACCCGCAGAGAAGGAGGAGTATGATGATGATGTATTGCATATAAGTTTTTGACTTTTTAAGTTCTTTAGTTTCTTAGTTTTTCGGTTGCCGAGTTGCCCCTTGTTCCAAAGCCTTCAGCCGTTCCTTGTCATTCGTCAGCATCAGCAAGGCCACGTAGAATTGCCGTGCTATCGGTTGCCGCGGATTGGCGTTCACAATCTCCTCCAAGTCGCACACCAGGCCATGAGTGCTCAGGTAGCGGTTGGTAGCAGGCAAAGCACGGCGTTTCTCGCCCAGCAGGACATCGGTCTCCACCAAAGAGTCGTTGTAGAGGAAGCGTCGGTGCGAGGTGGCCCAGCCCTTGTAGAACAGGGTCTTCTCCAACAGGGCGATGTATTTCTCAGCCACAGCGTATGCGCCAAAGGTCAGATTGGTGAGCACCAGCAACTTCAGCTCTTCGGGATTGCAGCCACCGGGAGTTATCTGATTGGCCTCGAAGGCAGCCTGCTGGGCAGCAGCCACGTAGCCCCATTCCCAATAGACGCGGCTCAGCACCCGCAGCTCGTCCTTCTGCTTCGGACGTTTGCCCATGAAGAAGGACATGACTTGTGGATGATTGTCGTACAGCCGTTCTATCAGTTGCCCCTTCTCGGCCAAGGCCAAATGCAGGTAGCTGATGTAGTGTGTCTCCGATTGCCCGTCGGCCAAAGCCACGATGGCATCCCAATCCCCCAGCACGGCATAGTGCTGTTCCTTCAAAGCCCGATAATAGCGTGTGCCATGAACGGCTGAGTAGAAATAATGGGCCAAGCCGAACGTGCAGACACAGCCCGCGGCCATCACTCCCACTGTCAGGATGCGTCTGCCGGGTTCTTTACCTCGGAACAGGCGAACCAGCAGCAGCCACACGGACAGCATCACCCAGGCATAAATCGGCACGTAATAGGTAGTCAGCCCGTCATAATACATCAGCGGGGTAAATGCTTTCTCCACTGTCTCCACCCGTGCATCGATCAGACTGAGGTAGCCTACCAAGACCACCGCCGTCGGATAGGCCATACCCATCCACGCCTTGCCGCGGGCAAACAGGGCATCGTAGATTACCGCCGACACGGCAAACACCAATGCCACACTGCCCGCCACCTGATAGAGCAAGACCGACAGACCGATACCCCACAGGACGCGCCACTCCACACGCCGGACCGGCAAACAAACATAACCCCATAAGGCCACTACTGCCAGCACATAGGCTATGTGTCCTTGAAAACGGTATATGTTGTTCTCCAGACAGAGGAAGAGAAAGACCACCGGAAGGAAAGCGAAGCCCTCCAGCCAACGGGGCATCCCCTGCCTCTTGCCGACCGCACACAGCAACCACGCCACCAAGGCATAGCACAGCACGGACAGCAGCACGCCCACCCACGGTTCCTTCATGAACTGAGTGAAGAAGGAAGACAGCAGCAAGGCCACACCGCCCGTGCGCGGCAACTGCCGACCCACGCTCCAACCGTCGAACACAAACAAATGGTTGCACTCCAGCGAATAGAACCGGAACTCTTGCGTGGCATACACGTAGATCATCCATAGCAGGGTCATTGCCCCTATCCATTCGCATCGTTCCAAAGCCCGTTTCATCGGTCACCCCCTTTCTGACTGCCTACATAGCAGTAATACCAGAAACTGTCGGCAAAACGGCTTTGCAGCCTACACCTGCCTTCATCGCCACCCTGAAGCAACGAACAGAATTGGTGGAACTGATCGACACACGTCCGGGTCACCGGATATTTGCGCAACAACTCGGGCCGACGCGCTCCCAGCATCACCAAGGCTTCTTCGTAATGCCGGGGGATTCGTCCGCCCCAGCGTGTATCGGTATAGTATTTATCAAACACGAACAGAAACCTGTCCATGTCCTTCAGTAGCAGCAAGCCGCAAAGCAGGTAGTCCAGTACCACCCGGTTACCGGGATAACGGTCAATCGTAGCGGCCATCTCGACAACGAACGGACGGCTGCCACGCAGGAAGGCTTTCGCCGTATCGCCTACGCCAATCGTGCCTTGCCGACAATGCCGGGCCAAACGTTGCCTTTGGCGTTCCACCCAGTCGGCATGGCAGGAGGTATGCTCCAGCAAGGTCAGATACTTGTCAGCTATCTCCGGATTACCCATGCGGACGTGGGTTTCGACCAAGGTGCGCAAGGCGCGGAAGCTCATGCCGTGACGTGTCTGGGCCGCTGCTTGGAAGGCACTGTGTACAACGGCATTATCATTACCCAGACCAACATAGAACATCATGTTGAAGTATTCGTGAAACAGTTCATCGTTCGTATCATATAGGAAGCTATCGGCTCCCGTGGTACCATAAGCCAGCATTCGGTCACCCAAATGTCCGGTTTGCGACAAGGCCAGCAAGGCCCAATGCTGCTGCAACGACGATTGTCGGGCATCCTCCGGACGAATTTCATGTAACACGGCGGACCAGTCGTTGCTCCACACTGCCTGCTCCAGCATACAGAAATGTTCCATCTCCCGGTTTCCGTCGCCCTTCAGCAGGCAGAGGATGCAGGCCAAAAGGACCAAGCTGGGGAAGAGGCAGGTCATGACAGGCGATGCCAACAGCCGTCCGCTACGGAGGTTCATCGGTCGCTTCTTCCGTCCGAAGAGAATCGCGACAAAACAGGTCAGCAAGATAATGGCAAGCACCCACCCCACCGAACGTGCCAAACTCTCGTCGCGAAACTGTCCGCAGACAAATGCCAGCAAAGGGAGATAGGCAATCCACAGCAAACGAACGTTGTGCCCCATCGTCCAAACAATGCATCCGGAACCCAGTAAGACAAACAAGGCCAACAGGGTCTGTATCAATGCACCACCCTCACGATAGCGAAAGAACTGAAGCAGGTAGGCACCCGCATACTCACCAAAGTCGCCCGGCATAGACAACTGAACGTGCAGGAAATCGGGAGCCGTGGTATAGAAAGAATTGCTTTCCAAGTACCAGAGGTAATGCGGAAAGGCTACATACCAGACCGCAAACAAGGCCAATGCCGCCAGCAACCCGTAGCACAGGTGGCAGAAAATGGTTTTATGGTTGAAATCTGAAATCATACATCCAATTGATTGAAATCTGACGTCATATATCTGAAATCTCATATCTAAAAATCTGAAATCATACATCTTCTCACCGCTTTGTCCTCGCGGTGGAGAAGAAGAGTGCATCCAGTTGTCCACGTGGCAAGGTCACTTCGCCTTGTACAAACTTGGGCAGGTTGTACGACTTCAGGCGGAGCACGTCGTCCTTCGGCTTCCGTTGAGGTAGCATGAAAGGCTTGTATAGCCGACCGACCTCATCCATGTAGGCAATGAACACCCGTGTGTAGTTCCCGTCCACCCGCCGACTGCTAATCAGCACCCAACGGCTGTTCGACGACCAGGCATGATAACTCTCGGAACGTTCACTGTCCCAGACGGAGGTATCGACCTGCTGCCCATCAGTTAGGCGAATCATTTCGAGCCGTGCTTCGTTGTGCCAGAAGATGGGGAACGAACCATAGGCCGACTTTGTATAAAGCAGGTAGCGTCCGTCCGGCGACTCCGTGGGAAAGACGACGCTTCCACCCTGCTTGTCGGCATCGTAAAGGGTATCTACCTTCGCCTGAAGCTGTCCGGTCTGTTCGTCAAAGCCCACTCGGCATAGGTTGTAGCGCACTTGCTTGTAGGCTTGGGGCAACTCCTGCGGACGGGCCACACAAAAATACAAGAACTTACCGTCGGCCGACCAAGCCGGGAAGTCCTCCCAAGCCCGCTCGCCCACGAATCGTTCGTCGGTCAGCAGACGATTGGTCTGACGGTCGTATATCATCAGGTCACCTCGCGTACTAAATGCCTCCAATGCCTGTTCTCCCTCGCTGAAAAATACCTGCCGGCTGGTGCTAGAGGCAAAAGCGATGTACCGCCCACGAGGATGCCATGCCGGAAGGCTGGCGTTGATGTAAGGAGGCTGTCGATCGAAGGCTATCTTGCGGATTGTATTGCCGTCGTACAGGGCAGTACCTCCGCCCTCACCACGCACATGAAACAGAAATTCGCGGGGAGAATAGTGATTGAACTCGTGGCAGTTCATGCATCGCGTTTTGTCCTTCCGATTGGTGGCGATGGCTTTTTCTTCAAAGGAAGTCAAGTCGCGCTGGTAGATACCCATCACGTTCCAGCCTTCGTAGCCGGGTTCTATCAGTCGGTAGGCTATGTGCGAATCTATCGGTTCAGGGGCCACGTATAGGGTGAATGGTTGGTAGCGCAGTCCGTCGGGATGATTATCGTCCCATACGGAGACTGTTACTTCCAGTTGTTTGCCTTTAGCGGCATCTAGCAGCTTGCGCCACTTCTTCAACGGAATCTGCACGTCTGCCTTTCCTTTCACCACCAATTGTCTGTCGCCCTCCACGCTAAACGCCGCCTGGATGTGCTGCACACCTTCCACGCCAAAGTTCAGCGGGGCAATGTTGCAAGGAATAGCTGCTGACGTATAGTCGGGATATATCTCGGGGAGACTATCCGCTTGCTCCTTCGCTTCCTTCAGCGGGCTGCATGCCACCAAGAAGAAAAGGAGATAAATCGTTATGATAATTTGTGCATTTGGTTTCATATTCAGCTTATCTTGCGTTCAATATATGTATTAGAATTAAAGTAGAGATGAAAAAGTAAGCGAATGAATATTAGACAGTAAGTAAGTGTGTCTATCTGAAAAATATTGCCATTGACGACACACCTACTACTGTCTAATCAAAATAAAACCTAACTATCAATCTCTATAATCATCATGCTATGGTCTATTGTTCTGCATTCAACATAACAGGAGGAATAGCGAACTATTCGCCGCTCAACCCAGCTGCAAAGCCTGCATAGGTGTGCTTGCGGTTGTAGTTTTCGTCCCAAAGTCCGATAGGCTCGCCGCCTCTCCAGGAAGAATTGGCCGGACTGTCGGTAGCTGCCCACTGCGTGATGCCATACTGCTGAGCGACTGGAATAATCTCGAAATATTTCTGTATAATGAATGTATAGAAGTCGGCCATCAGCTTCTGTTGCTCTTCGGTGACATCCTCCGTCGGTATGCCGGTGCCGAAAGCCTTCTCAACGATACCCATATCCAGCTCGGAGATTTTGATGAGTTTGCCGGTCGATGCCAAGAGTTCGAACATATTCACGATGGCCTCTTCCTGTGCAGCCTGACCGTCGGCATCCAAGATGTAGCTGACGTGCATCTGCGTGCCAATACCGTCAATCACCGTAGTTCCGTCCGATTCCCACTGCTCAATCCATTTTATCAGGCTGCGCAGCTTACCGTTGTCGTCCCACCATGACTCCAGATTATAGTCGTTGATAAAGAGTTTCAGGTCGGAAGCATTGCCGCCGCTTTCTGCAAAATACTGGCGAGCCAGCTGAATGGGAATGCGCACATAATTCTCGCCCAGATAGTCCTGCCAATAGAAGTTGTTGTCTGGGTCATCGCTCAGTTCGGAAGACTGCAAGTCGAACTTGCCATCACCGTCATAATCGGCACCGGACAGGGGTTCGTTCACCACGTCCCACGAAGTGACGTAGCCACTGCAAGCCCCCATCATACCGGCAATCCATTGATCCATGGCCCAGGTCAGCGTATCGGCTTTCTCTTCATCGGTCAGTGGAATCGTGTTGCCAGATCCTTCCAATTCAAATTTCAAGTCATCGAAATAATAGGTATTCGCCTCGGCCAACACAGACAGATTGAAAGCAATGGTATTCATGCCCGAACTGCCTGCCTGACTAGATGAGATGGTACCCGTCCACGTAGTCTCCTGCCACTCAGTAGTGAAACTCGGATTATAGGAAAGCATTTGCCAATAGACATAATTACCCGGTCCGTTGTGTGCCTGCGTTTCGGAACTTGCGGCCTTCTCTGCCCGATATTTCATGGTAAAACGATAGTTATCGCCTTCCTTCAACTGCTGAGGAACCTGCACGAAGAATTGCGTGGAATACGTCTGCGGAGGATTGTCGCCCGATTGAACAACGAAGGCGTGGCCTACCCCGTCTGATCCCGTACCGGCTTCGCCAATGGTGGCTGCATGAGGTCCGTCGCCCTGCTCCGTAGCATAGAAACAAGATACGTCGCTGTCTTCGGCATCACCGTTTGTAAGCAAGTCGGTCCAGTAGGATACCGAAGGAGCCTCACTGTGCGTCACCTTCAGCCATTTGATTTTAATGTCACCGCTATAAGTACCCGGCTGCAACACCACGAAACTCGTCGTAGAAGGCACATTGGTCAGCTCTACAGACTGCTCTTTCATCTCCGTATCAAAGTAGAGTGTGTTCGTCACTGTACCCGGGCTCCAATTGCCCATCTGTACCGTCAGCGAACCATCGTCCGTAGAACCTTGAATCATCAGAGTGACTTTATAGGTACCCCCTGCCGTAGTCGTAATGTTGTCGGCCGCATAATATTGATACCAAGAACCCGGATAAGAACTGCACATGCAGCCGTCTTCCCAATAAGGTTCGTACCCCATCACGTAGTAAGGGAACGAGGTGTAGGTCGAATAATCCACATAACCATCCTCTACCTCTACAGCCGCATCGGGGTCCACTTCCACTTCCCTGTCGGCAATCAACCCGTTCAGGTACTCGTTCTGTTGCTGCGAGTGCCAGCACAAGGTATGTCCGTAAATCGTAATCCCCGCAGCCTGCGCCGTCTCTACAAAATTGGTCACGGTGGAGAAGTCCATCGAACCATCCGATGCCACGCAGGCGTTGTACTTCATGGCATTGCCTGCCGTCATTTCGTCGAAGTTAGAGCATGTCATTCGATAAACCACTCCCAAATTATTGAAGTCGCTGGCTGCTACCCCGCATCCCAACTTGAAATCAGGATTCTCAGTGCGGTCAACGTAGTTCTTCAGCACATCATAGCCATCCAAGTATTCCATACTTGCAATGGATTGCGGTTTCTCCACCAGATATTGGGCGATGTCCGTATCCGCACATCCGGTAGAAACAGCCAATACCGAGGCTGCCGCCATCATTATATTTATATATCGCTTCATACCATTACATTTCATTGATTAACAATCATAACTCATTCACTTGTCGGTGTAAATGTCTCGAACTTGCTGCCGCGGTCGCGTGCAATCAAGGCATCCGCACAAGTGTATTTCTTGTAAACAGTGGCACCACCGGAAGTCTTCTGATAGTAGTAAGTCACCTCGTAGTTCAGTTCCAGCAGGTCGCGGTCCTTGTCACCCCAAGCCTTCTCGGCACCTTGGTAGGTCCACGTACCGGTGCCGCTGGCTGTATAGCCTTCTGTGCCGCAAGTAATCGTACACTTGTCCTCATCATCGAAGGTCAGTAACAAGGTGCAGTTCAAAGTCTCACTGGCCGAGTTGCCAGCTTCGTCATACACCTCTACCACAGTGGATATCGGATATTCTACCTGCATATAGGCAATGGTGGTGAGTGTGCGTACTTCGTAGGATTCTACATAGTCTTCTTCGCGTTCCACGGTGGTCACCGTGCCGTTGTCGTCAATGACATCTGTGCCGTGGCTCAGCCAATTGCCATCCCATTTATTCTTGTACTTCACGGCGTAGAGAGTATAGTCTTTGTCCTCCAATATGGAGTCGGCATTCTGCACATCCGTCATTCGCAAAGGGATGACGTAGGTAGTCTCGATGGAAGCAGGGTCGTCGAAGAAAGCATCTTCAAGCTGCACTTCCACACCACCCATCACGCTGCCCGAAGGTATTGTAATCTGGTCGGAAGCCAACGTGTAGTAGTTGCTGGGCATGGGTAGCACGGCATCTCCGTTCTCGTAGGTCAGCCCGTCGCACAACGATTCATCTACTTCGATGTCGATGACACGATCCATCGTATTGGAATAAACACCGCCCATCACCGCATAAATCTTGCACTTATGCTCGTTGTCCAACGTGGTGTCATATACATCGTCCCCCAATGTAATGGTACGTATCGGAGTCTGCTGGGCGAAATACACCGTCGTATAATCGTAATCAGGAAACTCCCAATCTTGGTTTCCGCAAGAAGTAAGCACGCTGCCCAGAATCATCAAACTTATTGTAATCTTTTTCATATCTCTATTTTTTAATCTGTACATTTTATATTTACCAGCCTTTGTTCTGTATCAAGGCATCATATTTCAACAATTCGCTGTAGGGTATCGGGCCGTAATACATATAATCGCTGTAGTTACGGTTTTCCACTTCAATCTGCGTATAGGTGAGGGTACCGCTACCCGTAATGCTGACACCCATTGCTTTTTCGGTCAGGTCTTCTTCCCACCGACGGAGGTCCCAGAAGCGGAAGCCTTCAAAGCAAAGCTCCAGCCGACGTTCGTTGCGAATGAGTTCGCGCATCTTGTCCTGACTTCGTCAATGCGCCACCCAAATTAAGATTTGTTGCCAGATATGT
>JAUNJD010000098.1 GCA_030523205.1 Bacteroides sp.
AGTTTATGAGTTTTTAAGTTTTTGAGTTTATAGGGAGGTTGAACGCGGAGACACAGAGGCACAGGGTTTATTTATTCTTTGCTTGCTTCTTTCTCCATCAGCTCCTTCATGAAAGGCTTCAGCTCGTGGTTGCGGTCGAAGAGCAAGGGGTATTCCGTGCGGCCATGTATCGGGAAGTCGTTCTTCCAGGAGTCTCCGTCACTTACTCCCCAGGCAGTGACGCGGGTGATGACATCGGCGTGCTTCAGGAACAAGTTGAAGAAGGTGCTCATGCGTTCATTCCAAGCACGAGATACCGAGTCGGGCAAAGCGTCGGGGTAGGGGTTCAGTGCCTTCTGATAAGCAACTGTGTCCGATATATTTGCCGTATGATTTGCCGTGGGTAAGGCGCTCATGTCCCATTCCGTAATCATAACTTTCACTCCGGTGGCGGCAAAGGCGAGCAGGCTTTTTTCAAACTCTTCTATCGAAGGATAGTCCATACCCATGTGTCCCTGCATACCTACGGCATCGATGCGCAGCCCTCTCTCCTTCAGCGACTGCACCAACCGGACAACGGCGTTGCGGCGTCCGGGCACGTTCATGCCATAGTCGTTGTAATAGAGTTCTACATCAGGATCAGCTTCGTGGGCATACTGGAAGGCAAGGGGGATGTACTCTTCTCCCAATATCTCGTAGAATTTGCTTTTGCGGTACGAGCCGTCTTCCACAATGGCTTCGTTCACCACATCCCATCCCTTGATGCGTCCACGGTAGCGGCTGACGATAGTCGTGATGTGTTCTTTCATCCGTTGTTTCAATATCTCCGGCTTCACATTCTTGCCTTCCTTGTCCACACAGAACCAAGGAGCACATTGTGAGTGCCATATCAGGCAATGGCCGGTGACGGTCATTCCGTTCTTCGTGCCGAAGTCTACCAATGCGTCGGCATCGGTGAAGTCATATCGGTCTTCCTCCGGATGAATCACTTCGCTCTTCATGCAGTTCTCTGCCACGATAGCGTTGAAATGATGTTTGATGACTCGTACGGCTGCCGTATCTTCTGCCGTCTGATGTGTATTGATGGCTACACCCATAAGGAATTTATCGCCGAATGCTTCTTTCAGCGATGGCTCTGTCTGTTTGGTTTGCTGCATATTGCCACCGCAAGCGGTCAGTAGCAACAGGAACAATCCTCCTATACCTGTTTTGTAGTTCATAAGTTTTATGTTTTAAGATTTCAATCTACCTTCTATTTCTTTATTGATTTCGTCGATGACCTCATCGTCTAGTTCATACTTGGAGATGATGAACATGGCCACAATCAGCAATATGGCCGGAATGACGGCTACTAACCACAGAATGCCTTGTTCGGCAAAGGCCGATTGCGTCACTTCATTGGTTTGGTCGAAGCCCACGAAAGCCAAAATCAATCCCGGTACTACTCCTCCCAACGCCATGCCGGCCTTGTAGAAGATGCCCGTAAGAGCATTTACGATGCCGGATATGCGTTTGCCATGCTTGTATTCACCGTAGGAGATAACCTCAGGCACCAAGGCCCACATATATCCCGTCGCAATGATGACTCCCGTCGATTTGATGAACTGTGCCACGAACACCAGCCATATCTGCGTCTTCAGTGCCGGTATCATGGAGATGGCATACAGCAACGCCATACCGAAGATGGCTACCGACAGGAATACGTAGAACATCTGTTTCTTGCCAATGGCTCGCTTGATGGCAGGCACCATGGGCATGAAGATAAAGGCCGGGATGGAGCCGAGCGCCATGAAGTAAGGAAGCATTTCGGGCGCGTGTACATTATATATCATGTAGTACGAACCTGCCGAGTTGCCAATGGCCATCATGGCAAAGGCTGTGATGAAGAAGAAGGCCAAGATGCGTAGCGGTCTGTTGCGCTTGAATTCCGTCCATAGGTCGGACACCTTCACGTTGGAGGTTTCCTTTTGGTCCATTACGACCCGTTCCTTTGTCTGTGTGAAGCAGAAGATAAGCAGTGCCAATCCGATGACGGCATAGATGCTCATGGTGGTGAACCAAGCATTGGCCGATGATGCAGAATTGATTTTGCCATCGGGCGAGAGCAGCTTGACGATGATAGGTATTCCGTAGGCTACGGCTAATCCGCCCACGTTGGCAAGGAACATACGGACGGAGGTCAGTATGGTGATTTCGTTGGTGTCGCGTGTGAGCGAGGCATTCAGTGCGCCGTAAGGCACATTGATGAGCGTATAGCACATGGACAGACCTACATAAGTGAAGTAGGCGTAGAACAAGGAACCCGAAAAGCCGTTCCAGAAGCACAGTATGGCAAATCCTGTCAAGGGGATTCCTCCTCCTATCAGGTAGGAACGGTACTTGCCCCATCGGGGATTCTTCTTGTCAACAAAGGCGCCTACCAAGGGGTCCCATACTACATCCACTATCCGGACGATGAGGAACATGACTGCGGCCACCTCGGGTTTCAGTCCGTAAACGTTGGTATAAAAAATCAGTAAGTACATGCACACTGTCTGGTAGATAAGATTCTGTGCCAAGTCTCCCGACCCGAATCCTATGCGTTGCAACCACGACAGTTTGTAGAATCCTTTGGATTCTTCGTTGTTTTTCGTTGTATAGTTCATAAGTATCCTGTTTATTCAAGTAAAATCATTCCGGCATTTAAGGTTATGCTTATTGCATATCTTCCAAAACGGCATCGGCTACCCGGTTGCCCAATGTCTTTTTGTCCAATGGGTGAATATCGTTCCACTCGCCCAAGTCGCTGTTCTTGATGAGGACTGCGTGTTCGTTGGTTTGGGCTACCTTGGCTTGTTCACTGCGCATCTCGGCCCAGGCCTTGCGTCCGCCAATGTCGCTCTTGGACAGGTAGTCGGCCAATTCTACGATATAGAAGGGTAGGTCGGGAGCATTGAACGTGCGTCTCCAGTCGGCCATCATGGCTGTCAGCAAGGCGGCATATTCGTTGCGACGTGATACATTCGATTCGCCTTGATACCACACGACACCGCGTATGGAGTAGTTTTGTAGCGGCGCAATCATGGCGTTGTACAGGCATACCGGCTTATAGCAGAAGAACATCATGCTCGGTGCATTGGGCATGGGAGCTCCCAGCCGATATTTCCATTTGCCTTCCAAGCTGACTTCTTGCTGTGTGGTTCCCGTAGCCTTGTCTTCAGCGAAAATAATCTTATAAGGTTTCTCGGGGACAAAGCTAGGCTTGCCTCCGTTGCTGATGAGGCGGACGGTGACGTTGTTTCTCCCGGCTTTCAGCAGTCCGGCAGGAATCTTGTAGATGCGTGGAGGATACATATAGCCGGTGCTGCCTACAAACTTTCCGTTGACATAGACTGAATCGGCATCTATCATGCAACCCAGCCGCAAGGTGGCTTCACGGTTTGTCCATTCTTGAGGTATCTCTACATCCTTGCGCAACCAGTGCGAACCGCCAATCGGGTTCAGTCCGTTGGTGCCCCAACTGTCCGAGAACATATCGATGCTCTTCCAACTGCTGTCGTCATAGTCGGCTGCATACCATGGGGTAGCTTCGTGCAGTCCGGCATCACCTAAGTATAGCGAACGGTTCCAGCGGTAATAGTTTTCGCCTTCCACCTTCTTGATGTGTGCACAGTAAGCATCATCTTCGTACTGACGCTTGTCGTTGATGTACAAAGGAAAGTCCTTCAGTCCTTCTTCGCTGGTCCATGCCTCTACGGGTGTGCCTCCCCAGCTGGAGTTGATGAGGCCGATGGGTACCCCCGTCTTCTCATAAACAGCTTTGGCAAAAAAGTAAGCCAAGGCAGAGAAGCTCATGACATTCTCTTGGGTCGCGGCTTTCCAGCTTGTCTGCGGCATATCTTCCTGCGGTGCATGGAAGTTAAAGGTCTTGGGTACGACGACTTGGCGGATTTGTTCGTTGTTGTAAGACGCTACTTCATCGGCGAACATATCTGTCACTCGTCTTACAGGCAGCTCCATATTAGATTGTCCGGAGCAGAGCCATACGTCTCCTATTAGGAGGTCCTTCAGTTGGAGGTCGTTCACTTGCAGCAAATAGGGGCCTCCTGCCTTCATGGGTGGGAGGGTGATGCTCCATCGACCGTTGGCATCGGCAGTTGCCGTGTAGGTGTTCTTCAGCTTTCCGCCTTTCAGTGCCTGTGGTTGGCCGATGGCTTTCTTGCCTTTCCCGGCCGAAGCTTTCAGAAACTTCACTTCTACCGTTTCGCCGGCATCGGCTGTTCCCCATACCTTGACGGACTGTTCGCGTTGCAGCACCATGCCGTCTGAAAATAAAGCCGGCAACTTAACCTTTGCTTCCACCCAGGGGGCAGAGCAAAGGATAAGCAGCGCGGCCACTCCTAATCTAAACTTGTAGTAACTGATATTTTTCATATTATATATATTTTCGGTTTTTAATTCTTATCTACTGAATTTCTGATTTTACTTTAGTATAATAGCTAACCTGCCCATAGGGGTAAGTATTGAAATCCAAGATTAATATCTTCCTTGTTGTCATGAGCATTCGTTTAAGGCCATTCTTGATGTCACAAAGATAGCAACCTGTTTTGTGAAATGTTTCAATGAATGTATCACAAACTTTATTGTGGGTTACATACAGGGGAAATGATGTTACATTTTCCTACGTTTATCGTACATTAGAGTGGAAAGAAGCATCTAGAAGACCGGTATAGGTGCGGACAATGGATTTTGAAAGTCCGCATCCTATACCGGGTTTTAGTTGAGCTGAGTGGCTCAGCTATGCTATTTCAGTTATTCTGTTTTAGTAAGCATCGGCCCAATCATCACCGTTGAAATCGGTGCTGATGTCGTAACCGGCTAGGCCGTCGCATACACCTTTGTAAGCGTGTTTGCGTGCGTAGCTGGAGTCGAACAGATTGGGGCTGTCGCCATTCAACCAATATTCATGCTCGGCTGCATTGTCACTCAATGTCCAGATGGTGATGCCGGATTGCTGTGCTTCGGGGATGTTCTCCTTATAAGATTCAATGATCATCTGATAGACGTTGGATTGCAGCTCCAACTGCTCAGCCGAAGGAGAGGTAGTGCCTAAGGCAACATCCAGTTCCGTCACACGAATCAGTTTGCCGGTGGCAGCCATGGTCTTGAACATAGTGTCTATTTGGTCCTGCGTGATGCTCGAAGCAGTTACGTGCATCTGCGTACCGATACCATCTACCGTTGCACCGTTGGCATCAATGTAGTTCACGAATTCTATCAAGGCAGCCAGTTTGTTGGGACTGGTCTCCAGGTTGTAGTCGTTCACAAACAGTTTCACATTCTGCGGAGCATACTGACGAGCCAGTTGGAAGGCTTTGACTGCGTATTCCTTACCCAGATAGTATCCCCAATAGAAGTGACCATCGGCCCAGTTGAGGTTCAAGCCTGTGCTTTCGTCTTCTACCGGTGCAGTGTCGGCCACACCGTCATCGTCGGTACCACCAAACCCGTCAATGCCGCGCCAGCCGTAGCTGCCGTCCATGATAGGCTCGTTGATGACATCCCATGCAACGAAGCGGCTGTCATTGCCCACGTGTTCGAACATACCCTTAATCCATTCCTCCATGGCACCTTCCAAGGCTTCCTTCTTTTCTTCGGCCGTCTTGAATACATAAGTGACGCCGCTTGCGCGTGTGGCGATGCTTGCACGTGTGTTGGTCGTTTCTTTCTTGACACCGAATTTAAAGTCGTCCACCCACAGGTTGCTGCCCGGTGTTCCACCGAATTGTATGCCTACGCGCTCGATGTCCTTCGTGTCACTTTCTCCGTAAGTAAATTCACCGGTGCATTGCAGCCAGTCGGATGGAGCGGTGAAGGTGTCCTTGTAGATGCCGCTGTATGATGCATTCTGTCCGATGAACTGTACGGCCAATTGTGAGTCGGACTTCACCCAGAACGAATAAGCGTATGTGGTTCCTACTTCCAGTATGCCGGTGGGCCAGAAGAGTTGGCAGTCGTAATTGACCGCTGTCTCGTCGGTCATGGTGAAGTGGAGCGAATAGTCGCTGTTGTGCCCCGGCTCTTCCACTGCATACGTGTATTTTCCCCATAGGCCGGTCCAGCCGGTGGTGCTTCCGTCTTCGAAGTTATAGTTGGTAACGACATTCGTCATGGGGTCTTCAATCTTTACGCCAAACTTGAAGTCATCCACCCACAGGTTGCTGCCCGATGTACCTCCGAACTGTATGCCTACACGCTCGATGTCCTTCGTATCGCTTTCTGCGTAAGTAAATTCTCCGGTGCAGTAGGTCCATTCACTGTCGGCAGTGAATGTATCTTTATAAATGCCGCCGTAAGACGCATTCTGACCAAGGAACTGTACGGCTAATTGCGAGTCTGACTTTACCCAGAATGAATAAGCGTACGTTACTCCTACCTCCAGCATACCGGTAGGCCAGAAGAGCTGGCAGTCGTAGTTGGCCGAGGTCTCATTCGTCATGGTGAAGTGGAGGGCATAGTCACTGTCGTGTCCGGGTTGCTCCACGGCGTATGTATATTTGCCCCATAGTCCGGTCCAGCCGTTGGTGTCACCACCCTCAAAACCGTAGTTGCTGACTACGTTCTCGCATACATCGTCATCGCCACTGTCGATGATGACTTCCGGAGCAATCAGCGACTTCAGGTAAGTCTGCTGTTGCTGTGTGTGCCAAATGAAGTTGTGCCCATATATCTGCATATCGGCGGGTGCAGCCTCCAAGAAAGCGTCGATGGTGGTAAAATCCATTGTTCCGTTGCTCTTTACCACAGATTGATGCTTCATGGCATTTCCGGTGGTGAACATTTGGAAGTTGGCGTCGGCCACATTCTTGTAGGCTTCGTCGCTGATGTACAAGTCGGCTCCCAAGCCCAGTCCGATGGTCATTTGGGGAGTGTACTGTGCTGCATACGTTTTGATGTAGTCGTACAAAGCAATCTTTTCGGCTAATTCCAATGGAATGTCGGTGGTGCTGATGCTTCCGTCGGCATCCTTCCATTCCATAATCTGGTCATCGCAACTGCCTAAGGTCAGTGCGCAGGCCATTATCGGGAAAATGATTCTATTTAGTTTCATATTACTTTTAATTTTTAAGTTTTGAGTTCTTTCGTTCTTTAGAGAGGCATCAGCAGCCAATTGCTGCTGACGGTCTCACGACTCTTTTTCGGCTCGGTTTATTCTTCCTCATCTTCTGGATAGTCGGAGATGGTGATGCTCTTGCAGGGCACTACACGCCAATTGTCCAGATAGATGCGGGTGGTGAATGTGCTGGAGGTGACGCTTACGCCGTCGTACGTGAAGTCGGTATTGGCAAAGCCCATTCCGAAGTTGCGATACGTGGCAGCGTTGCGGTCGGTCACTACATCGGCAAATGTAGGACTTTCGCTGTCGGCAATGAGTGTGGCATATTTGTTGAACTCACTGAAAGGAATGGTTACGGTCTGCCAGCCCTCCGTATAGAACGGGATAATCTCGCCGCTTTGAATATAAGGTACGTAGAATGCCACCTGATTGGACGAACCGTCATCATCCGAACCGATACCGGCAAAGTTGAAGTTGTTGAAAAGACATATCTGAATCTGTCCGCATCCCGTCCAAGGATCATCCTCCGACACATATACATCGAACTGAAGGGCTACTTCCGTCAGAGAGGTTTCGGCAGGTATGTACGAGTACATCAGGCTCCAGTCATCGGCTTCGTTGTCGTTACCGGCTGTCCAGCATTCGGATGCACGGGGCTTGCCCGACATCACACCTCCGGCGGTAATCAAGCGTTCGGGGATGATTTGTACGCATTTGCCGCGGTCGCTTCCTGCTACGGGGTCATCGACCAAGTCGTCGGCATTAATCATGGAACCGGTCTCGCTCCAGCTCCAGTAGCCTTGTGTACCGTTGCCGTCGAAGTCAAGAATCATGCACTCGTCAAAGTTGAAGTAGGCCGGTGTGGCTGCTTGGCCGTTGGCGCCTTCCGAATAGATGCTTCCGCTTTCGGTGATTCCCGACGGCATGGTGAACGAGTACCAAGCACCGTCTTCGTCACTCTCGATGCCGGTAGTGATTTCGGTGCCACCGGGCAGCGTTACCTTGGTCGTCTCTTCCAGACCTGTACCATAGACAATCACGGTCTCGCCTGCTTTGGGCAATGTGTTGCTGACGCTCGTCACGGTGGGCGAAGCCGCACGTATGGTGAAGCTGTACGACAGCTCCGTGTTGTCTTTTACCAGACGGATGATGTTTCGGTCTTCTTCCTCGGCATCGGCAACGGGAGTATTGCTGTTGATGGTTATCAGCATGGAGTTGTCCGTCACGTAGGCACGGTTGAAGTAGGTGTCGTAGCCGTTGATATAGACGGCTCTCATGCCATAGAGTCCGCTACCTTCTATGCGAATCAGTTGGCCGAGGCGTGCAAAGGTTACGGCACGGTCGGGAACGGACGATTCGTAATCTTCCAGATAAATCTGAGTAACAGATATGGGCGTGCTTTGGGCATCGTCGCTAAAATAGTCATCGCTGTCGTTGCATGAGGTGAGCACGGTGGGCAGCAGAAACATGCACAGCAACCAGATATATTTTGTAGTTTTCATATTTTAATAGGCTTAATCAGTTGAACAAATCTTCTTCTGTAACTTCCCTTTCACCGAATACGTAGGTCGTTCCGTCTTCGTTCAGAAGCGGGTTACGACCGCTGTCAACATCGGATATAGGCAACGTCAGGTTGCTGACGGTGGCGGTAGAGACGCTGCTGCCGTCGGCCGTCTTGGCATATTGGCAGTCTTCGGATTCATCCCATTCGTAGCTTGCATTGCGCTCCTGATTGTTCAGGTAGTTCACTACTTCCTGCTGTTGGTAGTAGGAGCGGCGCAACAGGTCGTACCAATACTGGCCTTCGAGAGCCAACTCGATGCGGCGTTCGTAGTGAATGTCGTCGTAGGTGATGGCCGTCAGTTCCGGCATTCCGGCACGGGAGCGCACAAGGTTGAAGTATTCCAGTGCGGTGGCGTCGTTGGTCGAGGTGCTGTTTCCCATAATGGCTTCTGCCAGATTCAGGTAAACTTCGGCCAGGCGCATCATGTAGGTGTTGAGGCCGCTGCTCTGTTGGTAGCTTTGTCCGTTGTCGGCAATCTTTCCGATGACGTATTTCTTGAAGTTACACTTGGTGGTGTAGCCGGTTTCGGTTTCATTGTACGTATAACCTCCGTTGGCTATGTTCAGGTCGTCGTAGTATTCGCCTACGGTAGCGATGGTGTAGTGACGGCGGGTGCGATCCTGCGGGTCGTAGGTACGCACAAGGTCGTAGGACGCATAGGTGGCATTGCCCCAGTTGGTTTCTCCCACCATGGTGGACCATGAGAAGTAGGCCGATATGGAGTTGTTGCATCCCCATCCGATGGCATCCGTGCTGCCGTTCAGCCATTGCAGTTGGAAGATGGATTCTTCGTTGTTGTTACAACTGGAAACGGCAAACAAATCGCCATAGTTGTCGAGCAGGGAGTAGGGACCCTCTTCAACGACCTTCATGGCAGCCTTGCGCGACATCTCCAGGTAATAGCTGTTGCGTGTGCCACGGTTGAAGTCGGTGGCTACGTTGCTTCCGTCGTACTGTCCGTCGGTGGTCAGTCCGGCCATGGAGAGGTAGATGCGCGACAGGAGGGCATAAGCACTGTAACAGGTGACGCGCCCTTTGTCCGAAGCCGTCTTGGAAAGGTTGACTGCCGCATACTCCAGGTCGCGGATGGCAAACTCAATGACATCCACCCCACGGCTGGGGGCAACGATGGAATTGTTGACCAGCTCTGCCGTGTTCTCGTAGATGATGCCTTTGCCCCACAGCGAGCCGATGTACCAATAAGCCAGTCCGCGCATGAAGCGGGCTTCGGCGTATGCCTGCGTCTTGGCAGCTTCGCTCACACTGCTGCTGGAGTAGTCCTTGATGTTGTTGATGGTGTAGTTGGATTGTGCTACGACCGAGTAGAACGAACCCCATGCGTCTTCCAGACCCGGACTGAGTGCCGTCTCCGTGAAGTTGGTGTACGGATAAATGTAGTCCGACCATCGGGCTGTGATGTTGTTGGCACGTCCGTCGCCCATGCTGTAATAGGCTTTGTCGTTAAAGCTGTTCCACACGTAGTTGTATAGCGTGGAGGTGGCTGCTTCCAGTGCTTCGTCGCTGTCGAAGAAGGTCTCTTGGTTGGCGCTGCTCGTGTTGTCGTGCGTCAGGAAGTCCTCGCAGGAGCAGAGCGTCAGTGAGCCGGCAAGCAATGTTAATGTCAGTATGTTATTCTTCATTGTATAATCTTTTTTTAGGTGGTTAGAAAGATACGTTCAGTCCGAATGTGTAGATGCGCGGCGAGGGATAGCGGCCGTAGTCGAGGCCCGTCATCAGTGCATCGCCATACATGGCACCCACTTCGGGGTCGAGGCCTTTGTACTTGCTCCACGTATATACGTTCTGTATGTTGGCGTATATTCTCAGATTGCTCAGGTAGAACTTCTTGATCCAGTTTTTGGGGAAGGTGTAACCCAGTGAGATGTTTTGCAGACGGATGTACGAAGCATCTTCGATGTAGAGGTCGCTGACGCGCGTATAGTTCTGGTTGGCATCCGATGTCTGCAAGGCAGGCATGGTGGTCGATGCGCCGTTCACCACGTGCAGGTTGCGGTAATCGTTTTCCGGACCGTTCTCGTCTATCATTCCTACGCGGGCATAGTTCAACGAAGACTTCAGGATGTTGCCGTTGGAACGCGGGTCTTCGATGCGCATACGGGTCAGGTTCAATGCCTTGTTGCCGTACGAGCCGGAGAAGAAGATGGTGAGGTCGAATCCTTTGTAGGAGAATGTGTTGCCTATACCGTATGTGAACTTCGGTTCGGGGTTGCCTATGTACGTACAGTCTTCGCTGTTGATGACGCCATCGCCGTTGAGGTCCTCAAAGATGTAGTCGCCAATCCACGTACTGTTCTGTGCGATGGTGTTTCCTTCGGGGAGGGCCACTTGCTGCACGTTGCCGTCGGCATCGCGGTAGTAGAAGTCGGTAGGCTCGTTGAAGCGTCCGATGACCTTATAGCCCCAGAATTGGCCGATGGGCTGGTCCACGGCTGTCTTGGTCACGATGTAGGAGGTAGAGCTGGGCTGGTAACTCTTCTCGATGGACGAGTTGTCCGTATCCAGTTCGACCACCTTGTTGCGGTTGAGCGAGAATACGATGTTCGATGTCCATTGGAAGTCCTTCCGTACGATGTTGGTGGTGTTGATGGTCAGCTCGAAACCCTTGTTCTGCAAGGAACCCACGTTGCCCCAAGGATTGGAGGCGGCACCGTTGCCGCTCGAACCCAGATAGGCGGGCAAGGGGAGTTGCAGCAGCAGGTTCTTGGTCTTCTTGTAATAGACGTCGGCCACCAGCTCGATGCGGTTCTGGAACAGGCCGAGGTCGATACCCAGGTTGTAGGAGTTGGTCGTCTCCCATGTCAGGTCCGGATTGGCAGTGTTACCCGTCAGCACACCGGTGCCCCACGGGGTGGTCTTGAACGAGAGCAGGGCCATGTAGGCATAGTCGCTTACGTTCTGATTACCGGTGGCACCCCAACCGGCACGCACCTTCAGGTTGTTGATGGTGGCATTGTCGCGCAAGAAGCTTTCTTGCGAAGCACGCCATGCCAAGGCCAAGGAGGGGAACCAGCCCCATTTGTTGCCTTTGGCAAACTTGGACGAACCGTCGCGGCGGATGGTGGCGGTGATGAGGTAGCGCTCGTCGAACGAATAGAAGGCGCGACCGAAGAAGGAAGCCAGCGAGTTGACTAAGCGCGAACCGGTGGCGGTAGAAGATGTGGTGTCGCCCGCGCTCAGGTCGGGAGTGGTGTTGGTGAGGAAGCCGGTGGCTGTGCCCACTTGCGTCTCGTAGTTGTAGTGCGACACTTCCTGACCCAGCATGACGTTCAGATTGTGCTTCTTGGCAAACGTGGTGTTGTACGTCAGGATGTTGCGCCACGACCAATACTTGGTGTTCGTCTTGGTCCACTTAGAGGTGCGGGTGTCACTGGTCTTGATGCCAAACTGATAGTCGGGCTGATAGTAGTAATAGTTGTTGTAGTTCCAGTCCGACGAGATTTCGGTCTTCAGGGTAAGTCCTTTTATCAGCGTGGCTTCCAAATAGGTATTGAGGCGGAAGTTGGTCTTGCGGTTCTCGTTGGTACGGATGGAGGCAAGTCCCACGGGATTCTCGGGCATCCATGTATCTTCCGGGCCATCGAACGAGCCATCGGGTGACGTCACAGCCACCGTAGGCTGCTGAATCAGGGCACTGATGATGGTGCTGTTGTCTGTACCAACCCTCTGCTTGGATTCGGAGAACGAGAAGTTCACGCCACCGCGCAGCCACGATTTGATTTGCGTGTCGATGTTGGAACGCAACGACAGGCGTCGGAAGCTGGAGTTCAGGGCGATACCGTCTTGGTCGAGGTAGCCACCGCTGAAGGCGTAAGTCGTCTTCTCGTTACCACCGCTGACGGACAGGTTGTGGCTGGTCATGTAAGCCTTCTGAAACAGTTCGTCCTGCCAGTTGGTGCCTTCGCCCAGCAAGTCGGCGCGTACGAAGGAGCTGCTTTGGTCTACCAATCCCAAGGCGGCGCGGGTGTTGTGGTGTTCGGCATATTCGCGCAGGTTCAGCATTTCCAGTTGCTTGGGCATCTCCTGCCAGCCGATGTATCCGTCGTAGGTCACGGTAGCCTCGCCGGCCTGTCCGCGTTTGGTGGTAATCATAATGACGCCGTTCGATGCACGCGAACCATAGATGGCCGTGGCCGATGCATCCTTCAGCACGTCCATCGAGACGATGTCCGACGGGTTGATGCTGGATAGCGGGTTGCTGGTTTCGTCATCCGTAGCCGAATCTACCACCACGCCGTCTATCACAAAGATGGGTTGGTTGGTGGCGTTCAGTGAATTGATACCGCGGATGCGGATGGAGCTGGAAGCACCCGGTGTACCCGAGTTGGCCTGTATCTGCACGCCGGCAGCACGTCCTTGCAGCACTTGGTCGATGGAGGTAGTGACCGACTTCTTGATGGCCTGGTCGCCCACGGAAACCACCGAACCCGTCAGGTCCGAACGCTTCATCTGACCATATCCTACCACTACCACCTCGTCCAGCATCTCGGTGTCTTCCTTCATGTTGATGGTCAGCTGATTTTTTCCGGCTACGGCTATCTCTTGCGTCTTGTAGCCGATGAACGATACTACGATGGTAGCATTGGCGGGTACGTTCAGGGTGAACCGTCCCTCTAGGTCTGTGACTACACCGTTGGTCGTTCCTTTTTGTAAAACACTGGCACCGATAACCGGTCCGAATGCATCGCTCACTGTTCCTCTGACAGTGATGTTCTGTGCGTATGTCCAAAGTGGGAGCAGGCACAGCAAGAATAAAAGCCCGATAGGCTTAAAACAATAATTTGTGCATTTCATAATGAATTTAATTTAATGTGTAACTTCTGTTACTCTCTGTCGATTTTGTTTGCCTTATATATTAATAAGGTGAAGTAGGGGAATTGCTTT
>JAUNJD010000372.1 GCA_030523205.1 Bacteroides sp.
GCCTTGTCAACTTAAAATAATAAACAACAACATGATTAACAAAAAGAATTTATCGGACTTGTATGTGGACCGCGACCTCTCGTGGATGTACTTCAACCGCCGCATACTGCAAGAAGCCACCAAACCGCAAGTTCCTCTGCTGGAAAGGCTTAGCTTCCTTGGCATCTACTCGAACAACCTCGACGAATTCTTCCGTGTGCGCATGGCCACGCTGAGCCGCATCGCCGAATGCGACGACAAAAGCCTGCGCACGGAAAGCGAAAACGCCAAACAACTCATCAAGCAGATAAACAAGCTGAACAATAAATACGCCAAAGAATACGAACACGCCATACGCGAAGTGACCGCCCAGCTGCGCCACGAAAACATCTTCCTGCTGAAGGAAAACGAGCTGGACGACGATCAGCAGGCGTTTGTCTGCCAGTTCTACCGCCAAAAGCTGAGCGGCTTTGTCAGCCCCGTCTGGCTGTCGGCGGTGAAGCAGCTGACGGACGAGACCGACGAAAACATCTACCTGGCCGTGAAGCTGCAAGCCGACGGAAAAAAGACCTTCGACTACGCGCTGATAGCCCTGCCCGTGGCCGAGTGCGGACGCTTTGTCCGCCTGCCGGACAAGGAGGGGAAGAGCTATCTGATGTATCTGGACGACGTCATCCGCTACTGCCTGCCCATGATATTCTCCGGCGTGGGCTACACGTCGTTCAACGCATACGCCTTCAAGTTTACGAAGGATGCGGAGATGGAGATAGACAACGACCTGCGCAACGGTATGCTGCAGAAGATTTCGAAGGGCGTGAAGAGCCGCAAGAAGGGCGATGCCCTGCGCGTGATTTACGATGCCGAGATGCCCCGCGACATACTGAAGCGCGTGATGAACAAGCTGAACCTGGACAAGCTGGACACCCTGCTCAGCGGCGGACGATACCACAACCACAAGGATTTGATGTCCTTCCCCGACTGCGGGCGCCGCGACCTGAAATACCCCACATGGACGCCTGTGGTGAAGCCCGAACTGAACGAAGGCGAAAGTCTGCTGAAGCTGATTCAGAAGGGCGACCGCTTCATCCACGTGCCTTACCACAGCTTCGACTACTACATCCGCGTGCTGCAGGAAGCCGCCATCAGCAAGGAGGTGAAGAGCATCAAGACCACCCTCTACCGCCTGGCCAAGGATTCGAAGGTGGTGAAAGCCCTCATCTGCGCGGCTCGCAACGGGAAGAAGGTGACCGTGGTCATCGAACTGCTGGCCCGCTTCGACGAGGCTTCCAACATCGGGTGGTCGAAGAAGATGCAGGATGCAGGCGTTCACGTCATCTTTGGCGTGGAGGGGCTGAAAGTGCACTCCAAGATTACGCACATCAGCATGAAGACGGGCAATGACATTGCCTGCATCAGCACGGGAAACTTCCACGAAGGAAACGCCCGAATGTACACCGACTTTATGCTGATGACCGCCGCCCGAAACGTGGTGAGCGACGTGAGCTCGGTATTCTCGTTCATCGAGAAGCCTTATACGCCCGTGCGCTTCAAGGAGCTGCTGGTGTCGCCCAACGAGATGAAGCAGAAATTCGTGAAGCTGATAAACGACGAAATCAAGAACAAACAGGCCGGTAAGCCTGCCTACATACGCATCAAGATAAACCACATCACGGACATGACGATGGTGAAGAAGCTGTACGAAGCCTCATCCAACGGTGTGCCCATCGACTTGCTGGTGAGGGGCAACTGCTCGCTGGTGACCGGCATACCGGGCGTGAGCGACACCATCCACATCAACGGCATCATCGACCGCTATCTGGAGCACTCGCGCATCTTCATCTTTGCCGCCGGAGGGGAGGACAAGACCTTCATCGGCTCGGCCGACTGGATGCCGCGCAACCTGGACAACCGGGTAGAGGTGGTGACCCCCGTCTATGACCCGCAGATTAAAGCCGACCTGCGGAAGGTGGTGGACTTCGGCCTGCGCGACACTTGCCAAGGCCGCGTGGTAGATGGCAAGGGAAGCAACACACCGTGGACCACCGACGAAGAGGCGCCCTTCCGCTCGCAGGAGGAATTGTATGAGAGCTACTCTTCGGATAATGAAGAATGAAGAATTAAG
>JAUNJD010000373.1 GCA_030523205.1 Bacteroides sp.
TATATCCGACGGGAGGCATCTATATGTCCAACACGGGGCATCGCTCCCCGCACATTCATATCCTAATTTACTGATAAAATCGACCCAATTAGTTCCCAATTTTATGCAATTCATCGATTATATTTTCAAGTGGTAAAAATATCTTTTACATTTGCTCACGTATAAACGATGAACAATAGGAAATGCGCACTTAACATGAAAACAAAAAGATTTCTTTCATTACTCCCTTTGCTATGCCTGCTCTTCGTAACTTCATGTTCGGAAGAAGCGGATCCAAGCTTCACCATCACAACAACAGAAGACGTCACCGTTGACTGTGAGGCCGATGGCGAAACGACTATCACCTTCTCAAGTGCCCGCGAATGGGAAGCCAGCCTAAGTAGCGACTGGATAAGTTGTTCCCCCTCCAGCGGAGATGCCGGAACTGTTTCCATCACCCTGACGGCAACCGAAGACAACACCACCGGTGCTGCCCGTACCGACACGCTGACACTGACTTCAGTAGGCCTGACCGAGAAGATTATCATCACACAAGAGGCGATGATTGTGCTGGAACAGGAATCGTACAGCGTTACGGCCGAAGGAGGAGACCTGACCATCTACTTCACCGTAAATATGGACACGGACAACCTCACCATACTGGGCAGCAGCTGGATGAGCCAAAGCAACACACGGACCCGTGCCGGAAACTCTTACTACATAGCATTGACCATACCGGCTAATAGCAGCAGCAGTGCACGTACAGGCTATATCAACTTCTGCAAAGGTTCAACCGTACTGTCCACCATCACCATCGTACAAGAAGGTTCCACCGCAGGCACCTCTACCGACTACTCGGCCGACGGAACCGTGACAACCTTGCAGACGGCCAGCATAGGAAACGGAATACCCATCATCCTGATGGGTGACGGTTTCCTCGACACAGAGATAGCAGACGGTACGTACGATAAGACAATGGCCAAGGTCGTGGAAAATCTCTTCTCGGAAGAGCCGTTCACCTCGTTGCAGGACTATTTCGACATATACTCCGTAACCGTAGTATCCCAAAACAACACCTTCGGAACGGGATACAGCACTGCCTTCAGCTGCGAACTTGAAGGCAACGGCAGCACCCTCATCGAGGGCGATGACGAGGCCATCTATACGTATGCCTGCAAAGTGGAAGGAGTTGACTTGGCCCAAGCCTTGGTGGTAGTGATACTGAACTGCAACGATTATGCCGGAACCACTTACTTTGGTTACACCATGAGCGGAAAGGTGGTGGAATATGCCGTTGCCTACTGTCCTATCATCAACAGTCTGGACAACGAATACTTCCGCGAGGTGCTTGTCCACGAGGCCGTAGGGCATGGGTTTGCCAAACTGGCCGACGAGTATTACTATACCGCATACGGCACCATTCCGACCGACGAACAGGCTAAGATAGAAAAAATGCAAGACTCCTACGGATGGATGCAGAACGTGGACTTCACCACCGACAGCACCAGCGTGCTATGGGCCACCTTCCTGACCGACGAGACATACACCTCCGAGAACATCGGCATATACGAAGGAGCCTGTGCCTACATAAAAGGCGCCTACCGCCCCACGGAGGAAAGCATGATGAACTCCAACACGACGGGATTCAACGCCCCGTCACGCAAGGCCATCTACGACAGGGTGATGGAAGAAGGTGCGGGCCTCCAACCTACTTACGAACAATTCGTTGCATTTGACATATCAATCGGCGCTATCGGTCAGAGTCTGAAGACAAGAAGCACAATTACGACAAGTACGAGTAACAATAAGCGGTTTGCGCGACCGCAAATGACAAATAAGAGTTTACGCTAATCAATGGAATAAATAAATATATATACGCTAGAATAACAGTTTAGTTTATAAAGGCCTGTTCAAGGCAACGCAACATTGACACATTTCTATATGAAGAAGGGGAACTACCGCAGGATTTTTGCCGTAGTTCCCCTTTCCGTTTCTGTATGTTCCTGCCCTTACTTCGTACGCACATTCGGAAACAGATGCTTCCGTTTGGGGCGAGGTGTCGCATAATAGCGGTCAACAAAGGCCAACTGATCGTCCAGTCGCTGGCTGACGGACTG
>JAUNJD010000099.1 GCA_030523205.1 Bacteroides sp.
TAAACAATATAATGAAATATAGGATATCAACAACCGAAAATATCCGCTGAACCTAAATGTCCCACACGAGGGAAATATATGTCTGACGCGACAGCCCTATATATTCCATACAGCAGCAAGCATCCCGCATCACAGCTACAAGCGCACGCACCTACCCTGCCGAGGCGCACATTCATGCTGCATCCCACCCGCCACGGGAAGCTGCAAAATCAACGAAAAGGAAGGACAAAACAATCTGAAAATACGATAAACGGAGGCCGCCGAATACGCAACATTTATCCCCTTAAATGTAACGCTTACCCCCTCAAATGCGTACCTGATGCATACATGATGTGTACATCCGGTACACATAGCATAGCACAGCATAGAATATCCTCCTCCCTAACAGTTCCTCCAAAACCGGAGGAACTACCGACGGCGGCCGGATGCCGCCGGAAGGAGGAAGGGAGGAAAAACAAGGGAAAATATTTTTTCGGGAAAACCCTTTCGTATCTCCCGCCGGCTGCTTATATTTGCAGCGTGACTTAGCTAAGAGAACAAAAAACTGACTAGAAAACAAACTTTTAAACCATCACATTGGGAGGACAAAATTATGAAAACCAAAGCCATACGGAGGAAAACCGGCAACCAACGCACAAGTATGCCCACACAAAAAACAACCCTTGCATCAGAATCTTCTGACACAAGGGCTGCACTCTATGATTTTCGTTATCCTGAGACCCAAAGGGGAAGTTGCCCCGGCCAAGGCTATCCGTTAGAGCGGATATTCCTCGAAGGCATAGAGCAGCGTGGAGAGGTAGCGCTCGCCGGTATCGGGCAGCAGGGCCACGATTGTCTTGCCTTCGTTTTCGGGCAGGGCGGCCAGACGGGAAGCGGCACTGACGGCAGCACCCGAGGAGATTCCTACCAACAGGCCTTCGTATTTCGCCAACTCGCGTCCGGCACGGATGGCATCGTCGTTGGACACTTGCAACACTTCGTCGATAACGGCTGCATTGTAGTTCTTGGGCACAAAGCCGGCACCGATGCCTTGAATCTTGTGCGGACCGGACTTGCCACCGGACAATACGGGTGAATCGGCAGGCTCAACGGCTACTACCTTCACGCCCGGATTGTGTTTCTTCAGGGCTGCGCCCACACCGCTCACGGTACCGCCCGTACCTACACCGGCCACGAAGATGTCAACCTTACCGTCGGTGTCGCGCCATACTTCCTCGCCCGTAGTACGTTCGTGCACGGCCGGATTGGCAGGATTCTCAAACTGTTGCAGGATGACCGAACCCGGCGTAGCGGCCTTCAGAGCTTCGGCACGGGCAATGGCGCCCTTCATACCGTCGGAACCCGGTGTCAGCACCACTTCGGCACCGAGAGCCTTCAGCAGATTGCGACGTTCGATGCTCATGGTGTCGGGCATGGTCAGTACGAGGTGGTATCCTTTGGCGGCAGCCACGAAGGCCAGGCCGATACCGGTGTTTCCGCTGGTGGGTTCGATGATGGTGGCACCCGGCTGCAATTGTCCCTGTGCCTCAGCGGCTTCTACCATGGCCAAGGCGATGCGGTCTTTCACGCTACCGGCGGGGTTGAAGTATTCCAGTTTGGCAATGACGCGGGCTTTCAGTCCTTTACTCTTGTTGTAATTATTCAGCTCCAGCAAGGGAGTATTGCCTACCAATGCGGTCAGGCTCTGTGCAATTTTTGTCATATTATTTAAGTTTTTTAGTTTTTAAGTTCTTAAGTTTTTTGGTTAGCTGCCGAAGTTTTTAGTTAACGAGGAGACGAGTTAACGAGACTACGAGCTCCTCCTTGTTGACTTGTCAACTTGTTCCCTTGTTAACTTGCCCTTTCGTCAACTTTATATCTTTTCGACACTGCAAAGGTAAGGGGAAATCCGTATGTCCGAAATACCATAAATGTGGTAAATGCATACTATAAATGAGGGATATGTAGGAAATTTGATGAATACTTTGTAACTTTGCACCCACTTATTAATAAGAAGAATACAAGGAATCACTGATGAGTCCACTCAACTTTACGCACATTCTGACACAGGCAGTCGACGAGCTATCGGAAAGCGAGTCATACAAAGGACTGTTTCACCAGCACACAGACGGCAATCCCTTGCCTTCGGCACGCGCTTTGCGCGACATCGTAGAACTGGCACGCGCCATCATCTTCCCCGGATATTTCGGTAACTCCAACGTAAACAGCCGCACCATGACGTACCACATCGGCGTCAACGTGGAGCGCTTGTTCGACCTGCTGACCGAGCAAGTGCTGGCAGGCCTGTGCTTCGGCGGCGACGACGAGGGAAACACCTGCACCGAGCTGCAACGGGAGGAGGCCGCACAAATCTCGGCCAACTTCATCAGCCGCCTGCCCCACCTGCGACGGATGCTGGCCACCGACGTAGAAGCCGCCTACAACGGCGACCCCGCCGCCCGCTCCTTCGGCGAAGTCATCAGTTGCTACCCGGCCATACGAGCCATCAGCAACTACCGCATCGCCCACCAACTGCTGGAGCTGGGCGTCCCCCTCATACCGCGCATCATCACCGAAATGGCGCATAGCGAAACAGGCATCGACATCCATCCGGGTGCACAAATCGGCACACACTTCACCATCGACCACGGCACGGGCGTGGTCATTGGCGAGACGTGCATCATAGGCAACAACGTGAAGCTGTATCAGGGCGTCACGCTGGGTGCCAAGAGCTTCCCGCTGGACGAAGAAGGCAAACCCATCAAGGGCATTCCGCGCCACCCCATACTGGAGGACGACGTCATTGTCTATTCCAACGCCACCATCCTGGGCCGCATCACCGTAGGACGGGGGGCCACCGTGGGAGGCAACATCTGGGTGACGGAGAACGTGCCGGCCGGAGGAAGAATCGTACAGACGAAAGCAAAGAAATAAATAAGGAGACAAGGGAACAAGTTGACAAGGGGAACAAGGAATAACAATAAGTCTTGTCTCGTAGTCTCGTTAACTCGTCTCCTCATTCCCTAACTAAAGAACTAAAATCTCAAATTCAATAACTCAACATGAGCGAAACCTTTGAAATGATTGCCAAGACCTTCCAAGGACTGGAAGAGGTGCTGGCACAAGAACTCACCGCACTGGGTGCCAACGATATTGAAATAGGCCGCCGCATGGTATCCTTCAGCGGCGACAAAGAAATGATGTACAAGGCCAACTTCTGCCTGCGCACCGCCATCCGCATACTGAAGCCCATCAAGCATTTCGAAGCGAAGGATGCCGACGAGGTGTACGAGCAAATCAAGTCCATCCACTGGGAAGACTACCTGGACATTGACAGGACGTTTGCCGTAGATGCCGTCGTATTCAGCGAAGAGTTCCGCCACAGCAAGTTCGTGTCCTACAAGGTGAAGGATGCCATCGTGGACTACTTCCGCGAACAGACGGGCAAGCGCCCCGGCGTACGTGTCAACAAGCCCGACGTGCTGCTCAACATCCACATTGCCGAAACGCGCTGCACCCTGTCGCTCGACTCCAGCGGCGAGTCGCTCCACCGACGCGGATACCGCCAAGAGGCCGTGGAAGCTCCACTGAACGAAGTGCTGGCTGCCGGCATGATTCTGATGACGGGCTGGCACGGAGAGTGCGACCTGATAGACCCCATGTGCGGCTCGGGTACCATCCCCATCGAAGCGGCACTGATAGCCCGCAACATCGCGCCGGGCGTGTTCCGCAAGGAGTTCGCATTCGAGAAGTGGACCGACTTCGACCAAGACCTGTTTGATGCCATCTACAACGACGACAGTCAGGAACGCGAATTCGAGCACAAGATATACGGCTACGACAACAATCCCAAGGCCAACGAGATAGCCACCCACAACATCAAGGCCGCCAGCGTCAGCAAGGATGTGGTGCTGAAGTTGCAACCCTTCCAGCAGTTCGAACAGCCTGCCGAGAAATCCATCATCATCACCAACCCGCCCTACGGCGAGCGCATCTCCAGCAACGACCTGCTAGGGCTGTACTCCATGATTGGCGAACGACTGAAGCACGCCTTTGTGGGCAACACCGCATGGATTCTGTCCTACCGTGAAGAATGCTTCGACCAGATAGGACTGAAGCCCACGAAGAAAGTCCCCCTCTTCAACGGCGCACTGGACTGCGAATTCCGCCAATACGAAATATTCGATGGCAAGTACAAGGAATTCCGTGCCGAAGGCGAAGAGCTGAACAAGGAGCGAAAGCCCTTCCGCCCCGCATCGGAAGACAGAGGCGAAAGAAACGACAGACGTGACTTCCGCCCGAAAGAACGCCGCGACTTCAGAGACGGTGAACGCCGTGATTACAGAGACAACAACCGGAGGGACTTCAGAGACGGAGACCGAAAAGACTTCAGAGACGGTGAGCGACGAGACTACAAGCCCCGCGACCGACGAGACTTCAGAGACAACGGCGACCGTAGAAGTTACAGAGACGGAGACCGACGAGACTTCAAACGAAACGAATCGCGCCCGCATTCGGGTGAGTCGTATCCGGAACGGAAAAGAAGAGAAGCCGAAGAGAAGGAAGGGGAATGACAACACCACGTCGTTCGGCCCTCCTTCGCATGGCCTCTGCGTCATCCCGACCGGCATGACAAAAAATTCCAATGAATCCTAATAACATCCGATAATGAGAACCAACCGAAACCACAAGAGCATCCGTGTCCTGCTGCTGGCCGCGCTTGCCCTGTTTACAACAAACGTTATGGCACAAGAAACAAGTGTTTCCGGACAAGCACTGAAGAAGCCGACACTGAACGACCTCATCCCCGGAGGCGAAACCTTCCGCCGGGTGGAAAACCTGTATGGCGTGCAGTGGTGGGGCGACGTGTGCATCAAGCCCGACATAGACTCTCTGTTCAGCATCGACCCCAAGACGGGGAAGGAGACGCTGCTGCTGACCCGCACGCAGGTGAACGAGACGGTGGAAGTGTCGTTGCAGCACTTCTACAACGTGGAATTTCCGTGGGCCGATAAGCCCTATATGCTCATCAAGGCCGCGAAGAGCTACGTGGTGTACGATTTCCGCGCACACAAGGCCGTAGTCAGTCTGCCCCGTGCCGGAAGAAGTGGCAATGAAGCCAACACCGACTTCAACTACAACTACGAGCAGGCACACCTGGCCTACACCGTAGGCAACGACCTCTTTGTTGATGGCAAGGCCGTGACCGACGAGCCCCGGGGCATCGTCTGCGGACAGAGCGTACACCGCAATGAGTTCGGCATCTCAAAAGGCACTTTCTGGAGTCCGAAAGGCACGCTTTTGGCCTTCTACCGCATGGACGAAAGCATGGTGACGGAATATCCGCTGGTGGACATCACCGCACGGGTGGGCGAAGTGAACCCCGTGCGCTACCCCATGGCGGGCATGACGAGCCACAAGGTGCAGGTGGGCATCTACAACCCCTCCACCGGACAGACCGTTTACCTCAACACGGGCGACCCCACCGACCGCTACTTCACCAACATCACTTGGAGCCCCGACGAGCAAAGCCTCTACCTGATAGAGCTGAACCGCGACCAAAACCATGCCAAGCTGTGCCGCTACAACGCTACGACGGGCGAACCCGACGGCATACTCCTCGAAGAGACGCACCCCAAGTACGTAGAGCCGCAGACACCCATCACCTTCCTGCCGTGGGACGACACGAAGTTCATCTACCAAAGCCAACGCGACGGCTACAACCACCTCTATCTGTACGACCTGAAGAAGCTGTCTTCTACGGACGATGCCGGCACACAGCTCACCTCCGGCCCGTGGCTGGTGAAGGAGTTGCTGGGCTTCAATGCCAAGAAGAAGGAAATCTACTTCAGCGCCACCAAGGAGTCGCCCTTGCAGACCAATATATATAAGGTAGGCTTGAACAACAAGAAGATAACCCGTCTGGACAACGGTGAAGGCGTACACAACGCCACCCTCTCCGCATCGGGCACATACTTGATAGACCGCTACTCCACCCCCACCGTGCCGCGCGTCATCAATCTCCTGGCCACGCAGAACGGCAAAAGCACCGCCACGCTGTTCACCGCCCGCAATCCCTACGAAGGATTTGAGATGCCAAGCATCGAGACAGGTACCATCAAAGCTGCCGACGGCACCACCGACCTGTACTACCGCCTGGTGAAGCCTGCCGACTTCGACCCCAACAAGAAGTATCCCACCATCGTATATGTATATGGTGGCCCGCACGCTCAGATGATTACCAACGGCTGGCAGAACGATGCCCGCGGCTGGGACCTCTACATGGCCGGCAAGGGCTACATCATGTTCTCGTTGGACAACCGTGGCAGCAGCAACCGCGGACTGGAGTTTGAGAACGTCACCTTCCGCCATCTGGGCATTGAGGAGGGCAAGGACCAAGTGAAGGGAGTGGAATTCCTAAAAAGCCTGCCCTACGTGGATGCCAACCGCATCGGCGTGCATGGCTGGAGCTTCGGTGGACACATGACCACCGCCCTGATGCTGCGCTACCCCGAAACATTCAAGGTGGGCGTAGCCGGAGGTCCCGTCATCGACTGGGCCTACTACGAGGTGATGTACGGCGAACGCTACATGGACACCCCGCAGACCAACCCCGACGGCTACAAGGCTTGCAACCTGAAGGAACTGGCGGGCAACCTGAAGGGGCACTTGCTCATCATCCACGACGACCACGACGACACCTGCGTGCCGCAGCACACACTCTCGTTCATGAAAGCCTGCGTAGATGCCCGCACCTATCCCGACCTCTTCATCTATCCGGGACATCAGCACAACGTCAGAGGAATCGACCGCGTACATCTGCACGAGAAGATAACAAGGTATTTCGAAGACTATTTATAAGAAAGGTTGACAAGGGAACAAGTTGACAAGTCTGCAAAGAGAACCTCGTAGCCTCGTTAACTCGTCTCCCCGTCAACTAACTTAAAAACTCAAAAACTTAGTAACTCAAAAACTCAAAATAATGAAAGTATTACTATTAGGCTCAGGTGGCCGCGAACACGCTTTGGCTTGGAAGATTGCCCAAAGCCCGAAAGTTGAGAAGCTGTACATCGCTCCCGGCAACGCCGGAACGAGCGCAGTGGGTGAAAACGTAGATATCAAGGCTACCGACTTCCCCGCACTGAAGGTATTCGCACTGGAACGCGAAATAGACATGATTGTGGTAGGCCCCGAAGACCCGCTGGTACAGGGCATCTTCGACTACTTCAAGGGCGACATCGCTACGCAGAACATTGCCATCATTGGTCCCTCGGCCAAGGGTGCACAGCTGGAAGGCAGCAAGGAGTTTGCCAAAGAATTCATGCAACGCCACAACATCCCCACGGCACGCTACAAGAGCATCACCGCCGAGACGCTGAACGAAGGCCTTGCCTTCCTCGAAACCCTCTCGGCTCCCTACGTACTGAAGGCCGACGGCCTGTGCGCAGGCAAGGGCGTGCTCATCGTCTCCAATCTGGAGGATGCCAAGAAGGAACTGAAAGAGATGCTGGACGGAATGTTCGGCAACGCCAGTGCCACGGTGGTCATCGAAGAGTTCCTCAGCGGCATTGAATGTTCCGTATTCGTACTGACGGACAGCGAACACTACAAGGTGCTGCCCGTAGCCAAAGACTACAAGCGCATCGGCGAAGGCGACAAGGGTCTGAACACAGGTGGTATGGGCAGCGTATCTCCCGTACCCTTTGCCAACGATACTTTCATGGAGAAGGTGCGCGAGCGCATCATCGAACCTACCATCAACGGCCTGCGCGACGAAGGCATCCTCTACAAAGGCTTCATCTTCCTGGGACTGATTAACGTGCAGGGCGAACCGATGGTCATCGAATACAACGTACGCATGGGCGACCCCGAGACCGAAAGCGTGATGCTGCGCCTAAGCAGTGACATCGTTGACCTCTTCGAAGGTGTATATAAAGTGAATCTCGACACCAAACCGCTGGAAATAGACCCGCGTGCGGCAGCCTGCGTCATGCTGGTTAGCGGCGGCTATCCGGAGGCTTACAAGAAGGGATTCCCCATTACGGGCTTCAACCTGGCCGAAACCACCGACAGCATCCTGTTCCATGCCGGTACCACGGTGAAGGACGGACGCATCGTGACCAACGGCGGACGTGTCATCGCCGTCTGCTCGTACGGAGAGACCAAGGCCGAAGCATTGGAGAAAAGCTACAAGGTGGCCGATATGCTGAGCTTCGAAGGCAAATACTTCCGCCGCGACATCGGATTCGACCTCTAACCATCAACATCCATGGCAAGAAGCAGGCGTTTTCAAACAATGGTGACGGCAGGGCGTTTCACACTGCCCGCCACCATTCTGGTATCGGCCATCTGCTGGATAGTGGCAGCCGTCTTGCTGCCCGAGAACGTGGGAAAAGGTACCGGCAGCTACCCGTTGTGGAACATACTCTACGACATCAGCCTGCCCGCTTGGGCCAATCAGTTCATCAGCTTTCTGCTATATGGCATCATCGGCTTCCTGCTGATAGGGCTGAACAATACGTTCGCCATCATCCGCATGAGGGCTTCGGTACAGACGGCCTTCTACTTCCTGCTGATAACGGCCTGCCCCGGTATGCACCATCGGCTGTATGCGGGCGATCTGGCTACCGTGGCATTCATGGCGGCTTTGTACTTCCTGTTCCACAGCTATCAGAGGAAACGCCCCGAGGCCGACCTGCTTCATTCATTCACCTTCATCGGGCTGGGTAGCCTGCTATATCCGCAACTGACGCTGCTGGCTCCAATCTTCTGGATAGGGGCTTACAGCTTTCAGTCGCTCAACGGCAGGAGCTTCTTCGCCTCACTGGTGGGCTGGAGCGTGCCCTACTGGTTCCTGTTCGGCCATGCCTTCTTCTACGGCGAGATGGAACTGTTCTACCTGCCCTTCCGCGAACTGACCACCTTCCACCCCGTGCTGTTCAGCTTCCGCCCCGAAGAAGCGGCTACACTGGGCTATATGTTTGTACTGTTCGCAGGCTGTGCCGGACACTGTCTGGCATCGGGCTACGAGGACAAGATACGCACGCGCAGCTATCTGCAATTTCTCATCCTGCTGACGTTCTGCCTCTTCATATACATTGCGTTGCAACCCATGCTGGGCATCCACCTGCTGCCCATATTGCTCGTAGGGGTCAGCATCTTAGCGGGCCATCTGTTTGTGCTGACGGACAACCGAGGGAGTAACGTCTTCTTCATCTGTATGCTGGTGGGGCTGTTCCTTTTATTCGGATTCAACGTATGGACGCTTTTGTAGATACACTCATACAACTGCTGATTGACTGGGGCTACGTAGGCCTGTTTGTCTCGGCACTGCTGGCAGGCAGCATCGTTCCGTTCAGCTCGGAGCTGGTGATGATGGCATTGGTCAAGGTGGGGCTAAGCCCTGCCATCTGCGTGCTGGCCGCCACGCTGGGCAACACCGCGGGAGGTATGACGTGCTACTACATGGGTCGCCTGGGCCGCACGGACTGGATTGAAAAATACTTCAAAGTGAAGAAGGAGAAGATAGACCGTATGCAGCGTTTCCTGCAAGGAAAGGGGGCACTGATGGGGTTCTTCGCCTTCCTGCCTTTCGTGGGCGAAGCCATCGCCATCGCACTGGGCTTCATGCGAAGCAACGTATGGCTGACGACACTCTCCATGTTCGTCGGCAAGCTGGTGCGCTACATCGCCATGCTGATGGCCCTGCAAGAAGCCGTATCGCTGGTATCGTAAAAACAAGGGACTTCACGAAGCCCGAAACATCTTCCTTTCATCATGCAACGAATAATCGAACTGACCGAAGACGGAAGCGCCACGTTGTTCGTGCCCCAACTGAACGAACATTACCATTCCGTAAAGGGTGCCCGCACCGAATCGCAGCACATCTTCATCGACATGGGGCTGAAAGCCTCTGCCGCTCCCCATCCACACATTTGGGAGGTAGGCTTTGGTACCGGACTGAATGCCCTGCTCACACTGGAAGAGGCCGAGCGGGAGAAGCGCCCCATACACTACACCGGCTTCGAACTGTATCCGCTGGCGTGGGAAGAGGTGGATGCATTGAAATACAGCGATAACCCACTGTTCAAGGCCTTGCACCTGGCCCCGTGGGAAGTGGATGTCGCCATCACTCCTTACTTCACCCTGCGGAAAGTTCGAAAAGACTTGGTGAATGAAGAATTAAAAATGAAGCATGAAGAATTAAGCTGCGCCATCAGGCTGAACGTCCCTTCTTCAAGCCCCGCCCTTCATCCTTCATCCAACCCCGATGTAGTCTATTTCGATGCCTTTGCCCCTGAGAAGCAACCCGAAATGTGGAGCGAACGCATCTTCCGCAACCTGTACGAAGAGATGAACGACGGAGGAATACTGACCACATACTGCGCCAAGGGAGCTATCCGCCGACTGCTGCAAGCCATGGGGTTCACAGTAGAGCGTCTACCGGGTCCTCCGGGAGGGAAACGGGAAATATTGCGAGCCACGAAAAAAGGAGGAAATCAAGCAACTACCTGACCCTAAAGCGCTATTCAGACACAATCTAAAGAAGTATAGAACATCCGGAGTGAAAATAATAGGTACTAAAGTAGCGAAGAATCACGCATTTATGTATCTTTGCGAAGAAATAGTAACCAACGACATACAAACTGAAAGAATGAAGAAGCTCCTTATTGTCCTGATATCTATACTTGTAGTATCCTGCAAACCGGGCGGAAACCGCTCTGCAAAGAAAGGAAACGACAAGCCCGTCATCACCGTCACCATAGAACCACTGCGCTACTTCACCGAAGCCATTGCCGGCGACGAGTTCAACGTAGTCAGCATGGTGCCCAAAGGCAGCAGCCCGGAGACTTACGACCCCACCCCGCAACAACTTGTAGAACTGGCCGAAAGCAAGGCTTACTTCCGCATCGGCTATATCGGATTTGAACAGGTGTGGACGGACAAGCTGGCCGACAATGCCCCTCACCTGCAATTCTTCGATATGTCGCAAGGTGTGGACCTCATCTTCGACGCTCCTCACAACCATCCGCACCACAAAGACGGAAACGGAATGCCGCAAGGAATGCCTCTGCCGCCCGAAGGTATGCCCACCCCGCCCGACGGACAACATCCCGACAGCCTGCCGACACCTCCGCACGGAGAACATCACGAAGGAATGCCACAACCGCCCACAGACGGGAATGTACCGCAAGGACCTCCTCCTATGATGGGTGTGGAACCGCACATCTGGAACTCTGCCACCAATGCGCAAACGATAGCCACGAACATTCTCAACGCCCTTTGCGCCCTCGATAAAAGTCACGAAAACGACTTCATCGAACGATACAAGACATTGTACCGCAAGCTGGAGCGCACGGACAGCCTCATCTGCGTCATGCTCTCTGCTCCCGAGGCCGACCGCTCGTTCATGATTTACCATCCTGCCCTGTCGTACTTCGCACGCGACTATGGTCTGCATCAGATTTCCATCGAGAGTGGCGGCAAGGAGCCTTCGCCCGCCCACCTGAAGGAGTTAATCAATGCCTGCAAGGAAGAGAAGGTGCGCGTGGTCTTCGTACAACCCGAATTCGACCAACGCAACGCCGAACTCATCGCCCAGCAGACCGGAACCAGCATAGTAAGCATCAACCCACTCTCCTACGATTGGGAAACGGAAATGATAAACGTGGCACGGGCATTGACAGGCAAAATAGAGGAAAAATAGCTTCATTAAAAGGGATTACATTCCTCGCTCTACAATTCATCATTCAAAGCAAGATTCATAATGTCTTCAGCCCCTATCATCGAAATCAAGAATCTTAGCGCCGCCTACGACGGACGTACCGTGCTGCACGATGTCAATCTGAACCTTTACAAGCACGATTTCCTAGGCATCATCGGCCCCAACGGTGGCGGAAAGACCACACTGATAAAGTGCATACTGGGGCTGCTGAAGCCCACGGGAGGCGAAATCATCTTCCACCCCGCGCACGCCCCTATGTCCATAGGCTACCTGCCTCAGTACAACAGCATCGACCGCAAATTCCCCATCACCGTCGAGGAGGTGATTCTGTCGGGCCTGAGCAGTCAGAAGTCGCTTACTTCCCGCTTCACGGCCGAACACCGCACCAAGGCAAAGGCTGTGATTGCCCGCATGGGGCTGGAAGGCATGGAGCACCGCCCCATCGGTGCCTTGAGTGGTGGACAGATGCAACGTGCACTGCTGGGACGTGCCATCATCTCCGACCCCGAAGTCGTCATTCTGGACGAGCCAAGCACCTACATCGACAAACGTTTCGAAGCACGGCTGTACGAACTGCTGACCGAAATCAATAAGGAATGTGCCATCATCCTCGTCAGCCACGACATCGGCACCATCTTGCAGCAGGTGAAGTCCGTGGCCTGCGTCAACGAGACACTGGACTATCACCCCTCCACCGAATGCGTCACGGGCGAATGGCTGGAACGTAACTTCAACTGCCCGATAGAGCTATTGGGCCACGGCACCCTGCCCCACCGCATATTGGGCGAGCACCGTCATGGCAATGGTTGCTGCTGCCATCAGTCGAAAGAGGCCGGGAAGCCCAACAGCTGATAAGCCAAAGACAGAGCCATGCGGCGATGTCCTTCGGCATTGGGATGCAGACGGTCCGTATCACCCCGATGGAAATAGCGCACATGAGCATCGTTCAGCGGATAGAGTCCGCAGATGCTGTTGAGGTCGATGACGGGAATAGCCCACACGTTGGCCGCTTCCTTCACAGCCTGCACATAGGCATCTACATACACACCTATCTTGTTGGGGAAAGTCTCTTCGGGCTGTATGTTGCGGTCGTTGAAGCGAGCCCGTGCCCGGTGCAGGGGAGTCAGCATGATGACTTGCTTGGTGGGATAATTGGTCTTCAGGAAGTCCATCACAAGGTTGATTCTGCCCTTGAAGGTAGAATCGTTCATCACGGACTGACGGTGCTTGCGCACTTCAAAAGCCGGACCTGCCACCTCGGTTTCCTTCTCCTCCTCCGTGTACCATTCGCCTATGGGCACACCGCCGTTATAGTCGTTCGTTCCGGCAAAGATGAAGATAGCATCGATGCTATCGCCCCGCTCTTCCAGCAGTTTACGGGCTTGCTTCAGCACACCGTCCATACGGTTTCCGTTGATGCCATACACAAACGGTTGCAGCCCCAGCATCTCGGCCAGATATTCCCAATAGCATTTCGTGGTTCCCACGTGCTTCTTGTCTGTAATGGAGTCGCCTAAGAAGGCAACACGTTTTCCTTTCCACTGACTTTCGATGACGGCATCCCGCGTAGCCTGCATCTCATTGCGGGCAATAGCCTCCGTCAGCGAAAACACGTCTGTTGACAGCAAAAGTGCCGCCAACAGACAAGCTGATATTCTACGAAACATTTTGAGTTTTTGAGTTTGTAAGTTTTTGAGTTC
>JAUNJD010000100.1 GCA_030523205.1 Bacteroides sp.
TAAAATAAAAAAGCGTCTACTTAAATCAGGAAAAGACATTATACTGATTCTTACTGATTTATGATTCACTGCTGCAATCCTGCGGCATCCGTCATACCTGCTCCGTACCCGCTCCGTACCAAGTCCGTACCTACTCCGTATCTCCCCTATTTCCTGCCCAATGAAGGTTTTTTCTTTGTTGAGTGGAGCAGGTACGGAGCAAGTACGGAGAAGGTACGGAGCGGGTGCGTTCTTGAAGCGAACCTTTTATCTACAAAAACCTATCGGTATATTCGCCGAAAAGCCTTACCTTTGCCCGGCATTCAAACCGTTAGCAAATGAGTAACATCTCCTTACTTCTGAACAAACTGAAGTTGTCGCTGCAAAAGCGCACGGGCGTGACGCAGAACAACAAGTCGCGCGAAGCGTGGCTCGCCAAGGGCTACAACAACGAACCTCTGGTGACGGTCATCCTGCAATCGCACAACAAAAGCCTGCAAGTATCCCACATCGTGGCCAAGCTGCGGAAGCATCCGGCCACGGAAATCATCGTCATCGACGACGGCTCTACGCCGGAGCACAACCAAACTTTGGCCAAGTTGCTGACCGGAGCCAACGAGTTCCTGCTCCGCTGCAACGACCTCTACGAGAACATCACTTACGACCGCACCCTGCGCATGGCCAACGGACGGTACATCGCCCTGCTGCAAGACGACGACGACTTTGAATCGACGGACTGGATAGACGAAGCCGTGCGCTACTTCGAGCAATATCCGCGGCTGGGCATCTTGGGCGGCAGCGGTGCGCTCAACATTGCCTTCGAAGCCCCGCGAGCCTTCGGAAAGGCCATCGAGCCGACCCGTCCCTTCGACTTCGCGATGGCCGTGAACCGTGCTCCCATGTGGATTAACAAAGAGCTATATATGCAGGAGCTGAAGCATATCGACTATCTGTTTGCCCCTTTCCAATACGACGATTACGAACTGTGTGCCCGCGCTTGGATGTGCGGACTGCAAGTGGGGTGGTACGATGCCCGGTTCAAGTCGCTCAGCGCCGGAGGTATGCGCCTCTGGAACCGCCACTTCACACAGCAGCAATGTGCCGTGAACGGCCCGCGGCTCTACAATCTCTACATCGGACACAAGGAGGAGATTGAAGCACGGGTGAAGGAGGCAAGGGGGACTATTGGCAATTGACAATTAAATGCTTTGTAAAGCCATAATTTAAAATTCATAATTCATAATCTAAAATTCCCCAAAGTGCACCCACATCTCACACCGAAGTTCAGCGTCATCACCGTGACTTACAATGCCAAGGGCACGGTGGAAGACACCATACAGAGCGTCATCGCGCAGACCTACCACCACGTAGAGTACATCATCGTGGACGGTGCATCGACGGACGGCACGCTCGACATCATCCGCCGCTACCGCGACCGCATCAGCACCGTCGTCAGCGAGCCCGACAAGGGGCTGTACGATGCCATGAACAAGGGCATACGTCTGGCCACGGGCGATTACCTCTGCTTCCTGAACGCCGGTGACAGTTTCCACGAAGACGATACCTTGCAACAGATGGTGCACAGCCTCAACAATCACTACCTGCCCACCGGACTGACGGGCTCGGCTGCCGCCGAGATTGCTGCTGCCAAGTCGGCCCCGCTCTCCCCTGCCCCCGCTACATCTGCCGCCGACCTACCCGATGTGCTGTATGGCGAAACGGAACTGGTAGATAGCAAGGGACATTTCGTCCGTATGCGTCGGCTCTCTGCCCCCGAAGTGTTGACGTGGCGCAGCTTCAAGCACGGGATGCTGGTGTGCCATCAGGCCTTCTTCGCCAAACGCACACTGGCCGAGCCCTACGACCTGCGCTACCGTTTCTCGGCCGACTTCGACTGGTGCATCCGCGTGATGAAGAAGGCCCACACGCTGCACAACACCCACCTCACCTTGATAGACTATCTGGACGAAGGCATGACTACCCGCAACCACAAGGCTTCGCTGATGGAGCGTTTCCGCATCATGGGCCACCACTACGGATGGGTGAGCACCGTGCTGCGCCACGCTTGGTTCGTACTGCGGGCTGTGCTGAAAAAGTAGGCCGCAACCATCTTATTATCAGCTGACAATCAGACGGTTGACAGCCATATAGATGCCTCCTGCTGGATATATATATCCCGCGCGTTGGGCATATATATCCAGCACGTCAGCCATATAGATGCCGCAAATGGGATATATAGATGGAAGCAAGGCGAGCACCCCTATCTTCTAATATCGAAATGAAGTTTAGAACTATGAAGTGACTCTCTAAACTCCTTCTTCATGTTGAATTTTACATATTCACGTATATCGGTCGAGGATGCCGCAAACAAGGCGGTATAGCTACCAGAATCAGCGACCCAGCATTTGGTGGACTCATCAAAAGAGCTAAGCAGATAGGTGGAGACAGGAATGGTGAGCACTTCGCTTTCTCCCGGTTGTAAGAGCTGTGTCTTGGCAAAGCCTTTCAGTTCTTTTTCGGGCTTGTCCAGCGTACCGGCTGGAGCCGATACATAAAGCTGAACCACTTCGCGTCCGGCACAGTTTCCAGTATTCGTCACCTTAACCCGAGCCACAAAGCCGTCTTTCACCTGCTTGATTTTGGCGTTGCTGTAACGGAAAGTGGTGTACGACAACCCATGTCCGAAAGGATAGGATACGGCAACGTCTTTCGCATCGAAATATCGGTATCCCACATATATGCCCTCCTTGTACTCCGTATAGTGTACGTTCTTCACGGGTTCGTCGTCGGTGGGCAGCCGTTTCTTGCCAAGAAAACCATGCTGTGCCCACATCCAGTTATAGTCAATGTTCATGGGGAAGTTATCGAAAGCCGGCTCGTCACTCAGCTTAACGGGGAAAGAAACGGTCAATTTGCCCGAAGGATTTACCCGGCCGCCCAACACGTCGGCCATGGCGTTGCCTCTCTCCTGTCCGCTTTGCCAGGCACAAAGTATGGCATCCGGCCCTTCTTTCCAACTGGCTGTCTCTATGGGAATGGCAATATCCAGCACAACCACCACCTTCTTGCCTGCCTCATGATAGGCATTACATACCTCGGCCAACATTCCTTTTTCGCCGGCCGACAATTCAAAGTCTTCGGGCTTGCAGTCGTTGCTCTCGCCGGCACCTTGGGCGAAAACGACCACTGCATAGTCGTTATTCATGGCTTGCGACCGAAGCCGGAAGGAAGGGAGCGTCATTTCCGGTGTGTTGGGCGATGCCTTGAACATGGTGTAAATCATGCCACCTTCCGTCAACTGCGCTTCTTGTGCGGTGGTATCAATACCCAAATAGGTCTTATACTCATTGGCCAAAGCCTTGTCCACTTCAAATTTGGCAGCGGCCAAACCTTCCTGTATACCTTTCTCTCGGTTGCTCAGACTGTAGGCTGCATTTCCGTAAACAGCTACCTTGGCTTCTGCCTGCAAAGGAAGAGCCCCGTTATTGCGCAGGAGTATCATGCCTTCGGCTGCAATCCGGCGGGCAGTGGCACGGTGGGCAGCCAAGTCGGGCTTATTGCTGAAAGGATAGTTGGAGAAAGCGGGTGTTTTCACCACATACTGTAAGATGCGCCTCACACTGCGGTCGAGGGTCGATACCGGCATTCTGCCATTCTTGACAGCCGCCACAATGGAATCACGCTGCATAGCATAACCTGGTTCGCAGATATCATTGCCTGCCGCCACCTGCTTCACGCCATCCATACCGGCATCCCAGTCGCTCATCACAAGTCCCCGAAATCCCCATTCATCCCGCAACACGTCTTCCAGCAGCCAATGATTCTCGGATGCATACGTACCGTTTATCTTGTTGTAGGCAGACATGACCGTCCACGGTTGCGCTTCCTTCACCGCTATCTCGAAGCCACGCATATATATCTCGCGCAAGGCGCGCTCGGAAACGATGGCATTGTTTATCTTGCGGGCCGTTTCCTGATTATTGACCGCAAAATGCTTCAATGATGTGCCCACACCTACACTTTGTACGCCACGGGTGTAGGCAGTGGCCATCCAACCGTTCAGCAAGGGGTCTTCGGTGAAATATTCTGCCGTGCGGCCACTCAAAGGGAAGCGCAGGATGTTCATGCCCGGTGCCAAGATAGAAGCAATATTGTATTCCTTGCATTCCTCGCCAATGGCTGCCCCCATCGCTTCTGCCGCCTCCAAGTCCCAGGAACTGGCCATCAGAATGGGCGAAGGGAACGAGGTAATGGGATACGTCAGGTCAGAACCCTTGCGCTTCTCCTTGATGCGAAGTCCCGAAGGACCATCAGCCAAATAGGTCTGCGGAAAGCCAAAACGTTGCAGGCCGGCCACACCTCCGGTGGCTCCGGCAATACCTTGCCCATTATCGCGGAAGAAGGTGCCTACGCCACAACACAGGGTAGCTTTTTCTTCCAAGGTCATTTGACTGATTACTTCGTCAATGTTGTCCGGTGCAAGCTGCACGGTTTGCTGAGAATACATACTCAGACTTACGGTTGCAAAAGTCAATGCGAATATGCTTTTTCTTAAACAATTATGTTGAATCATATTATATTCCTTTCTTTATCGTTTTTATTATAGTGGAATAATCACCTTGAGGTATTTGTTGCGAGCTGCCATCGGGCAATCTAAGTTCTGCGTCGGTATTGGGCGGAGTAACGATGTGAAGATGAATACTTCCGTCATCATTCAGGCTCCATTCCGATACTATCTTTCCATACGGAGACAGGTATTCGCCACGCACTTGTCGGACAGGTTCCGCCTGTTTCAGCGAGCTGAACACCGGAGCAATGACAATCCGTTTGAAACCGGGTGCAGTGTTGTCCGCACGGATACCGGCCATATAAGTATACATCCATTCGGCCACCGCGCCAAAGGCATAGTGATTGTATGAGTTCATGGCCGGATTCCCCGTGTCTCCGTTCCAACGTTCCCACCAAGTAGTGGCTCCTTTAGCTACCATATATCCCCACGAAGGATAGGTGGTATTGCAGAGCAAGCGATAGGCAATGTCGGCCTGTCCGTTCTCGGCAAGCACTTTCAGCAAATAAGGGGTGGACAAGAAGCCGGTACTCAGATGATAGTCGGCAAGGGCAATCTTGGCCACAAGGCTGTCTGTTGCCTGCTCGGCCTCATCGTGAGTGAGGAAACCGGAAGCCAAGGCCATGACATAGCTTGCCTGACTGCCACTGCCTATCTTTCCTCCGTCATGTATAAACTCCGTACGGAATGCCAGCCCGATGCTGTCATACTTCTGCCGATAGTAAGTGGCTTTATCGGTCCGTTCCGTAGCCGTGGCCATTTGCTCCATCATACGGCAAGTGATGCCCCACAAAGCTGTGCTGATAAGCGGATTGGGCGTATTCATGTCCGTAGCCAGCCAATCGCCCAGCCGACCACCGTTACGGATATAGTCCTTGCTATCTTTATCCACATGACGCATGTACTTTTCCATCCGTTCCCAGTAGTCGTCTATCAGCCGGGTGTCACCATACTGTAACCACGTAGTCCACGGAATGATGACGGCAGCGTCTTCCCATCCCGGAGCTCCTGCCTTGCGGTTACTCTTGGGGACGGCCGGTGCTGTGTTGGCCACTCCACCATCTTCGGTCTGCGTGTCGAAGATGTCGTCAAGCCACTTGCGAGCAAACGATTGTGAGTCGAAGTTGAAGGTAGCTGTACGCCAAAAGACTTGTCCGTCGCCGGTGTATCCTAACCGCTCGTCCCGTTGCGGACAGTCGGTAGGGACACTGATGAAGTTGCTCCGTTGTCCCCATATTCCCAAACTATACATTTGGTTGATGAGCGAAGAAGATGTCTGGAGGCTGCCTGTGCGGTGCAAGGCACTCGACAGTACGTCCACTGTCAGGTCTTTTGCCTCAAGTTGGGGCAAATCTCCTTCTATCTCGATGTAGCGGAAGCCATGGAACGAAAACAGATTTCCCATCTCTTCCTGCGACTTGCCCGAGGCAATGTAAACATCGGAAGCGGAAGCGTTGCGAAGATTCTCTACATAGATGTTTCCATCCTCATCCAATACCTCGGCAAAGCGCAAGGTAACAGAACTTCCACGTTCCATCGAGACCTTCAGGCGGGCGATGCCTGCCATATTCTGTCCCATGTCGGCCAACCACTTTCTTTCGGACAGTTGTTTTAGTCCGACGGGATGCAACTGTTCCACTACACGTACTTCGGGAGTGGCAACCGGAACCAGCCGGGTAGCGACATCCGCGCAGACCACACAGGACTGCATGGTGCTTTCATCAAAAGCCTTATCGTTCCAACCTAAAGGAAATAGGCGTGCATCGTAGATTTCACCGGAATAGATTTCAGACTTGAGAATGCCCGAACGGGCACACTTCCATCCACCATCCGTCGCAATCCGGTCTTCACTCCCGTCGGCATAGCGAATGTGAAGCTCTGCCAACAATTTATTGGTATGGTCTTGAAACAAATCATGTTCCCCATTCCAGCCCAACGGACTTCCATACCAACCATCGGCAAGTAAAACGCCAATGGCATTCTGTCCCTCACCAATCATATCGGTTACATCGTATGTCTGATAGGTAGTGCGGAAATTGTAGTCGGTAAATCCGGGTGTGAGCCAGTCATTGCCCACACGCCCTCCATTGATATAAGCCCGATAACAACCATGCGCCGTGATGTATAGGCGGGCAGAAATGATACTTTTCTGTGGTATGTCGAAATTGCGTCGGAAGAGATAGGCAGGAAGGGACATGGGGCCCGGATGAAGTCCCATCCTTGCATCATCAAGCCCGGCCACGACCACCGCCTTTACCTTCGGTCCACGACCATCGACAGCACTATCCCACACACCATTCGATGTGGGATAGGTGTCAATGCGTCCGTCGCTCATTTCCAGTGTCAGACGCCCTGCCATCGCGGCATAGCTTCCTGTCAGCTTCTTACCGGTGGCTTGGTGAAAAGAAGCGGAACGAACCGTTGTTACCCTTACTTCAATCAAATTACTTGTATCTAACTTTAAATACCTGCGTATATCTTGTGATTCGAAAACTTGCCAGTCCTTGGTCTTGGCATCTACCAAATGTCCATTGACCCATAGTTCATAATTGCCTCTGGCGCACGTCTGCATAATGGCCACCAAAGGCATCTCATCCAGCGTAATGCTTTTACTGAAACAAACGGTTGTCCGGGAAGGGACATCGAAGGCATCTTGTTGTGGGTGCCATATCCACGACACACCTTCTGTGCTCGACAGGATTGGTTGTTCATCCGTTGCAATCCAGCGGGCTTCCCACACGTTCTTATTTCCTGTTTCCCAAAAAGAGGAGGCCGACCAAGCAGATGCGTTCCCCTCCTTATCGAAAGTACGCACCTTCCAGAAATAGCGGGTACATGGTTGACAGGTTGCTCCGGCATAGACGATGCAGGCGGAGGTCGTTCCATCCTTGCGTCCACTGTTCCATACGTCAGCTTCATCCTTCACCAACTTTTCCGGTGAAGTGGCAACCAATATTTGATAGGCTTGCTGATGATACGCTTGTTCCGTATCTTCCATGCGCCACGAAAAGAAAGGACGGTCGGAGGAAACACCTATGGGTAGTTCCATACCGTTGACTTTCAAACCCGTAGGACGGATTGTCTGTCGAGCCTGTGCCATTGCCGCATGACACAGGGCGAACCATACAAAGAGGAAGATATATCTGTTCATACTATCAACGTTGCTTTTCCCATCGGAATTGTGCCACTTTTACATCGGCAGAATTGGTGCCGATGAAGAGATTGAATAATCCCGATTCCCAATCATATTTCAAATCGTTTGACCAAAACTTCAGGTCTTCGGGCGTGAGGGTGAAAGACACTTTCCGCTTTTCACCAGGTCTCAGTGTGACGTGGCGGAAGTGCTTCAGTTCCTTTACGGGACGGGTTACCGACGCAGCAGGGTCACCCACATACAGCTGTACAATCTCTGTTCCGCTGACGCTTCCCGTATTTGTCAACTCTATGGTGGCTTGGAGCGTCTTGCTTTCGCCCACAACAAGCGTATCGCTCAAAGCTATGTCACCATAGTTGAAAGTGGTATAGCTCAATCCGTAGCCAAACGGGAATAGGGGTGCATTAGGACTGTCAATGTAGCGCGACTTGAAGTTGCCACGCTCGCCATCTTTGTAAGGCCTTCCGGTATTCTTGGCATTGTAATAAATAGGAATCTGCCCGACGGAACGTGGCCAAGTCATGGTCAGTTTTCCCGAAGGATTATAGTCACCATACAGCACGTCGGCCACCGCTTGCCCGGCTCCGGTTCCGGGCCGCCAAATATCCACCACGGCATCGGCCATTTCTATTTCAGCCTCAATGGTCATGGACCGACCGTTGAGCAACAGCAATACAATGGGTTTACCTGTTTCCTTAAGGGCCTGAAGCAACTTGCGTTGACAAGGCATCATCGAAATGTTTGTCATGGATTTGGCTTCGCCCGACAAGTTACGCCCTTCGCCCAGCACGGCCACAATGACATCGGCATCGCGGGCAATGCCCAGAGCTTCATCCATCCGTTGCTGCGCAGCTTCTTCCGTATATCCATCCGTCAGCCAAGGATGGTCACTGAGGAAAGTGCCCTGTGCATAACTTAAGAATTTCGTTCGCTGTTCAAGGCCTCTGCGGATGGTGCACACACTGTCTGCCAATCCATCCGGTGCCCACATACTTATCATCTCGAATTTATTGTCGGCAGCCGGACCTATCAGTGCAATCTTGGCATCGGGTTTCAGGGGCAGCACATTGTTTTGGTTCTTCAGCAGTACCATTGACTTACGGGCAGCTTCAATGGCCACCGAAATGTTCTCGGGTGTAAGAATACAATTTTCAGTCGTTCCATAGTTTTTATAGGGATTATCAAATAAGCCCAGGTCGTATTTGGCTTCCAGCACACGGCGACAGGCAGTGTCAATCTGTTCCAAAGTGATTTCCTGACGGTCGAGTAAGGTCTTGAGGTAAGTACTATAATGCTCGCTGGACATATCCATATCTACTCCGGCATCCAATGCTTTCTTGGCAGCTTCGTAACCATCGGCGGCGACACCATGAGCCGGCAACTCGCCTATGCAGTTATAATCGGTCACTATGAATCCATTGAATCCCCATTCCTTGCGCAACAAGTCGTTCAGCAGCCAATGATTGACAGTGGCCGGCAATCCATCAATGTCATTGAATGAGGTCATGATGCTGCCCGCTCCGGCATCTACCGCAGCCTTGTAAGGGGGCAGATAGTTTTGGTACATCTTCATGTGACTCATGTCGGTAGTGTTATAGTCACGTCCGGCTTCTGATGCGCCATAAAGGGCGAAATGCTTGACACAAGCCATTAATGACGTAGGCGATGACAAGTTGTCGCCCTGGTAGCCACGTACCATGGCACGGGCTATGAGACTGCCAAGCAAGGGGTCTTCACCAGAACCTTCCATGACACGTCCCCAACGCGGATCGCGAGAGATATCCACCATGGGCGAATAAGTCCAATTGTATCCCATTGACGTGGCTTCGAGGGCTGCCACACGGGCTGTACGCTCTACCAACAACGTATCCCAAGCGCAGGACAATCCCAACGGAATGGGCATAACCGTTTTGAATCCATGTATGATGTCTAGTCCGAAGAACAAAGGAATCTGCAACCGGGTTTGTTCAAACAAGGCCTGACGTTTGTGTACCGAAGCTGTACTGCCACGCACGGACATAACGTTTCCGGCAATTCCTGCACGGAGTTTTTCCGTTGCATTCATGGTGCGGAATGGTCCGGTAGCAGCCGTTGGGGTCACTAAGTTGAGTTGGGCAATCTTTTCTTCAACAGTCATTTTCTGCATCAGTGATGTGATGAAGGCATCTTTAGCCTTCTCATCCTTGGAGGACGTTTCGGTATGGGCAGCAATATGAGTGGTGACGCACAGCATCAAAAGGGCAATTATGTGTATTTTAGGTATCATAATGTTTCAATTTTTATTCAACTATTTTAAGTTCACTAAAAGTCTATCAAGGGCTATCGTTTCAAGGTTTTAATAGGCTCTATTGGTCTGATGATGTCAGAAGTTTGTCGGATAGAAGCGGCGACCTTGGCTGTCAGTGTAGCACGAATGTCACGCGATGAAGCTCCTATTAAAAAGTTATAAGTACCGGCATCCACTACCCACGAAGAAGATGCCTCATCGTAGGAAGCCAAATCATCTGCATTTACGGACAGAGTAACGGTAGCCGACTCGCCCGGCTGCAATTCATGAGTTTTGGCAAAAGCCTTCAGTTCCTTTTCGGGTTTGTTCAGTTGTGCACTATTGGGAGCAGCCACATAGAGTTGCACAACTTCCTTTCCGGCATGTTTACCTGTGTTCTTTATCTTTACACTAATGGTATAGACATTGTTCTTTGCCTGGATACGAGGGCGACTATACGTGAATGTGGTATAGGAAAGTCCGTAGCCAAAGGGATAAGAGACCTCCTTGCCGAAGCTATCGAAGTAACGATAACCTACGTAGATGTCTTCTTCATAGTCCGTATAATCCCATAATTTCTTTTCCGATTTCTTTTCACCATGATTGAAAAGATTCAGTCCACTCATGGCGCCATCGGTTGGAAAGTTGGTCGAAGAAGCTGCATCCTCATACTTCAAGGGGAACGTTGTGGCCAATTTGCCCGATGGAGATGCCTTGCCACTCAACACATCTGCGACACTGTTGCCACCTTCTTGACCGGCTTGCCAAGCACATAGAATGGCATCTGGTAAATGCTTCCATGAAGCGGTTTCGATGACGCCTCCGATGTTCAGTATGACAACCACCTTCTTCCCGACGGCATGGAAAACCTTGCAGACAGACTCCACCAATTGCATTTCCTCCGCTTTCAGAGAGAAATCGGCAAGCTTGCGGTCAAGAAACTCACCAGACATGCGGCCCAATGTCACCAAAGCCACATCCGCTTTTTCTGCCTGTTCACGGATTTGCTCCGTAGTCAAAGCTATTTCAGCAGGCCGTTTGGTGGAAAGGAAACTTGCCATCGGATTCTTCTTGGGCGCCTTACGCTTCAATTCGGCAAGGTGGTCTTCATACAGTCTTTTGAGTACCTCATCCACCTGAAACCCGACATTTGCCAGTCCATCTGATAATGAGACCGTATAGGCACGGTTCACATTGCCAGAGCCTGTGCCACCGGCCACGAAGTCGTAGGAGGTACAGCCAAAAAGAGCTATTTTCTTCACATCCGACTTCAGTGGCAAAGTCTCGCCGTCGTTTTTCAACAACACCATTCCTTCAGTAGCCGACTGACGAGTAACAGTGGCGTGTGCTTTCAGGTCGGGCTTATTCGAGAATTGGTATCCCCTAAAACGCGGAGTCTGCAAAATCAATTCCAAGATGCGCTTCACATTGCGGTTGAGGATTGCCTCATCCAATATTCCATCCTGCACACCCGCTACGATGGCCTCATATTGCTTGTCGAATCCCGGTTGCAGCATATCGTTGCCGGCTTTCATCTGGGCTACGGCATCACTGCCGCCAAACCAGTCGGTCATCACCATGCCCCGAAATCCCCATTCATCGCGAAGCAGGGTGGTGAGCAGCTCGGGATTCTCAGAAGTATAGATACCGTTCAGGTAGTTATAGGACGACATCACCGTCCATGGATTGGCTTCCCGCACAGCTATTTCAAAGCCTTTCAGATAAATCTCGCGCAGGGCACGGGGAGACACATGCGCGTCCATCGACATGCGGTTACTCTCTTGGTTGTTGGCTGCAAAGTGCTTGATGGAGGTTCCTACACCGTTGCTCTGTACGCCACGCACGTAGGCTGCCGCAATCTTTCCAGATACAACAGGGTCTTCCGAATAATACTCAAAGTTACGCCCGCACAACGGATTGCGATGGATATTCAGAGCCGGCGCCAACAATACATCCGCCCCATACTCCAATACTTCATTGCCAATGGCTTGTCCCACGCTTTCTACCAGTTCCTGATTCCAGGTAGATGCCAGGAGTGTCCCAATGGGGAAATGGGTACAATAATAAGTGGCCGTGTCGCCTTCGCGGGTTGGGCTGATGCGCAGTCCGGCCGGACCATCCACCAATACAATGGCCGGGATGCCCAATCGGGGAATGGCGTAAGTAGTTCCGGCAGCACCAGGTACAATGTCTTGGGTCTCGCCCACTACAGCCGTGCCTCCGTTCGTAAATCCTGCCATGCCGGTACCAATGACAAGATGTGCCTTTTCTTCCAAAGTCATGGCACCAATCACCTCATCCAATGATGACTTGCCAAGTTGTGGTGTATGCGCCGGGGTGTTCTCTGCACGAAGGATGGTACAAGTACACAGAAAGGCAAGACTATATATTAACAGGTTGTTTCTCATATTGTTTTTCTGGCTGATTTTTATGTAACTGCCGACATGTTCTGATTGAGACATGCCGGCAGGATTACTACAAACTCAAAAGTTATTATATGAATCATTTCCAGCTATTAGAATCGAATATCCACCGTGAATTCAAACGTACGCGGACGAATGCCAGTGGCAACAACCGTACGTCCAATGTATTCGGAATCGGACATTTCCTGATCGGCTCCTTGAATGGCTCCCTTGATACCCGTTTGGTTCAAGAAATTGACAGCTTGGAATTTAAGGGTTACATTGCGATTTACCGTATAGTCCAAGCCTCCAAAGTTCTCCCACCAACCGTTATAATAGAAGGCATTGGTAGGATTGGCATATTGCTTGCCAAAGTAACGGAACGATAGCCAAGCACGCAACTTGCGTTTCATCATATAGAAACTCGGGTCTATCTCGATGAGCACTTTGGATAGTTCCGGAATCACCTTGCCATTATAGTCATAGTTTACCCCATAAGCATTGTAGTTCAAGTTCCGATATTGCGGATTCTGCAACGTCAACAGGAAATGCAAATTGAAGTTCCTGAAGGGTGAGGTCACAATGTCCGTGGTCCATCCGATAGTATTGATATCATAGAATATCGGGCTGAAGTCCTTGCTCTCCGTAGGATCCTCCGGATTGTATAATCCGCAAATCGAAATGTTCGCGCGTTTCAAAACGAAAAGTTCATTTCACAAAACGAAGCGTATAATTTAAAGCACTATTTATTCCATTTGAACTGGTCAATTCTAAGCTAAAAATAACAGAAAAATAACTTGCAAATATCAACAAAAATCACTATCTTTACATAGTTAAATTGAGGTCGTTTACCCTCAAATCAGTTCAGTTTTGTATTCCCCTACCCTATCAATATTCTAAAAAAAATCGGCCGGCTTCGCCGGTATTTGAATAACATTTAAACGGGATTCGGAAACCATCCGAATCCCGTTCTTTCGTTTTAGTCGCTTCGCTCCACG
>JAUNJD010000101.1 GCA_030523205.1 Bacteroides sp.
AACCTTTGTTAACCTTAAATCTAATACTATGAAAAACACATTGCAAAGGTACGGAGATTTGGGAAACTTGCAAACTTTCCAAGAAAAAAAGTATGTTTTATAACACAGATTAAGAGAAAAGGGGACGAATATAAAATATATCCGTCCCCTTTTAACATTTTGGACTGTACGGTGAGGTAATTTTCACCGTACAGCATCTAGGCTTTATCTTGCTTCGACCATCGCACTATTATTCCTCATCCAACAGAATTTCCAATATTTGGCAGGCTGCCTTGGCCACCGGAGTACCGGGACCGAAGATAGCAGAAACACCTGCTTTGTACAGGAAATCGTAGTCCTGAGCGGGAATAACGCCACCGGCAATCACCACGATGTCCTCACGACCCAGTTTCTTGAGTTCTTCGATAATCTGGGGAACCAGCGTTTTGTGGCCGGCTGCCAATGAGGATACACCTACTACATGTACGTCATTCTCTACCGCCTCGCGAGCCGCTTCGGCCGGAGTCTGGAACAACGGACCCATATCTACGTCGAAACCGCAGTCGGCATAGCCGGTAGCTACTACCTTGGCTCCACGGTCGTGACCGTCCTGACCCATCTTGGCTACCATGATACGCGGCTGACGGCCTTCCTTCTTCGCGAACTTCTCGGCCAACTCGCAGGCACGCTTGAAGTCGCTGTCGTTCTTACTTTCTGATGAATACACGCCTGAAATAGTTCTGATTACTGCTTTATAACGTCCTACAATCTTCTCGCAAGCATACGAGATTTCGCCCAAGGTGGCACGAACACGAGCGGCTTCTACGGCCAACTCCAGCAGGTTGCCCTTGCCGGTCTTCACGCATTCGGTGATGGCGTCCAATGCCTTGTCTACCTCGGCTTGGTTGCGACCTTCCTTCAAGCGCTTCAGGTTCTCTATCTGCTCTTGACGAACGGCGGTATTGTCGATTTCGAGGATGTCGATGGGTGCTTCCTTCTCCAAGCGATATTTGTTGACGCCGACGATGGTCTGCGCACCGCTGTCGATACGAGCCTGTGTACGAGCGGCAGCCTCTTCGATACGCATCTTGGGGATACCGGTCTCGATGGCCTTGGCCATACCGCCCAGCTTCTCGATTTCCTGTATGTGCTCCCAAGCGCTGTGGGCAATCTCGTTCGTCAATGACTCTACGTAGTAAGAACCGCCCCACGGGTCTACGTTCTTGCAGATGTAGGTTTCTTCCTGGATATAAATCTGTGTGTTACGGGCGATACGGGCAGAGAAGTCGGTCGGCAGGGCGATGGCTTCGTCGAGAGCGTTGGTGTGCAAGGACTGCGTGTGTCCCAGTGCGGCTGCCATAGCCTCGATACAAGTACGGCCTACGTTGTTGAAGGGGTCTTGCTCGGTAAGCGACCAACCGGAAGTCTGTGAGTGGGTACGCAGTGCCAACGATTTCGGATTCTTTGGGTTGAACTGCTTCACAATCTTGGCCCACAGCATACGTGCGGCACGCATCTTGGCAATTTCCATGAAGTGGTTCGTACCGATGGCCCAGAAGAAGGAAAGACGCGGAGCGAAAGCATCAATGTCGATACCTGCTGCCACACCGGCACGGAGGTATTCCAGACCATCGGCCAGCGTATAGGCCAGCTCGATGTCGGCCGTGGCACCGGCTTCCTGCATGTGATAACCGGAGATAGAGATGGAGTTGAACTTCGGCATCTTCTGAGAGGTATATTCAAAGATGTCGGAGATAATCTTCATGGAGAATGCGGGCGGATAGATATAGGTATTGCGCACCATGAACTCCTTTAAGATATCGTTCTGAATGGTACCGGCCATTTCTTCCAGCTTGGCACCTTGCTCCAGACCAGCATTGATGTAGAACGCCATGACAGGCAATACGGCACCGTTCATGGTCATGGAGACGGACATCTTGTTCAAGGGGATACCGTCGAACAGCACCTTCATGTTCTCCAACGAGCAGATGGATACACCGGCCTTACCAACATCGCCTACCACACGTTCGTGGTCGGGGTCGTAGCCACGGTGCGTAGCCAAGTCGAAGGCCACGGACAGACCTTTCTGACCGGAAGCCAAGTTACGGCGATAGAATGCATTGGATTCTTCGGCTGTGGAGAAACCGGCATACTGACGGATGGTCCACGGACGCAGGGTGTACATCACCGAGTACGGACCACGCAGATAGGGAGGAATACCGGCAGCAAAGTCCAGATGTTCCATTCCTTCGAGGTCCTCTTTCGTATAAACAGGCTTCACTTCAATGTGTTCCGGCGTCTTCCAATCGGCGTGGATGCCGTTAGCCTTCTGCCACTCAGCACCGTTGACGGACTGGAAAGCGGCATATATATCTAAGTTTTTGAAATCTTTTCTCATAATTTTTTTTGTTTGAACACAGAGGCACAGAGGCACAGAGGTTATTTCTTTAATTTTATGTTAGTATATTCTTCATTAAAAAAGAGAGCACGGAGTTAAAGATAACCGTTGATTCGTCGTCTTACGCCTTTGGTCAAGACCGGGACATTGAAATTAATTAAGAGCCCTAATTTCTTATTCGATAGTTTCAGGTAGGTCATCAGCTGAACTTCATGAATGTCTTTCAATTCTTCTACGGCTTTCAGTTCTACGATAATCTCGTCTTCTACCAATAAATCAATTCTAAACTCTTTTTCTAATTTTTCTCCCTTATAAAACAAAGGTAACTGAATCTGACTGGCGACACTCAATCCTCTATTTTGTAGTTCTGAAATCATACATGCTTCATAAACAGCTTCCAACAGTCCCGGTCCTAATTCTCTGTGAACCTCTATCGCCGCTCCTATTATCCCGCTGCTCAATTCATTGTATTCCGTTCTATTCATAAACCTCAAAAAAAATCTCTGTGTCTCCGTGTCTCTGTGTTCTAAAAAACTTATTTTAATAACTTGCTATTATATTCTCTCAGTGTTTCCAGCACATTCACCCGCACGTGGATGAAGTTTTCAATGCCGGCAGCCTTCAAGTCGTCCATGCAGGCGGGAGCACCGGCTACGATGAACATGGCACGGCCATTCACGGCCTTGAAAGCGGGAACGGCATATTCGGCATACTCGTCATCGCTGGAGCAGAGCACCACGATGTCGGCCTTGGCAGCCATAGCAGCCTCAACACCTTCTTCTACGGTGGGGAAGCCAAGGTTATCTACAACCTCGTATCCGGCACAAGCCAAGAAGTTGCAAGAGAATTGCGCACGTGCCTGACGCATAGCCAAGTTACCAATCGTCAGCATGAATGCCTTCGGACGCTTGCCACTGGCTTCGGTCTCCAGACGCAATGCCTCGAACTCACTGGCGGCACGGTCGAAGTTCAATGTCGGAACATCGGTCTCGCAAGAAGCATGACCACCACAGCAGCAAGTAGCTTCGAGCGGCTTCTTCTCACCGGCCTTCTCGTTGAAGTTAGGATATTGGTTGGTACCCAGCAGGATTTCCTTACGCTTGGCCACGGCTGCATGACGAGCCTTGTTGCTCTCGTTGACAGCAGCCTGTACCTTGCCGGCCTTGACGGAAGCATAGAAACCACCCTCTTCCTCTACGGCGAGGAACAGGTCCCAAGCCTGCTTAGCGATGGATACGGTCAGGTTTTCGATATAATAGGAACCGGCAGCGGGGTCAATCACTTTGTCGAAGTGAGATTCTTCCTTCAGCAAGAGCTGTTGGTTGCGAGCCATACGTTCGGAGAAGTCATTCGGAGTCTCGTAAGCCTTGTCAAAGGGAACCACCGTCATGGAATCTACACCGGCAAGAGCGGCACTCATGGCCTCGGTCTGCGTGCGGAGCAGATTAACGTGTGCATCGAATAAGGTGAGATTGAACGAAGAAGTTTCTGCGTGTACCTTCATCTTGGCAGCCTCCTTGTCGGTAGCATCGTAAGAAGCTACGATATTGGCCCACAGCATACGGGCGGCACGGAACTTTGCAATTTCGAGGAAGTAGTTGGAACTGATGCCGAAGTTGAACTTCAGGTTTTTGGCTACTGTAGCAGCGGGTACTCCGGCTTCGGTCAGCTGACTGAGATATTCATTACCCCAAGCCAAGGCATAACCCAATTCCTGGAAGATGTAAGAACCGGCATTGTTCAGTGCCAAGGCGGTTACATTCAGCACGCGGTATCCGGGAAGGTCGGCGGTGACATCCATCAATGCCTTGGCCGTAGCCACCATGTCGCCTTTTTCTTTGCCGCGGGTCAGCATCTTGCCGAGGAAATCGTAGTCGATGGAGCCTTGCAGCTTGGAGAGGTCGTATCCATGCTTGCGGAAGTATGCCACGAGCAGTTCGGCCAGTTCTACCACATGGCCTTGGCAAGTGGAGAAGTTCAGTTCTACACACTCGGCGCAGATATCCTTCAATAAAGTCTCCAGGTAGTCGGCGCTCAGTTCCTTTGCCTTCACGCGGAAGGAGAGCGAATCGATACCCTTGTTCAGGATGTCCAGGGCCTTGGCGTTGGCTTCGGCAGGATCCTCTACTTTGATTTCCTGACGCACCAGCCATTCGTTGTTGTCTTTCTTGGTACCTCTAAGGTAAGGGAATTCACCGGGAAGGGCGTTTGTCGTCTTCAATCCTTCGAGGTCTTCCATACGGTAGAAAGGTTTCACTTTGAATCCTTCGTTTGTCTTCCAAACGAGTTTCTTCTCAAAATCTGCGCCTTTTAAGTCAGCGGTTACTTTCTCCATCCACTTCTCGGTGGAGACGGGAGAAAAGTCTGAGAAGAGTTTTTCTTTACTGTCTGCCATAGTTTATTTATAAAATTAAAATAGATAAATACTATTCATTTTGTTGATAATAGACTTGCAAATATACTGAATAACTTCAAACAAAAAGTTTTTTTAGAGAAAATTCGCACAGCAGACTGACTTTATGTTAGCAATTATTGTGCTAGTACCTGAAATACATCGTCCACAAGCCGAAAAAGCTATAAAAAAGTAGTTTAAAACCTTTGCTACCTCCTTCCTATTAAGTAATTTTGCACGAAAATTCAAAAAACACCTTTATTATAATATGGATTGGTTACAAACTTTACTATGGGATCCCACATCGGTCGCGCACATCGTTTGCCTGTACGCATTTGTCATCTCGGTGGGTGTACTGCTAGGCAAAATCAAGATTTTTGGAGTATCGTTGGGCGTGACGTTTGTGCTCTTTGCCGGAATCTTAATGGGGCATTTCGGTTTTACGGGCGAAACCCACATTCTCCACTTCATCCGTGAATTCGGACTTATCTTATTCGTTTTCTGTATCGGTCTGCAAGTAGGTCCCTCGTTCTTTTCATCGTTCAAGAAGGGAGGTATGACGCTCAATATGCTGGCCGTGGCCATCGTGGTGCTGAACATTGTCGTCGCACTGAGCATCTACTTCATTGCCGACGGAAAGGTGGAACTGCCTATGATGATCGGTATCCTCTACGGTGCTGTCACCAATACCCCCGGTCTTGGTGCCGCACAGGAAGCCTTGAATCAGATTCATTATACGGGCGACCCGATAGCATTGGGATATGCCTGCGCCTATCCGCTTGGCGTTGTGGGCATCATCGGCTCCATCATTGCCATACGCTACATCTTCCGCATCAACCTCAGCAAAGAGGAGAGCAACCTACGCAGCCAAGAGAATGACATGAAGCATCAGCCGCACATGCTGCATCTGGAAGTACGCAATGAATCAATCGACGGAAAGAAGCTGCTGCAAGTGAAGGACTTCCTCGGACGTCCGTTTGTCTGTTCGCGCATCCGCCACGAAGGACACGTGAGCATCCCCAATCAGGATACAGAATTCCATCTGGGCGACCAGTTGTTTATCGTCTGCTCCGAAGAAGATGCAGCTGCCGTAACGGCATTCATCGGCCGTGAGATACAAGTGGACTGGGAAAAACAGGACACACCGATGGTATCGCGCCGCATTCTGGTTACAAAATCCGAAATCAATGGTCGTAAGCTGGGAAGTATGCACTTCCGCAGTATGTATGGCGTCAACGTGACACGTGTCAATCGTTCGGGTATGGACCTCTTCGCCGACCCGAACTTGGTATTGCAGGTGGGCGACCGCGTGATGGTGGTAGGCCAACAGGATGCCGTAGATCGCGTGGCCGGTGTACTGGGTAATCAGTTGAAACGTCTGGATACGCCGAACATCGTAACTATCTTCGTCGGAATCTTCCTCGGTATCTTGCTGGGCAGCTTGCCTTTCGCATTCCCCGGTATGCCGACTCCCGTCAAGCTGGGTCTTGCCGGTGGTCCGCTGGTGGTGGCTATCCTTATCGGACGCTTCGGACATAAGTTGAAGCTAGTGACATATACAACGATGAGTGCCAACCTGATGTTGCGCGAGATAGGTATCGTGCTGTTCCTTGCCAGTGTGGGCATCGAAGCAGGCGAACACTTCGTGCAGACGGTGGTTGACGGAGATGGATTGTACTACGTGGGTTATGGTTTCCTGATAACGGTTATTCCGCTGCTGATAGTGGGCATCGTAGCACGCTGGTATTATAAGGTGAACTACTTCACGCTGATGGGTCTGATAGCCGGTAGCACCACCGACCCGCCCGCATTGGCTTACTCCAACCAGACAGCCGGAAACGATGCACCGTCCGTAGGCTACTCCACGGTTTATCCGTTGACGATGTTCCTCCGCATCTTGGCAGGACAGATGATTCTGCTGACGATGATGTAGCGGGCAACTACGATATTAAATAGATTTAGGCACGGATTACACGGATAAACACTGTTTGCTTTCAGTGAAAATTCATGTAATCCGTGCCTAAAATATATAGTAGAAAAGCAATAACGACGCTATTCCTTTCGCCAAACCTCCTCTACGGCAATTATTCCATTCCCAACTTCTTGCGTACAAACGTCTCCACAAAGTCCACCGTACCCTCAATGCCCAGCACGGAAGAGTCTATGCAGAGGTGGTAGGTGGCAGCCGCTCCCCACGTCTTGTAGCTGTAATAGTTGTAGTAGGCCGAACGCCTCTTGTCGGCCTTCTCCATCATCTCCTCGGCGGCTTCTTCCGAGATGGAGTGCAAGTGGCGGAGGCGTGCGATGCGGTCAGCAGGCGTGGAAGAGATGAATACGTTGACGCAACGCGGATGGTCGCGCAGGATATAGTCGGCACAGCGCCCCACGAACAGGCACGACTTCATGGAAGCCAGCTTGCGAATGACGTCGCTCTGCACCTTGAACAGCGCATCGTTACTCAGGCAGTTGCTCAGCGGGATGGCCCCATCGCTCACAAAGGGGAAACGCATACCAAACAACCCGCCGATAAGCCCCTGCGAAGCCTTCTCGTCGGCCTTCTCAAAGAATTCGCGGCAAAGCCCGCTTTCCTCGGAAGCCAGGTTTATCAGTTCCTTGTCATAAAACTCAATGCCCAGACGAAAAGCTAACTTCTCGCCTATCTCACGTCCGCCGCTACCCAGCTGACGACCTATATTTACTACAAATTTCTCGTCCATAATTCTTCTCTGTACATGGTTATTAAATACCTTCAGACAAAGATAGGCATTTCGAAGCAAAAGCAGATACAATACGCTTTATTTTTCTCCGGTCGAGGGGAAAATAGGGAGACGACAAGGGCAAAGAACCTACCTTAGCATGACATCCCTCATACCTCATCCACCCACCCCTACGGACTAAGCATAAAATAGATGCCATCTTTTTCCACCTAAGGTACGGGGCATGATAGGCATAGCTACAAGGAGATATGGCCTAAGCTACGAGAGATAGTCACATACAGTCAGTATGTGCTAGCATTGCTATTTATTATCTATTTTCAGAATTCAGTTCTAATGCCGCATTAAAGACGGGTACAATGATGATATTCATATTGGCATTCTATTGAGGAGTCTAGTGCAAAAAGCATCTTAGTTCCTGTTTCTAAACTCCAGCGGCGTCTGCCCCGTCTTGTTCTTGAACAGGCGGTTGAAGTATTGCGGATATTCAAATCCCAGCTTATAGGCTATTTCGCCGACCGACAGCGAGGTGCTCAGCAGCAGACTTTTGGCTTTCTCTATCAGGAAGGCGTGGATATGCTGCTGCGTGTTCATGCCCGTAAGGCTGCGCAGGAGGTCGTTCAGATAGCCGGTGGACATACCCATCTGCGATGCCAATTCTCCGGCTGAGGCAAGCTGACGGGCATCATCTTCGAAATGACGGGCAAGCAGGCTTTCGAAACGCGACAGCACATCGGTCTCCACACTGGCCCGCGTACGGAATTGGCGGGTATAGAAGCGTTCGGCATAACTCAGCAGCACCTCCAATTGTGAGACAATGATGTGCTGACTATGTTCGTCGAGGTTGCGGCTGCACTCCATGTCGATATTTTCCATGATGCCTTCTATCAGCTTACGCTCTTCGTCGGAAGTGTGCAAGGCTTCATTTGTCTCGTAGGAGAAGAATTTATACTTCGCAATGCCGGCTCCGAGAGGATATTTCCGTATGAAGTCCGGATGGAACACCAGCATCCGGCCCGATAAATCGACATTCTCCACCTGCCCCTCCCAACGGTGTATCTGTCCGGGGGCAAAGAAGTTCATCATCCCCTTGCTGAAGTCGTACTTCCGCCAACCATAGAGGGTGTTGCCGCCACATCCTTTCTTCAGGGCTATGACGTATAAGTTGAGTTGTACGGGCTTGCCCACAAAAGGCACCCTGCCCACCTCGGACAAGCGAATAACGGCCAGCAACGGATGCCCCTTGGAGGGGATATCCAGCAATTCCGTCAGCTGCTCCACCGTGTCGATGCAGACTATTTCTTTTCCGTTCATCCTTGTCTCCTTTCCGCCAATGCATTGATGTCTCTTACTTCCATCACGCGCTTATCAGAGCCTTTGCTTGCAGCCTCTATCATCGCCTTTCCCACCTGCTCCATCGTGCTTGCCGTCCCGGGCATGAGCACCTTCAGCACCGGGTAGAGGCATTTCAGCACTTTCTGCATCTTGGGGATGGTGGTTTGCTCGGCACGCGCCTTCATCAGCCCCGGACGAAACATATAGCTACGTCCGAAGGGCAGCTTCATCAGGTCGTTCTCTGTCTTGCCCTTTACACGTGCCCACATCATGCCAGTCTCCGCACTGCTTGTTCCGGCACCGCTGACATAGATAAACGTCATTCGCGGAGCAGGCAACAGGGCATGGGCAAACCGCAAGGTTGTATCGTAGGTGATGCGGGTGTACTCGGCTTCGCCCATCCCCACGCTGCTTATTCCCGCGCAATAGAGGCAGGCATCGTAGCCTTGCAATTTCTCGTCAGAATCTTTCAGCGTCAAGAAGTTGGGTACAATGTATTCTTCCAGTTTCGGATGACTGATGCCCAGCGGCCTGCGGCCTACGCTCAGCACTTTCGTTATCGATTTGTCCGACAAGCATTCCCAAAGAACGCCGTTGCCCACAAATCCGGTTGCTCCCGTCAATATAATCTTCATAATCTGTTGTATTTCAATGTTCAGCCGCAAAGTTACGGCATATTCTTCACTAAGATAGTAAACAAAACAAGGAAATTTGTATACTGAGGGGAGGGATAAGAAAAGCCCGACTTTACCTCGCGGAAAAGCCGGGCATCTGTGAATGAATCTCTAAAATAATACCTATTGCAATTTAAACTCTACAATTTATCATTCCCATTCATTTTTAGGACATTCTTGCCGTATTCGGTACTCCGAAAAGCACACGGCAAAGTAAGGCAATCAACGCGAGAAACACTAAAACAATTGTTTCAAATGCTGTAACTTTTGATACATTGAAGAGTAAAAATGCCTGTCAGATGGCTGTCTGACCGCTGTTCGGCCGTCCTGCAGCAGCTTGCACCTTGAACTTGCGGAACTGGTGAGCCAGCATCACAGCCGCTATCAGCACGGACAGGATGTCCGACACGGGCAGACTGTACCATACGCCCGCCAACCCGAAGAACCGGGGCAGGATGAGCAGGCAAGGAAGCAGCACCACCAACTGGCGGGTAAGCGAAAGGAAGATGGCCTTGCCCGCCATGCCGATGCTCTGGAAGAAGTTGGACGTCACTATCTGGAAGCCGATGAGCGGAAAGAAGAGCACCGTGATGCGCAGTCCCTTGGCCGATAGCTCTATCAACTCGGCATCGGAGGTGAAGATGCTCACCGCCAAATGGGGCATCAGCATACCCACCAAGAAGCCGAAGGAGGTGACTATCGTAGCAGAGATGATGGTGAGCTTCAGCACACGGGTCACGCGGTCGAACTGCCGCGCTCCGAAGTTATAGCCCGCAATGGGCTGCATACCTTGGTTCAGCCCCATCACAATCATCAGGACGATGAACACCAGCCGGTTGACAATGCCGTATGCGCCGATGGCCAAGTCGCCGCCATACTTCTTCAACCCTTGGTTGATGAGGATGACGATGAAGCAAGCCGCAAGGTTCATGAGGAAGGGCGACATACCGATGGCAAGCGATGCAAACACAATCTTGCGCTTCAGGCGGAAGATGCCCTTGTGGAAGTGCAGCAGCTCGTCCTTGTTGCTGAACAGCTTCAGCTGCCACACCAACGCAATGACCTGCGCCAGAATCGTAGCGATGGCCGCCCCGCGGATGCCCCAGCCGAAGCCGTAGATGAAGATAGGGTCGAGCACCGTGTTGATGACCACCGTGGCTATGGTGGCATACATCGCCTCCTTGGGGTGTCCCGACGAACGAAGCACAGCGTTCAGCCCCAAGTAGAGATGAGAGATGGCATTGCCCAGAAGGATGATTTCCATATAGTCGCGGGCATAGCCGATGGTCTGGTCGCTGGCCCCGAAGAAGTAGAGGATGGGGTCGAGGAAAGGCATGACGACAATGGTGAACGCCACACCCAGCAGGATGTTGAGCACAAAGACGTTGCCCAGCACGCGCTGCGCCGTGTCGTAGTCCTTCTGCCCCAGCTTGACGGACACCAGTGTAGCAGCTCCCACGCCCACCAGCGTGCCGAAAGCCGCCGCCAAGTTCATCAGCGGGAAGGTAAGCGCCAAGCCCGAGATGGCCAATGCACCCACGCCCTGACCGATGAAAATGCTATCTACCATATTATATAAGGAGGAAGCCGTCATAGCAATGATGGCCGGAACGGCATATTGCATCAGGAGTTTTCCGATGTTCTCCGTACCTAACGCTGTCGGAATCTTTTGTTCTGCCATATTTTAAGTTTTTGAGTTTTTAAGTTTTGAACACAGAGGCACAGAGACACAGAGTTTTTTCTTTCTTTTGAGAAACTGACTTCTTCATCACTGAGGACACAGAGAAGAAATTGAATCGGGGCGAACACGTCTCTGTGAACTCTCCACAACGCAGTCGTCACCTCTTTCTCCTCTTTTATATAAAAACTCTGTGCCTCCGTGTCTCTGTGTTCATTTAAAAACAATCTTTGCGCCTGCAAAGGTAGTGTTTTTTTCGCGAAGAGAGGCCGCTTTTGTTCGACAGATGTATGCAGAACATCAGTACGTCGCTTTATTTCAGAGGCAAAACGACGGATAATTTAAAAATGTTTCGTATTTTTGTCCCCAAATTGAGTGAAATAAATCGAAATGAACGTATTAGAACTAAGTGAACAGGAAATCATTCGGCGCAACAGCATGAATGAACTTCGCGCGATGGGCATAGAACCCTATCCCGCAGCAGAGTATGTAACCAATGCTTTCTCTACTGATATAAAAGCTGAATTCAAGGATGAAGACGAGCCTCGCCAAGTGTCCGTAGCCGGACGTATGATGAGCCGCCGCGTCATGGGAAAAGCCTCTTTCATCGAATTGCAGGACTCCAAAGGACGCATCCAAGTGTATATCACCCGCGACGACATCTGCCCGGGGGAGGACAAGGAAATGTACAACACTGTATTCAAACGCCTGCTCGACTTAGGTGACTTCATCGGCATCGAAGGCTTCGTATTCCGCACGCAGATGGGCGAAATCAGCATCCACGCCAAGAAGCTGACCGTGCTGGCCAAGAGCATCAAGCCCCTGCCCATCGTGAAGTACAAGGACGGCGTGGCCTACGACTCCTTCGAAGACCCCGAACTGCGCTACCGCCAACGCTACGTGGACCTCATCGTGAACGACGGCGTGAAGGAAACCTTCCTGAAGCGTGCCACCGTCATCAAGACCATGCGTGCCGTGCTGGACGAAGCCGGATATACCGAAGTAGAGACGCCCATCCTCCAGTCCATCCCCGGAGGAGCCAGCGCACGCCCCTTCATCACCCACCACAACTCGCTGGACATCGACCTCTACCTGCGCATCGCCACCGAGCTTTACCTGAAGCGACTGATAGTAGGCGGATTCGAAGGCGTATATGAGATTGGCAAGAACTTCCGCAACGAGGGCATGGACAAGAACCACAACCCCGAGTTCACCTGCATGGAGCTGTACGTACAATATAAGGACTACAACTGGATGATGAGCTTCACCGAGAAGCTGCTGGAGCGCATCTGCGTGGCCGTCAACGGCAAGCCCGAGACGGAGATTGACGGCAAGGTCATCAGCTTCAAGGCCCCCTACCGCCGACTGCCCATCCTCGACGCCATCAAGGAGAAGACGGGCTACGACCTCGAAGGCAAGAGCGAAGACGAGATTCGCGCGGTGTGCAAGGAGCTGAAGATGGAGATAGACGACACCATGGGCAAGGGCAAGCTGATAGACGAAATCTTCGGCGAGTTCTGCGAAGGCACCTTCATACAGCCCACCTTCATCACCGACTACCCCGTAGAGATGAGCCCGCTGACCAAGATGCACCGCAGCAAGCCGGGGCTGACCGAACGCTTCGAGCTGATGGTGAACGGCAAGGAGCTGGCCAACGCTTACAGCGAGCTGAACGACCCCATCGACCAGGAAGAGCGCTTCAAAGACCAGCTCCGCCTGAGCGAGAAGGGCGACGACGAAGCCATGTTCATCGATCAGGACTTCCTCAAGGCGCTGCAATACGGTATGCCTCCCACGTCGGGCATCGGCATCGGCATCGACCGTCTGACCATGCTCATGACCGGCAAGGCATTCATCCAAGAGGTGCTCTTCTTCCCGCAGATGCGCCCCGAGAAGGTTGCGCCCAAAGACGCCCCCGCCCGATACACCGAGCTGGGAATCCCCGAAGACTGGGTGCCCGTCATCCAGAAGGCCGGCTACAACCTGGTGAGCGACATGGCAGGCGTCAACCCGCAGAAGCTCCACATGGACATCTGCGGCATCAACAAGAAGTATAAGCTGGAATTGACGAATCCTACCGTCAACGACGTGGCGGCATGGATCGAAAAAATAAAATAAATCAAGATGAAGCATGAGGAATCGGATGCCGGCCTACTCACCGCGCAGCCCATTCTTCATTCTTCATTTTT
>JAUNJD010000374.1 GCA_030523205.1 Bacteroides sp.
AAAAGTGGCAAAAGAGTGGAGCAGGTACGGAGAGGGTACGGAGAAGGTACGGAGCGGGTGCGTTCTTAAGGCGGGTCATTTCCTCCGCACCAGCATCAGGTGCAGCCAACCCCACACGCCCAGTACGATAACCAGCAACGTCTGGATGCCGTGAACGATGAGAGCGAATATGCCGGCTTCCGTTGCCCCTACGCCATAGAGCATCATCATGGTGATGACCGCAAAATGCCACGGACCGGCACCATTGGGGGTGGGAACGATGACTGCAAAGGTACCACCCACGAACATCACCAAGCCCGCCAGCACACTGAGGTGAGCTGTAAACGAGAAGCAGAAGAACGTGACATAGAAGTGAAAGAAGTAGCAGGCCCAAATCAAGACGGTGTAGAGCACGAAGAGCGGTACATTGCGCACATTGCGAAGCGACATCACTCCTTCCCACACGTTGAGGAGGGTTTCTTTCACCTTGCCGAAGAAGGAAAGCGAACGCAGCAGGAAGTACATCAGCACCAATACCCCTACCACGCTGAACAGCGAAACGTAGAACCAAGGAGAAGTGAGCAAATGCATCAGCGAGGGAATCTTGGTACCGGTCTCCTCGAAGAAGGTGAGGAAGACGGGCATCTGGGCCAAAAACGTGATGCCGGTGATGAGCAGGATGCAAAGTGTATCTATCAGGCGCTCGGTCACCACCGTGCCCAACGACTTGGAAAATGAAACATTATCGTAACGTGCCAGTACGCCGCAACGCGACACCTCACCCACGCGGGGCAGCACCAAATTGGTGGCGTAGGACACGAAGATGGCATCTACGCAGTCGCCTGTACGCGGATAGGCTTCCAACGGTTCCAGCGTCTGCTTCCAGCGCCAGCCGCGCACCACGTGGCTCATGACACCAAAGAACAACGAAACAGCCATCCAGCCCCAATCCGTGCCATGCAGCAGCACGTCGCGGGCACGTGCAAAGTCGAAATCACGATATACCCAGTAGAGGATAAACGCCCCCAATATAATAGGTAAGGCTACCTTCAGTATATTCTTTACCATCTTGTTCATGTCTGCTTGCAGATTCTTCGCCGGGCCAAGCCACCTATTCCTTATTTATTTTTTATATTAAAGTAGGGCATTCATTCGTCATACTTCGCTAAAAAGAACTACCTTTGATGCGCAAAAAGATGAATGAACCCTATTTGTGCGGAGCCTAAGCCCGTGCAAAAGTAACTATTTTGTCGATACATGAGATTAGTAAAACCGAAAAAGTTTCTGGGCCAGCACTTCCTCAAAGACCTGAAGGTGGCACAGGATATAGCCGACACCGTAGATGCGTGCCCCGGACTGCCCATACTGGAGGTGGGCCCGGGCATGGGCGTACTCACCCAATTCCTGCTGCCCAAGGGCCGGCCGCTGAAGGTGGTGGAACTGGACTACGAGTCGGTGGCCTACCTGCGCGAAGCCTTCCCGCAGTTGGAAGACCACATCATCGAAGACGACTTCCTGAAGATGAACCTTGGGCGCGTGTTCGACGGTGGCCCGTTTGTGCTGACAGGCAACTATCCCTACAACATCTCCAGCCAGATATTCTTCAAGATGCTGGACAACAAAGACCGCATCCCCTGCTGCACGGGCATGATACAGAAAGAAGTGGCCGAACGTATGGCCGCTGCACCCGGCAGCAAGACCTACGGCATACTGAGCGTACTGATACAAGCTTGGTACAAGGTGGAATATCTGTTCACCGTAAGCGAACACGTGTTCAACCCGCCGCCCAAGGTGAAAAGTGCCGTGATACGCATGACGCGCAACGACACCCACGACTTGGGATGCGACGAAAAACTGTTCAAGCAAGTGGTGAAGACCACCTTCAACCAACGCCGCAAAACCTTGCGCAATTCCATCAAGCCCCTGCTGGGCAAGGATTGCCCGCTGACCGAAGACCCGCTCTTCAACCGAAGACCCGAACAACTGTCGGTGCAGGAATTCGTGGAACTAACGAACCGAGTAGAGAAACAACTGATAATGGATAATTGTGACAAATGACAATTACAGTTTAATATTTATCACCTT
>JAUNJD010000102.1 GCA_030523205.1 Bacteroides sp.
CTATTAATCCGCATGAAGTATCTTAGAAGGTTCCAAAAGAAAGAGGAAGACTGTTTGAGAATTCCTTGTATAAAATCTTTCAATCCTAATATCCTAAAGTAAAATTGTGAGAGTTTTTGTTCATTTCCGACGGACTATTCAGTCCCAATATGTATATTTGCAGCATTTAAAATCGCAATAACTTATTAATAATCAATTAATAAAAAATAGAGAAATGAAATTATCAGAATATCTAAGCTATTTTAAAGGAGCAGAGACAGAAGAACTACTCCGAGAAGAATTTGGGAAGTTAGCTCGTCACTTTTTGTATGGTGGTTTTATCAAAGTAGGTGAAGATTATGAGATATATCCCTATACCGTAGAGTTTTATTTCCACAGCGAAGAAGGTAGCCCATACAAGATATACGACCCTATCGTATATCATCGCAACAACAGAAAGGATAGTTTTTTGAAGACAGTCCCCTATTTCCCCATCATGACGCTTCATGCCCACGTCTCAGGTTTCGACATTACTTTCGAAAACGAGGTATTAAAATACAGAGCATCGGCACTTATTCGGGCATATAGCATTTATGACGCATCGGCAAAGCAGTTTTTAAGGACTCGGAACGGAAAATGCGTTGACAATCGTTCTACGTTCCTATACGATTACCTTAATGGATTTCCTCTTGATGAAAGCAACCATATCAAATGGGTTGACAAAGAATGGAGCACTACCCAAACAATAAAATCTCAAAAAAGGAAAAATGTTTTTCTGTACGATGAGAATGAACAGAAAACAAAGACGCCCGATGAGCGTCAGTGGAGTTTTACAAGAGAAGAAGAAGTAATCAGGTAATAACTTTTATGACAAGAATGGACAACAGAAATCTCTCTGCTGCCCATTCTTGTTTTTTGTCTGTTTACACCAGATACCGCAACCATACCGTCCCATTCTCCAGCCGCTCCACGCTCTCCAATCGGAGGGGAACAGGAGCACGCTTCAGGTCGGCAATGCCGTCGAACAAAGCGGTCTGTCCGCGTCGGCCGTCGATGCCGGCGGCGAGCAGCAAACTGACTTCGTCTATCAGTCCGGCTTCGAGGAATCCACCGTTGATGTGTCCGCCACCCAATACGGCCAAGCGCTTCACGCCAAACTTATCACCCAATATCTCCATAGCTTGGGGCAAGTCGATGCGCTCCTTGCCGATGGCAATCCACGAGATGCCTTGGCTCCGCAATGTCTCCAAATACTCCTCCGAAGCCTTTTCGCTGACGATGCACAGCAAGGGCTGACCGTCGATGCTTGCTGCCGGCCAACGCAGACGTCCGTAGGTATCGACAGCTACGAGATAGGCATCCGACTGCACGGCAATGTGTACGGAAGGTTTGCCCACGGGTGTGTTCGTTGCAGGTACAAAAGGTTCAGGAGCAGCGTTGTAATGCTCCATCGTGACGCGCCCTTCGAGCGAGGAAGGGCAGTTCAGTTTCTCCAGCGTGGTGTAATATTCATTCCCGCTAATCTTGTCCACCATCGCGCAGTCGATGCGTCCGTCGATGGAGGCTACCATGTGACAAATAATGTAGGGTCTCATACGGTTGTTTTTTGTTTAATGATTGTAGGCATTCGCCTTATTTTTGTTGCGACAAAAGTAAGGCATCTGCCGCAATTCCTCCCAACCTGAATTACAGATTGTATTACCTTTTTTCAGCCTCCATCTCATCAGCCTGCCAACGGGAAGCGCATACCCCGACAGGCACAAACTGAAAAATTAACCGAACTACCGCAAACTATATGCCAATAAAATTATATCTTTGCACCGCCCTTTACTTGGTATAATTTAAGAATACAACGATATGATAGCTAAAATCAACCAGCTTCTGCAAGAAGTGGAAGCACTGAAAGCCGCCAATGCAGAAGATTTGGAGGCACTCCGCATCAAATATCTCAGTAAGAAAGGAGCCATCAACGAACTGATGGCCGACTTCCGTAACGTGGCCGCCGAACAGAAGAAAGAAGTAGGTATGCGCCTGAACGAACTGAAGAACAAGGCTCAAGAAAAGATTGCCACCCTGAAAGAGCAATTCGAAAGCCAAGATACCGGATGCGATGACATGGACCTGACACGCTCTGCCTATCCGGTGAAGCTGGGCACACGCCACCCGCTCTCCATCGTGAAGAACGAAATCATCGACATCTTTGCCCGCATGGGCTTCAACATTGCCGACGGTCCCGAGGTGGAAGACGACTGGCACGTGTTCTCTTCCATGAACTTTGCCGAAGACCATCCGGCACGCGATATGCAGGACACGTTCTTCATCGAGAACAATGCCGAGAACGTTTCGCACAATATCATCCTGCGCACACATACATCGAGCGTACAGAGCCGCGTGATGGAAACCACTCAACCGCCTATCCGAGTGCTCTGCCCGGGACGTGTATATCGCAACGAGGCCATCAGCTATCGTGCCCACGCCTTCTTCCACCAAGTAGAAGCCCTCTACGTAGATGAGAACGTTTCGTTTACCGACCTGAAGCAGGCTCTGCTGCTCTTTGCTCAGGAGATGTTCGGCAAAGACACGAAGATTCGTCTGCGCCCCTCCTACTTCCCCTTCACAGAGCCTAGTGCCGAAATGGACATCAGCTGCAACATCTGCGGTGGCAAAGGCTGCAACTTCTGCAAGCACACGGGATGGGTAGAGATCCTGGGATGCGGTATGGTGGATCCCAACGTACTGGAACTGAACGGAATCGACAGCAAGAAATACAGCGGATATGCCCTTGGCATGGGTATAGAGCGCATTGCCAACCTGAAATATCGCGTCAACGACCTGCGTCTCTTCTCGGAGAACGATACCCGCTTCTTGAAGGAATTTGAGTCGGCATACTGATTTTTTAATTGACAATTGATAGTGGATAATGGATAATTATCAATTGTCAATTATCCATTATCCATTAAAAAACGAAATGAAAGATAGGCTTGTAACTCGGGGATACTGTTTTATTCTGGCAGCCAACTTTCTACTGTTCTTTGGCTTTTGGCTGCTGATGCCCGTATTGCCCTTCTATCTGCTGGAGGAGTTTGGAGCCGACAAAGCCACTATCGGCGTGGTGCTGTCCTGCTACACGGTGGCGGGCTTGTGCATACGTCCCTTCTCGGGTTATCTGCTCGATACGTTTGCCCGCAAACCGCTGTACCTGCTGGCTTACTTCATTTTCACCGCCATGTTTGCGGGTTATCTGGTGGCGGGGACACTGACGGTGTTCATACTCTTCCGCATCATACACGGCGTTTCGTTCGGCATGGTGACAGTGGGTGGAAACACGATTGTCATCGACATCATGCCTTCATCGCGCCGAGGCGAAGGACTGGGATATTACGGCCTGGCCAATAACCTGGCCATGTCCACCGGACCGATGATGGGACTTTTCCTACACGATGCCGGCGTGTCCTACACCATCATTTTCTGCTGTTCGCTGGGTGCTTGCCTGCTGGGCTTCCTATGCGCCTCGGCTGTAAAGACACCCTATAAGCCTCCCGTAAAACGGGAACCCATTTCGCTCGACCGCTTCATCTTGCTGAAAGGACTTCCGGGAGGCATCAGCCTGTTGCTGCTTTCCATTCCATACGGCATGACGACCAATTACGTGGCCATGTATGCCCGACAAATCAACATACAGGCCTCTACGGGATTCTTCTTCACCTTTCTGGCGGCAGGCATGGCCGTATCGCGCCTGTTCTCGGGCAGACTAGTGGACAAGGGAAAAATCACGCAAATCATCATGGCCGGACTCTATGTGGTGGTCATCAGCTTCTTCCTGCTCTCAGCCTGTGTATATGTCATACAATGGAACAGTGCCTTCTGCACTGTGCTGTTCTTCTGCATCGCGCTGATGCTGGGTGTGGGCTTCGGCACCATGTTTCCGGCCTACAACACCTTGTTTGTCAACCTCGCCCCCAACAATCAGCGTGGAACGGCTACATCTACCTACCTGACCTCGTGGGATGTGGGCATAGGCATCGGTATGCTGGCCGGAGGCTACATTGCCGAAATCAGCACATTCGACAAGGCATACTTGGTAGGGGCTTGCCTCACCATCGTGGCCACGCTCTACTTCAAAATGAAAGTTACCCCACACTATCATAAAAACAAACTGAGATGACAAAGAAAGAGCGATACGAAAAGGTGATAGCCTGGTTCAAGGAAAACCGTCCTGTGGCCGAAACGGAACTGCACTACAACAATCCGTTCGAGCTGCTGATAGCGGTCATCCTCTCTGCCCAATGCACGGACAAGCGTGTCAATCTGATAACGCCGGCGCTCTTCAGAGATTTCCCCACTCCCGAAGCATTGGCCGCCAGTACGCCCGAGGTGGTGTTCGAGTACATACGCAGCGTGTCATACCCCAACAACAAGTCGAAGCATCTGGTAGGAATGGCCAAGATGCTTGTGTCCGACTTCGGCAGCCAAGTGCCCGACACGCTGGAAGAACTGGTCAAGCTGCCCGGCGTAGGCCGCAAAACGGCCAACGTCATTCAGTCGGTAGTGTTCAACAAAGCGGCCATGGCTGTCGATACGCACGTGTTCCGCGTGAGCCATCGCATCGGGCTGGTATCCGACCGATGCACCACCCCTTTCAGTGTGGAAAAGGAGCTGATGAAAAACATCAGTCCGGCCGACATCCCCATCGCCCACCACTGGCTCATCCTGCACGGACGCTACGTGTGCCAAGCACGCACCCCACAATGTGACAACTGTGGTTTACAATTAATGTGCAAATACTATTGCAGTAAGTATAAAGTTAGCAAAGAGAACGGGAAGAAGGCAGAATAAATTTCACTTTTCATTCTTAAGAACAAAAATAAATGCTAACTTTGCGCCAACTGAAACGAAAAATTGACACTTTTAAATAAAATAGAGATTATGACAATTGATCAATTCAACTTTGCCGGAAAAAAGGCATTCGTTCGCGTGGACTTCAATGTGCCCCTGGACGAAAACTTCAACATCACAGATGATACTCGTATGCGTGCCGCTCTTCCTACGCTGAAGAAAATCTTGGCCGACGGTGGCAGCATTATTATCGGTTCTCACCTCGGACGTCCGAAAGGCGTTGCCGAAAAATTCTCTCTGAAGCACATCCTGAAGCATCTTGAAGAATTGCTGGGCGTAGAAGTACAATTTGCCAACGACTGTATGGGTGAAGAAGCTGCTGTAAAGGCTGCTGCCCTGCAACCGGGTGAAGTGCTGCTGCTGGAGAACCTCCGCTTCTATGCTGAAGAAGAAGGCAAACCGCGCGGTCTGGCAGAAGACGTTACAGACGAAGAGAAGGCTGCTGCCAAGAAAGCTGTGAAAGAAAGCCAGAAGGAATTTACCAAGAAATTGGCTTCGTATGCAGACTGCTACGTAAACGACGCATTCGGTACAGCTCACCGTGCACACGCTTCTACGGCATTGATTGCTAAATACTTTGACAAGGACAGCAAGATGTTCGGCTACCTGATGGAGAAAGAAGTAAAGGCTGTGGATAAAGTGTTGAACGACATTCACCGTCCGTTTACTGCCATCATGGGTGGTTCGAAGGTATCTTCCAAGATTGAAATCATCGAGAACCTGCTGAACAAGGTGGACAACCTGATTATTGCCGGTGGTATGACTTATACCTTCACCAAGGCTATGGGTGGCAAGATTGGTATCTCCATCTGCGAAGACGACAAGCTGGAATTGGCTCTCGACCTGATGAAGAAGGCCAAAGAGAAAGGCGTAAATCTGGTATTGGCTGTTGATGCCAAGATTGCTGACGCATTCTCCAACGATGCCAACACAGGATTCTGCAAAGTTGACGAAATACCCGATGGTTGGGAAGGTCTTGACATCGGCCCCGACACTGAAAAGCTGTTTGCCGAAGTTATCAAGAATTCCAAGACTATCTTGTGGAACGGCCCGACGGGCGTATTCGAGTTCGACAACTTCACTCACGGTTCGCGTGCAGTAGGCGAGGCTATCGTAGAAGCTACCAAGAACGGTGCATTCTCGCTCGTAGGTGGTGGTGACTCTGTGGCTTGCGTCAACAAGTTCGGTCTGGCTAGCGGCGTATCTTACGTTTCTACCGGTGGTGGTGCACTGCTCGAAGCAATCGAAGGAAAGGTTCTTCCGGGTATTGCTGCTATCAATGAGTAATATACTCCCTTGACATACAAAGGCAGCTCTTTGAAAAAAGAGTTGCCTTTTTTACTACTCATTTCCTATTCATGAATTTCCATTCTTGAAGAAGATTACTCCATTACACATAACCCTTTTTTGAGTTACAACATAATGAAAAGAATCCTCCTCCTATCCACTTGCATTGTTTTGATGATGACAAGCTCGCTCAGAGCGCAAGACATTCATGCGAATGACATAGTCAATACCTTAAAAGAGCGCATTGCCCTCTCCGGTTATGCTCAGGCAGGATATACCTACAACGATGCAAGCGAAAGTGATCCCAATTCTTTTGACATTAAGCGAGTAATATTTATGGTCAAAGGCAAAATCACAGACCACTGGACGTGCTATTTCATGTACAGCTTTGCCAACAGCCCCAAAGTATTGGAACTATATACCGAATACCACTTCTTACCCGAAGTAAATGTCCGTTTAGGGCAGTTCAAGACGATGTACACCATTGAAAATCCGTTGTCACCTTGCTTCGTGGAACTGATAAACTGCTACTCGCAGGCCACCAGCTATCTGGCAGGTGTCGATGGCAGCGACCCACTGTATGGTTCGCACTCCGGACGCGACATCGGACTAATGGTATATGGCGACCTCTTCAAGAAACTGATTTCGTACAACCTTGCCGTCATGAACGGACAGGGAATAAATACCAAAGACAAGAATAATCAGAAGAACATTGTAGGCAACCTCATGGTTCATCCGTGGAAATGGATGTCGGTAGGTGGCTCGTTCATCCTTGGAGAAGGTTGTGCCATAGCCACCTCCTCCGTCAACCCCGACATTGCCGTAGGCGACAACTATACACGCAACCGCTGGGCCATAGGCGCCGAAATCAAAACGAAACCCATCGACATACGAACCGAGTATCTGGCCGGTAAAGATGGGAATGTGAAGAGCAACGGATACTATGCCGCAGCATCGGCCCACGTACTCCCCAAGTTTGACATCGTTTTGTCCTACGACTACTTCAACAAAAACAAAGCCACTGATAACAAGCAGACCAACTACGTGGCCGGCGTGCAATGGTGGTTCTATCCCAAATGCCGTCTGCAAGCTCAATACACTTATAGCAACAAGCATCAAGGAGAAGACTCGAATATAATTCAAGCACAAGTGCAAGTGCGTTTCTGATAATATAACCTTATGAACGAACAAGCTATTAAAGAGCAATACAACTCCATCGTTTCCCTGCTGGAACAGAAACGGCTGAAAGAAGCCCAAACACAATTGGAAGCCTTCCTTTGGAACGGAGGAGACTGGACGCTACGCAACCGACTGGAGGAGGCCCGTACCTCTTACCAATATATGTTGCAATATATGCGCCAAGGCATCGACGACCCGGAAAGGCAAAAACTGTACATCCGTTTGTTGGCCGAAACATGGGAGGTAGCCGATCAGGTGCAACTTAGCTTGTTGGAGGGAGTATCTACTCACTACTACATCGGCCTGCGCAGAAACTATAAGCATCCGGTACTCATATCAAATTTGGGTACTCTGCTGAAGAAGCTGGAAGCATTCCCCGACGAAATGGCCATCTGCCGCCTCACGCCCAACGACCAACAAAGTCTGGACAAAGTGCTAAACCGTCATGAAAATGCTCAAAAGGACCTATTCCTGACCACTTGGTGCAATAGTGTCTGGACGGCGGAAGAAGTGACGGAGGCGCACGACATACTGACATCCGAAGTGCTGGACGTCAACGACCTATGTCTGTTTATAAGTGCTGTCAACCTCAGCCTGATGGAGTGCTTCGATTCACGCAAACTATCGTGGTTGATGGATGTATATACCCATGCCGACAGCCGTGTCAGCCAACGCGCCTTGGTAGGCATCGTACTAATCATGCACATTTATTCGAACCGCATATTGCTCTATCCCGATTTGGCAGCCCGTCTCTCGTTGCTCAACGAGAATCCTGACTACACCAAGCAACTGAACAACATCTACATCCAGTTGCTCCGCAGCAAGGATACCGATAAGATTGACAAGAAGATGCGCGAAGAAATCATCCCCGGCGTGATAAAGAATGCCAATATCATGCGCAACATGAAGTTGGACTTCGACGATTCATCGGAAGATAACGACCGAAACCCCGACTGGGAGAAGGCCTTGGAAAACTCCGGGCTGGAAGAGAAGATACGCGAAATAAGCGACCTGCAAATGGAAGGGGCAGACGTCTATATGAGTACCTTCTCCATGCTGAAAGGATTTCCTTTTTTCCATCAATGCAACAATTGGTTCCTGCCTTTCACCTTGCAACACTCCAGCCTGATTCGTCAATACGGCCTCAATCCGACACAGGAGAATTCTTTTCTTAACCTCATGCAAGTAACAGGATTCCTTTGCGATAGCGATAAATACTCATTATGCTTCACCCTGGGACAGATACCCGAAAAGAACCGTGGCATGATGATGCAACAAATGGTTTCGCAAGAAATGAGTGCCTTTATGGAGCAGGAAATGGAATCAGGTAAGCAGCAACACGCACGGCGTCCGGACATGGTCAGCCAACAATACATCCACGACCTCTATCGTTTCTTCAAACTGAACCAATACAAGAATGAGATGCGCGACATCTTCAAGGAAGATATAGCCTTGCATCGCCTCCCCATTTTCAAGGAAGTATTGTGCGATCCCTCCTTCTTGAAGGAAGTTGCAGATTTCCGTTTCCAAAAGGAGCATTACACAGAGGCCTTGGATACTTATCGGATGCTGATTGACAACAACCAAGCCAATGCGGACACCTTCCAAAAGGCCGGTTATTGCCTGCAAAAAGAGAAGCGCTACACCGAAGCCATCGATGCTTACCGAAGGGCAGACATACTGAATCCTGATCATGTATGGACACTGCGTCACCTAGCCACGTGCTACCGACTGAAACGAGATTTCGTCACAGCTTTGGAATATTACAGAAAAGTAGCCGACATACAGCCCAACAACAAAAACATCCTCTTCCTCATCGGCAGCTGTCTGACCGAGCAAGAACTCTATGCTGAGGCCCTGCAATACTTCTTCAGACTGGACTTTATGGAAGAGGACAACATCAAGGCATGGCGTGCCATCGGCTGGTGTTCGTTCGCAAGCGGCAAGTACGAACAGGCCATGAGATATTACGACAAAGTGCTGGCTCATCATCCGCTTGCAGCGGATTACCTGAATGCCGGTCACGTAGCTTGGAAAATGGGAAACATGGATAAGGTAGCAGAATACTATGGCCGATCCATGATGGAATGCGGAAGCAAGGACAAGTTCCTCGAAATGTTCAATGAGGACAAGCCCCTCCTTCTCAATCTTGGCATTGCCGAGGAAGACATACCACTCATATTGGACATGGTGTAAAGGGACAATCTCGTTATCCGTTTACACCACGTTCCTTATCTATTCAGCGAGCAACTCTTTCAGTTCTCGATATAATCTTTGTACGGGAAGTCCCATGATGTTGAAATAGCTTCCGGAGATATTCTCCACACCGATGTAGCCAATCCATTCCTGCACACCGTAGGCACCGGCTTTATCCATTGGCTGAAACCGATCTACATAGTACGTTATCTCCTCTTCGCTCAAGGTAGCAAACCGCACTTCGGTCTGCGCCGAAAAGCTATGCTGCCACTCGGTAGTGGTGATGCAAACACCGGTAAACACTTCGTGCGTATTTCCCGACAACTTCCGAAGCATTTGCAAAGCCTCTTCCCTATCTTTCGGCTTTCCCAGTACACATCCATCCAGCCAAACGATGGTATCGGCTGTAATCATCAGTTCACCCGGCTGCAATACACTGCGATAGGCATCTGCTTTCTCCTTCGATATATAAAGGGGAATATCGGCACCTTTCAACGACTCGGGATAAGACTCATCGACATCGGGCAACGTACGGACTTCGTAATCTATGCCTAATCCTTTCAGCAACTCTTTTCTGCGAGGTGAATTGGAGGCTAAAATCACTTTATATTTCTCTAAACCTTTCATCTGTATCTATGATTTTGCGGAACGTACAATAAACTACCATCCGAAAGCGTGCTCATTCGCCATCCAAAGACCGTGCACCTTCAGTACCTGCTCCACAATGTCGCGTCCGCATCCGTACCCACCGTCAGCATAAGAGATGTAGCGGGCTATGGCCTTCACCTCGGGCACGGCATCCTTGGGACAGCAGGGCAATCCACAAGTCTGCATCACCTCCAAATCGGGAATATCATCGCCTACATACAGAATCTCCTCATCCTTCAAGGCGTAACGGTCGCGAAAGTCCCGATAGTCATGTATCTTCACGGATGATGCCAAGTAAATGTTTTCGGGAGCCAAGCCCAAGGAGAGAAAACGCTTGCGCACGGCTTCCGTCTTTCCGCCGGTGATGATGCCCAGCAACACACCTTGCTTTGCAGCCAAGTGCAATGCATATCCGTCCTTGATGTTGACTGTACGCATCGGTTCGCCTTCCGTGCTCATGGGAATCACGTTGGCACTCAGCACCCCATCTACATCGAACAGAAGTGCCTTTATCTTCTTCAAATCATAGTTTATCGTACTCATTCCTTTAAGTATATGTTTTCTCTATTCATTTCCACGCACAGCCTCAGCCTTCTTCTAAAATTCGCTTGAGAAATGGAATTTTATATGTTTGAAGTCCATCTGGGCCATTTGTAGCACATAGCCGCTATCGGCTAAGAATACATCGCGGCCTTCGCGGTCCTTGGCCATGTACTGGTACTTGCGCTTCTTGAAGGCATCCAACTCAGCGGCATCGTCGCTCTCAATCCAGCAGGCTTTGTAGAGGCTGATGGGTTCCCAACGACATTTGGCGTTGTATTCGTTCTCCAGACGATACTGAATGACTTCGAACTGCAACTGACCAACAGTACCGATAATCTTGCGCCCGTTGAACTGGTTGACAAACAACTGAGCCACACCTTCGTCCATCAGTTGGTCGATGCCCTTGGCAAGTTGTTTCTGCTTCATGGGGTCGGCATTCTCGATGTACTTGAACATCTCCGGTGAGAAACTGGGCAGACCGCGGAAGTGGAGCTGTTCGCCCTCGGTCAGCGTGTCGCCTATCTTGAAGGTGCCATTATCGGGCAGACCGATGATGTCGCCCGCCCAAGCCTCGTCAATGGTGGTCTTACGCTGAGCCATGAACTGGGTAGGGCTGGAGAAGCGGACGGTCTTGCCATGACGCACGTGGTAGTAAGGAGCGTTGCGCACGAACTTGCCCGAACATATCTTGCAGAAGGCTACACACGAACGATGATTGGGGTCGATGTTGGCAGTAATCTTGAAAATGAAACCGGTAAACTTGGGTTCCTCGGGTTGTACATCGCGTTCTTCTGCCTTGACCGGACGGGGGCTGGGAGCTATCTCGACAAATGTATTCAGCAATTCTTCCACACCGAAGTTATTCAGTGCAGAGCCGAAGAACACGGGAGCCAACTCGCCACGCAGATAATCCTCGACTTGAAAGTCGGGATATACACCTTCTATCAGTTCCAGCTCGCCACGCAACTTGTCAGCCAACGGAGTGCCTATGTGCTTGTCCAAGTCGTCGGTGTGGATGTCCACCTCTACCTTTTCGGTAACTACTTGTTTGCTGGGCTGAAAGAGGTTGAGCTTCTGTTCGTAGATGTTATATACTCCCTTGAAGCGGATGCCGCTCTCGATGGGCCATGTCAGCGGACGTACATGGATGTTAAGTTCTTCCTCCAGCTCGTCGAGCAGGTCGAAGGGGTCTTTGGCTTCACGGTCCATCTTGTTGACGAAGATGATGACGGGCGTGTTGCGCATACGGCAGACTTCCATCAGTTTGCGTGTCTGCGACTCCACACCTTTGGCACCGTCCACCACGATGATAACGCTATCCACAGCAGTCAGCGTGCGGTAGGTATCTTCGGCAAAGTCCTGGTGACCAGGGGTATCGAGGATATTGATTTTATAGTCGTGGTAGTCGAACTCCATCACAGATGTTGTTACGGAGATACCGCGTTGCTTCTCGATATCCATCCAGTCGGACGTAGCCGTCTTCTTGATTTTATTACTCTTGACGGCTCCTGCCACTTGAATCTGTCCTCCAAAGAGCAGCAGTTTCTCCGTCAACGATGTCTTACCGGCATCGGGGTGCGCTATAATCGCAAAGGTTCTTCGTCTTTCAATTTCTTGATTTGCCATATAATTTTTAGTTTTAGGCACGGATTACACGGATTTTCACGGAAGCTGTAATCCGTGCCAAAAATCATAATTTACTGATGCACACGGCAAGTGATTCTTCCCAATGAGGAATCTCAATGCCGAAAGTTTTCTTAATCTTCGTCTTATCCAGCACGGAGTAGTGCGGACGCGGAGCCTTGGCGGGGAATTCGTCGGTATGCAGCGGACCTACCTTGCAGGTAGTGATGCCGGCCAAACGATGAATGGCCAAAGTAAAATCGTACCATGAGCAGACTCCTTCGTCGCTGAAGTGGTAGATGCCCGGCACGATGCCCTGATTGATAGCGGCGTAAATAGCCTTTGCCAAGTCGTTGGCGTATGTAGGCGTACCTACTTGGTCGAACACGACACCCAGCGTCTCGCGCTCCTTCCCCAGACGAATCATCGTCTTCACGAAGTTGTTTCCGTAGATGGAGTAGAGCCAAGCAGTGCGGATAATCATGGCACGGCTACACTTCTCCATCACAGCCTGTTCGCCTGCCAACTTGGTAGAGCCATAAACGGAATTGGGACACGGTGCAACGTCCTCGGTATAAGGGATGTGACCTGTGCCATCGAACACGTAGTCGGTAGAGACCTGTATCAATGCTGCACCGCAAGCCTCGGCAGCGGCAGCCAAATAGCCCGGAGCCAGATGATTGAGTTTGTCGCAAAGTTCCACATTATCCTCGGCCTTGTCCACGGCCGTATAAGCGGCACAGTTTACGATAACATCTACCTGATTGTCGGTCACAAAGGCACGAACAGCCTGCTCGTCACAAATGTCCAGTTCCTGAACGTCGGTGAAGAAATAAGTGTGTTGAACATTCTCTTGCGACAACACGCGCATCTCATTGCCAAGTTGACCGTTGGCACCGGTTACTAAAATATTCATTTTAAAAGTTACACAATAAAAAGTATGATGTTACGATGA
>JAUNJD010000103.1 GCA_030523205.1 Bacteroides sp.
GGATGATAAGATGGTGAGATGATAAAATAGTAGGATTATAAAATGATAATGATGATAAAGTAATAGGATAAATGGGATGATAAAATAATGGAATGATAAGACAATAGATGACAGGATGCATGATAACCATTTCATCATCTTGTCATCTTATAATCTTACCATTTTACCATCTTATAATCTTTTTAATTTATATAATTATGAAAGGTAAAAGCAATTCGGTATCCTGCTTTGATATGCAGTTCGTTACGTCGAGCATCAGCACGACGCTGGTATTGCTGTTGCTGGGCATGGTGGTGTTCTTCGTGCTCACGGCTCACAACCTTTCTGTATATGTGAAGGAGAACATCAACTTCTCCATCCTCATTAGCGACGACATGAAGGAGAGCGACATACTGAAGTTGCAGAAGCGGCTGAATGCCGAACCCTTTGTGAAGGAGACGGAATACATCTCGAAGAAGCAGGCCCTGAAGGAACAGACCGAAGCGATGGGTACCGACCCGCAAGAGTTTCTGGGTTATAATCCGTTCACGGCTTCCATCGAGGTGAAGCTGCATTCGGCATACGCCAACTCCGACAGCATAGCCAAGATAGAGAAACTGATAAAGAAGAGAAGCACCAACATACAGGAGGTGCTCTATCAGAAAGACCTGATAGACGCTGTCAACGACAATATCCGCAACATCAGTTTGCTGCTGCTGGGGCTTGCCTTGATTCTTGCCTTGATTTCTTTTGCGCTTATCAACAATACCATTCGCCTGACCATTCACTCTCAGCGCTTCCTGATTCATACCATGAAGCTGGTGGGGGCAAGTTGGGGATTCATTCGGCGTCCGTTCCTGCGGCGCAACTTCTGGATAGGTGTGTTGGCGGCTGTCATTGCCGATGGCATTCTGTGGGGGGCGGCCTATTGGCTGGTTTCCTACGAGCCGGAGTTGGTGAACATTGTTTCTACCGATGTCATGCTGTTGGTTTCGGCTTCGGTCTTGGTATTCGGCATATTGATAACTTGGCTGTGCGCTTTGTTCTCCATCAACAAGTATCTGAAGATGAAGGCTAGTGCGCTGTACTACATCTGATTAATGGATAATGGACAATTGGTAAATTAGTAAATAGTAAAACAATAAATAACAAGATGGATAAACAGAAATTTGCTTTTGACAAAATCAATTTCATCCTCCTGGCTGTGGGCATGGCAGTGGTGATTATCGGTTTTATTCTGATGACCGGACCTTCGTCCACGCCGACGACTTTTGAGCCGGACATTTTTAGTGTGAGACGCATCAAGGTGGCTCCGGTGGTATGCCTGCTGGGCTTTGTATTTATAATATATGCGGTGTTGCGTAAGCCGAAGAGAGTTTAGAGATTTCAGATTTTATTCATAATTAAAAATTCATAATTCAAAACGTATGAGTTGGCTTGAAGCACTAATCCTTGGGCTTATTCAGGGATTGACAGAGTATCTGCCGGTCAGCAGTAGCGGACATTTGGCTATTGGTTCGGCATTGTTCGGTATAGAAGGAGAGGAGAATCTCGCGTTTACGGTGGTGGTTCATGTAGCTACCGTGTTCAGTACGCTGGTGATTCTTTGGAAGGAAATCAGTTGGATTTTCAAAGGACTGTTCAAGTGGCAGATGAATGACGAGACACGCTACGTCATCAATATCATTGTGTCCATGATTCCTATTGGCATTGTGGGTGTGTTCTTCAAGGATAAGGTAGAGGAAATCTTCGGTGCCGGATTGATAGTGGTGGGTTGTTGCTTGCTGCTGACTGCCGTGTTGCTGACGTTTTCTTACTACTACCATCCAAGGCAGAAGGAGAAGATTTCTACCAGAGATGCTTTTATTATCGGGCTTTCGCAGGCGGTAGCTGTGTTGCCGGGACTTTCTCGTTCGGGAACTACGATTGCTACGGGGTTGCTGTTGGGCAACAGTAAGGCCAATCTGGCACAGTTCTCATTTCTGATGGTGATGCCTCCTATCTTGGGTGAGGCGTTGCTGGACGGTATGAAGATGATGAAGGGTGAAGCTATTGCCGGTGACATTCCTACACTCTCGTTGGTAGTGGGATTCTTGGCTGCTTTCATCTCCGGTTGTCTGGCTTGCAAATGGATGATAAACATCGTGAAGAAAGGCAAGCTGATTTATTTTGCCATCTATTGCGCCATTGTGGGTATATTGGCGTTGGTGTTCTAAAAACTGAAAAACTCACATGGATTTCAAGGAAGGAGAAATTCTGTACTTCAACAAGCCACTGGGCTGGACATCGTTCAAGGTAGTGGGCCATGCGCGCTACCACATCTGTCGCCGACTAGGGGTGAAGAAGCTGAAGGTGGGTCATGCCGGAACACTCGACCCCCTCGCTACGGGAGTCATGATAGTCTGTACGGGTAAGGCTACGAAGCGCATCGAAGAATTTCAGTATCATACCAAGGAGTACATTGCCAGCATCCGGCTGGGTGCCACGACGCCCTCCTACGACTTGGAGCACGAGATAGATGCCACGTATCCCACGGAGCACATCACCCGCGAATTGGTGGAAGAGACCCTGAAGAAGTTTGTGGGCGAGATTCAGCAAGTGCCTCCAGCCTTCTCGGCCTGCATGGTGAACGGCAAACGTGCCTACGATCTGGCTCGCAAGGGCGAAGACGTGGAACTGAAGCCCAAGCTGCTGGTGATAGACGAGATAGAACTGCTGGAGTGCAACCTGCCCGACATCAAGGTGCGTGTGGTATGCAGCAAAGGCACTTACATCCGTGCCTTGGCTCGTGACATTGGCGAGGCGCTGAACAGCGGTGCCCATCTGACGGGTCTTGAACGTACCCGCGTGGGAGATGTTCGCATCGAGGACTGCTTGAATCCGCTGGACTTCAGGCAATGGATAGACGAGCAGGAGATAGTGAAGAATGAAGAAACTTAAAAACTTAAAAACTCAAACAATATGAAACTTTCGCAATTTAAATTCAAGCTTCCCGAAGAGAAGATAGCTTTGCACCCTACGAAGTACAGAGACGAATCGCGCCTGATGGTGCTTCATAAGAAGACTGGCGAAATAGAGCACCGGATGTTCAAGGACATCTTGGAATATTTCGATGATAAGGATGTATTTATCTTCAACGACACCAAGGTGTTCCCTGCCCGCTTGTACGGCAACAAGGAGAAGACCGGTGCACGTATCGAGGTCTTCCTGTTGCGTGAGTTGAACGAAGAACTTCGCCTGTGGGACGTGTTGGTTGACCCTGCCCGCAAGATTCGCATCGGCAACAAGCTGTACTTTGGCGACGACGATTCGATGGTGGCCGAAGTGATAGACAATACGACCTCGCGTGGCCGTACGCTTCGCTTCCTGTACGACGGACCGCACGATGAGTTCAAGAAGGCACTCTACGAGTTGGGCGAAACTCCGCTGCCGCATAGCATCATCAATCGCCCTGTAGAGCCAGAAGATGCCGAACGTTTCCAGTCTATCTTTGCCCGCAACGAAGGAGCTGTGACGGCACCTACCGCCAGCCTGCACTTCAGCCGCGAGCTGATGAAGCGTCTGGAGATTAAGGGCGTGGACTTTGCTTATATCACCCTCCATGCCGGACTGGGCAACTTCCGCGACATCGACGTAGAAGACCTGACCAAGCACAAGACGGACTCCGAGCAGATGATTGTAAACGAAGAAGCCGTACGCATCGTAAACCGCGCCAAGGACTTGAACAAGCAGGTGTGTGCCATCGGTACCACCGTGATGCGTGCCATCGAAAGCACCGTCAGCACCGACGGACACCTGAAGGAATACGAGGGCTGGACCAACAAATTCATCTTCCCGCCCTACGACTTTACGGTGGCCACTTCCATGGTATCCAACTTCCACATGCCGCTTTCCACGCTGCTGATGATTGTAGCCGCTTTCGGCGGATACGAACAGGTGATGGAGGCCTACGACGTGGCACTGAAGGAAGATTACCGCTTTGGTACGTACGGAGATGCCATGCTGATTACGGACCGTTAAGAAGGACAAGTTGACAAGGGAACAAGGAGTGAATATATTTAGGAGTTAAAGGAGTGAAGGAGTTAAAAAGGAGTTAGAAGCCGATAGCCATCAATTTTAAATTTAGAATTATTGAAGAATCCGTGTCATCCGTGCCTAAAAATTGAAGTCTGCGTTCTCGTGGCCTCGTTAACTTGTCCCCTCGTCAACTAACTAAAAACTTAAAAACAAGTATGCTGTTTTACTTAGGACTTGGCACCAACCTCGGCGATAAGGAGCAGAACCTCCGACACGCCGTCCGGAAGATAGAAGAGCGGATAGGGAAAGTTGTTTCCCTGTCCGCTTTTTATGCTACTGCCCCGTGGGGTTTCACTTCCGAGAATGGATTTCTGAATGCCGCCCTTGGCGTAGAGACTTCCCTCACTCCGCACGAGCTGCTTCGCGCCACGCAGGCGATAGAACGCGAGATGGGGCGTACCCATAAGTCGGTGGGCGGTGTGTATGCCGACCGCCTGATTGACATCGACTTGCTGCTGGCCATTCAGGAAGATGGTGCGCTGCTGTCCGTCGATACTCCCGAACTGAAACTGCCACATCCGCTGATGACCGAGCGCGACTTCGTGATGCGTCCGCTAAGGGAGATTGCACCGGAAGTGGAGGAAAGATTGAGATAATAATCTCTGTTAATATAGCGCTATATATTATATTTCTCCTTATCTTTGCGCCCGAAACATAAATGTGGAAAGATTTGAGTAGCTTGCAACCACGGAAAAAAATGCTAAAAACACATCCTTTTCTGTCGGTGTCTTCGTACACCGAGATATACTCTGCTCATCAACACTTTCCCCTTTTAATTCTTTAATTATTAATTTTTTAATTTTAGATTAGTATGGGATATTTATTCACATCCGAATCGGTGTCCGAAGGGCACCCCGACAAAGTGGCCGACCAAATATCGGACGCTGTGCTTGACAAACTGTTGGCTTACGACCCCAGTTCGAAAGTAGCTTGCGAAACGCTGGTTACTACCGGGCAGGTAGTGCTGGCAGGAGAAGTGAAGACGCAGGCGTATGTTGACCTGCAACTCATCGCACGTGAAGTTATTCAGAAGATTGGCTATACCAAGGGTGAGTATATGTTCGAAAGCAACTCCTGCGGTGTGCTGAGTGCTATTCATGAGCAAAGCCCCGACATCAATCGCGGTGTAGAGCGTGAGGACCCCATGGAACAGGGGGCCGGCGACCAAGGCATGATGTTCGGCTATGCTACCAACGAAACGGAGAATTATATGCCGCTTTCGCTGGACCTTTCGCATCGCATCCTGCAAGTGCTGGCCGACATCCGTCGCGAAGGCAAGCAGATGACTTACTTGCGTCCCGATGCCAAGAGCCAAGTGACCATTGAGTATGACGACAACGGCACGCCCGCGCGCATCGACACCATTGTGGTCTCTACTCAGCACGACGACTTCATTCAGCCGGCCGACGACAGCGAGGCTGCCCAACTGAAGGCCGACGAGAAAATGCTTGCCATTATCCGTCGCGACGTCATCGAGGTGCTGATGCCCCGCGTCATTGCCTCCATCCATGCCGAGAAGGTGCTGGCCTTGTTCAACGACAACATCAAGTATCACGTCAATCCCACCGGTAAGTTTGTCATCGGTGGCCCTCACGGCGATACAGGCTTGACGGGTCGCAAGATTATCGTCGATACCTACGGTGGCAAGGGTGCTCATGGTGGTGGTGCCTTTTCGGGTAAAGACCCCTCGAAGGTGGACCGCAGTGCCGCCTACGCTGCTCGCCACATCGCCAAGAATCTGGTAGCTGCCGGCGTGGCCGACGAAATTCTGGTGCAGGTGAGCTATGCCATCGGCGTGGCACGCCCCATCAACATCTACGTCAATACCTACGGCCGCAGCCATGTGAACATGAGCGACGGTGAGATAGCCCGCAGGGTAGATAAGTTGTTCGACCTCCGTCCCAAGGCCATCGAAGACCGTCTGAAGCTGCGCAACCCCATCTATCAGGAGACGGCAGCCTACGGACACATGGGCCGCGAGCCGCAAACCATAGTCAAGCATTTCCGTTCGCGCTACGAAGGCAACAAGGACATCGAAGTAGAGCTTTTCACTTGGGAGAAGCTGGACTATGTGGATAAGGTGAAAGAGGAATTCGGACTCTGATTCTTCGTTGCCTAACAAGATTTAGGAGGGTGTATCAAAGACAAGATGATAGCACATTTTGTTTTTTGATGCGCCCTTCTTCATTGTTAAGAACGATGACCTTCCTCCTCCTGCTACTCGTTGCAAATATTTTGTATTTTCTATCGCTGTCTTCCCCGTTACCTATTCTCGACGTGCCGAATCACCGTTTCCGGCATCCGGAATCAGCCTTCCCCTTTCGTTGGTTCACTATCGCTGTCGTGTCAGCTCACTATCTCCAACGTCTGGGCGCTATATTTCCCTCCCGTTGGATATATATTTCCCTCGCGTCAGCGCTATATTTCTGTCACGTGGAAGATAGTGACGGAAGCCGTGGCGGATGGTGATGAATCGTGTCTGCAATCCCTTGCTTTTGTGCCGAATGGGTTATCTATAAATCTGATGTACTGCATTCGCACGCTAAAATATTTGTTCTTATTTTTATAATTAGCTGATTTATAACTTTCTATCTGCCTTCTGATTTCAGAATTCATTTTCTGTTGCCTTTAACTCGAAAGAAACGAGTCTCGGGACAGGTTTGTGGAAGTTTGCTGCCTTGTTTGGGTTGATTTGGAATGGGTTTACATGGTGTTTACAATCGTTATGCGGATGATTTATTCAATTCATTGTAAAACGAAAAGATGGCCGAAGTTGGTGATTGTGTTGATACTTCTTGATTGTTGGCTTCTTGGTTTCGTGCGTACAAGGGGAGCTGTATTTGATGCCTCTTTACTATTTTCTTCCTATTTCGCACTATTTTCTCCGTGTTTTCTTTCCTATTTTGCTAGTTTTGCAACAAATACCGAATCTAATAGAGAAGCTATGGAGACAATACAGAGCTATCCATACCGCACTGCTATCCTTGTATCCGTTGCAGGAGCTTGTGCAATTTCCTCTTTTGCCGTTTGCATCTTGGCAGATATGGCAGAAGCGCTTTTCCTTTGTGTAGTCATTAGTTCTATCTATTTGCTAATCAACAATTTACTTAAATCTGTAACACCGACGAAATACAGTTGTAACACGATGCCTGTACTTTTGTCGCCCGAAATTCATACATTTGTATAAACGAAAATTCATTTTTAAACGTAAAAAACCTCATTTTATGCTGAATGTACAATTAAAAAAGAAAAGAGCACTGTTGCAAAGAATCCTCTTTGTAGTGTTCTTGCTAAGCAGTACCTTAGCATCGGCCCAAAGCTTGAAGGTGACGGGCGTGGTAAAAGACAAGACGGGCGAAGCTCTGCCCGGAGTCAACGTAGTAGAGAAAAATACTACGAACGGAACGATGACGGACATCGATGGAAAATACGCAGTGGAAGTGGAGCGAGGCAAGACGCTCGTCTTCTCGTTCATTGGTTTCACTACGCAGGAAGTGGTGGTGACAAATGGTGTGGTCAACATCACTATGGAAGATGACACACAGACGCTGGAAGAAGTAGTCGTAGTGGGCTACGGCAGTATGCAGCGCAAAGACGTAACCAGCTCCATCACCTCGGTGAAGGCCGAAGACCTGAACGTGGGTAGCTTCACCAGCCCCGCCCAGCTGTTGCAGGGTAAGGTGCCGGGCTTGACCATCGCCAACACCAGCGACCCCAACGGTTCGGCTTCTATCTCGCTGCGTGGTGCATCGACCTTGCGCGAAGGTACGGCCATGGAGCCTTACTACGTGATAGACGGTGTGCCGGGCATCAGCCTCTCGCTGATAGCACCCGAAGACATCGAGAGCATCGACGTGCTGCGCGATGCCAGTGCCACGGCCATCTACGGTTCGAAGGCCGCCAACGGCGTTATCATCGTCACTACCAAGAAGGGTAACAAGACGGGACGGACCAACGTGTCCTACAGCGGCTATGCTGCCATAGACAACACGCTGAAGACGCTGGACATGATGAGCGCCTCCGAAATGCTGAGCTACGCCAACGCCAACAGCATCGACCTTTCCAACTTCTACGACACGGAGAACCCCGCCGACACCGACTGGCAAGACGAAGTGCTGCGCACGGGCTTCAGCCACAACCACAACGTGAGCATCAACGGTGGCAACGAGAAGACTTCGTACAACGCATCACTGAACTACATAGATAAGAAAGGTGTGATACGCGGAACGGAAATGGACCGCGTGACGACTCGCTCCTTCTTGCAGACCAAGACGCTGAAGGATCACTTGGAATTGTCGTTCAGCCTGAACGCCAGCATCACCAACAAGAAGACCGTGCCCACCGACCAGCAAGGACAAAGCGTGCTCGACGCCATGTACTATTATAGCCCGTTGGTACCCACCAAGAACGAGGATGGCACTTGGTACAGCAACACCAGCATCTCGCAGAACTTCAACCCGCTGTCCATGATATACGAAGACCAGTACAAGATTCGCGAGAAGATGCTGCAAGGCGTGGCCAAGGCTACCCTGCACATCATCGACGGACTGGACTGGAACCTGAGCCTGTCGTACCAGAACGAGCAGTACAACTATAACTACTACAACACTACGCAGTCGCAGCTGCCCAACGCTTCTTCGCGCCACGGACAGGCCACACGCACCACGCGCGAGAACATCAAGAAGCAGATGGAAACCTACGTGAACTACAGCCACACCTTTGCCGACAAGCACAAGCTGAGCTTGATGGCCGGTTACTCGTGGGAACAAAACGACGACAACGACGGCTTCGGACTGACTGTCTATAACTTCTACAACGACTACCTGACCTACTACAACCTTGGTTTGGCCAACAACATGGATATGGACGGTATCTTGACCGAAGACCCGGGCGACAATGATTTGACCCTCTCCACGCTGCGCATGATTTCCTTCTACGGACGTGTGAACTACAGCTACAACAGCAAGTACCTGTTCCAAGCCACTATCCGTCGCGACGGTTCGTCGGCCTTCGGTAAGAACAACCGCTGGGGTACCTTCCCCTCCGTATCACTGGCATGGCGCATAACGGAAGAAGACTTCATGAAGGACCAACATATATTCGACGACTTGAAGTTCCGCGTAGGCTACGGTGTCAGCGGTAACTCACTGGGCTTCGATGCCTACACAGCCTTGCAGACCTACGGCGCATCGGGCTGGTTCTCGTACACCGACCCCGATACGGGCGTAACTTCGGACTACCGCACACTGGCCGCTACCAAGAATGCCAATGCCGACCTGAAGTGGGAGCGCACCGCCATGTTCAACATCGGTTTGGACTTCGGATTCTTCGGAAACCGACTGACCGGTACGTTGGAATACTACGACAAGCGCACGAAGGACTTGATTTACGGTTACACCGTTTCCACCAACCGCTATCCTTACAGCACCATGACGGCCAACGTAGGTGAAATCAGCAATAAGGGTATCGAGTTGACGTTGAACGCCACGCCCGTACAGACCAAGGACTTCGTATGGAGCACTTCGCTCAACATCTCGCACAACAAGAACAACGTGGAGAAGCTGTCCAATGCCGCTTACTCCGTGCCTTACGTTGACTATGGTAATCCGGACATCGGCGGTTATGCCACCAACCACGTGCAGCGCTTGATGGAAGGCAGTCCCGTAGGTCAGTTCTACGTATGGGAATGGGCAGGCTATAACGACGAAGGCGGCTCCATCTTCAACGACTACGACAGCGAAGGCAACCTGATAGGTACTACCGATGCTCCCGACGATACCGACCGCCGCAAGGCCGGCTCGGCACAACCTAAGGTGACCTACGGATGGAACAACACGCTGACCTACAAGAAGTGGACACTGACAGCCTTCTTCCAAGGCATCGCCGGAAACAAGATATTCAACGCCACACGCGCCTACTACAACAACATGGCTCTGCTGGCCAACGGTAAGAACGTGCTGAGCGAAGTGGCTACTTCGCAGAAGGCTACCGACTCTCGCGCACAGGCTCCTTCGAACCGCTACATCGAGAACGGCTCTTACTTCCGTCTGGCTTCACTGTCATTGGCTTACGACTTCGGCAAGCTGGGCGACTGGGTGAACAACCTGAAGATATACGCCACTTGCAACAACGTATTCACGCTGACGGGCTACAAGGGTGTTGACCCCGAAATCAACCTCGGTGGTCTGACCCCGGGCATCGACTGGCGTAACACGACGTATCCGCGCACACGCACGTTTATGCTGGGTGTGAACATTAGTCTGTAGTAGACAAGCCTACAAGTTAACGAGGCAACAAGGCATTTCCTCGTGGTCTTGTTAACTTGTCAACTCGTCAACTAACTAAAAAACTTAAAAACTCATGAAAAGATATATCTTTGGTGCTTTGCTGATGCTTACTGCCGTTGGCTGCACAGACTTGGATGTGGATGTCAAGTCTATCTATACGGAATATCCCTCTGACTCGGAGATAGCTCTCGAAGCCCGAATCAGCGATGCTTATTTTGCCTATCGCGCTGCCTTGGGTCGCCGCTACGATGAGGCCGTTTCGTGCAACTCGGACGAATACACGGCTGTCAGCTTCGACGGTGACTACCTAAACGGACGCGATATGTCCAACTTCTCCATGCACAGCGTGGACCCCGATGCCTGCAAGAGTCAGCTGAACGTGTATAACGACATACAGGCCGGTATCACCAAGTGTAATCAGATTCTGATGGACCTCGGCGAAGACAATACCGAGGTGTCGGCCCCGATACGTGCCGCACGTGCCTTCTATACCTTTATCTTGATGGACAACTGGGGCGATACACCCATTATCGACTACACGCTGCTGAGCGACAACGATGCCATCGACCGCTCTCCGCGTGCCGACGTGGCCGCTTGGATAGAGAAGGAGTTGCTGGAAGTGCGCGACGACTGTCCGACGGAAGTATCCGATGATACTTACGGCCGTCCTACCCGTTGGATGGTGGATGCTCTGCTGGCCAAGCTCTACATCAACTGGAATGTCTATACGCAGGATGTCACCAGCTCCAGTTGGTCGGCAACGGCTACGAACGAGAAGTTGGCCGACTGTGTGGCTGTTTGCGACGATGTCATCAACTCGGGTCTGTTCGACCTCAGCGATGACTACAAGACGAAGTTCATGTACAACAACGGTTCGCACATCAAGGACTTCATCTACGTGATGCCTTTCGATGCTGTCAGCCAAACCGGTTTGACATACGCCCGCTTCCGCACATGGCGTCGTGGACAGAACAACAACGGTTTCTACTCCATTGAGATGACCAACTCCGTAGGTGGCAACATGGCGCTGACGCCTGAGTTCGCCCAGTTGTTCTGCCTCGAAGGCGACCGTCGTAACGACGTGATTGCCGGCGATGGCACAGCCGAGACCTTCGACGTTTACCAATACGATGCCACTACCGGTGAGCCTACCACCGTGCGCAACAATTACAAGGGCGAGGAAGTAACCTTCACCCGCAGCATCACCTTGAAGGTGAACGACGGCGACCTGAACTGTGGTGCCGACATGACCGGCTGGACGCAGGGTTATCGCTCCATCAAGTTCTTCCCCAACATCACGGAATACAATACCAACAGCCGTAACCAAAGCAACGACGTGCCCATCTTCCGCTATGCCGACGTGCTGCTGATGAAGTGCGAGGCCATCGTTCGCGGTGCTTCGGCAACGAATGGCGATACGGCTTTGAGCTTGTTCAACCAGATTCGTTCCTACGTGAATGCTCCTACGCTGACGGCTACCCCCACGCTGCAAGAAATCCTGGACGAGCGTGGCCGCGAATTCCTGGATGAGCACTGGCGTCGTAACGACCTTATCCGTTTTGGCGACTTCGAGCGCGACTGGGGCTTCAAGTCCTTGAACTCGAATGCCAGCGCCTTGACCAACCGCTTGTGGCCGTTGAGTACCGATGTCTTGAACTCCAATACCAACTGGACTCAGAATGAGGGATACTAATGAAATGAAGAATGATGAATGAAGAATTGAGCTGCGCGGTGTCATCCTGAGCTTGTCGAAGGATCTCCTCCCTTAATTCATAATTCAACATTCAAAATTATAGAAATACATTGCCAATCTCAATAGGTGTTAGTGCCTAACAAACGTATTTATTTAGAGTTTAAAACGCGTTTGAGGTCAGCCCTGCGTTGCAATCTGAAGCAATTCGTTTTGCAATGCGGGGTTTTTTAAAATGATGCTGTCTTGTCTATGTCGATAAGAAGCGTCCTTTTCTTTCTTTTAAAACAATGTTTTCCTTCCTCTAAAACAATGCTTTTCGTATGAAGAAACTATGTGTTATTTGTCTGTATGCTATCAGTCTGTGCCTGCCCTCGACAGTTCGTGCCGCAGACTCTTTGGCTTGCTATGTGGACCCTCGCATCGGTTCCGAAGGATTGGGGCGTGTGTTCATCGGGCCTTCGTGCCCGTATGGCATGGTGAAGCCCTCGCCCGACTGTACGGCGCGACCCAATAGCGGTTGGCTGCCCATGCCCGAGCAGGTGGATGGCTTTGCCCAAGTACACGTCAGCGGTACGGGCGGTGGGCCTAAGTATGGCAATGTGCTGGTCATGCCTTTTGTGGGAGATTTGAGCAGTACGCGGCACATCGACTACCGCGAGCAGGAGACCATCCGCTTGGGCTATTATTATACTCGTTTTCAGCGTTCGGGCATTGAGACCGAAATCACTACGGCTCCTCGGGCTTCTTTCTATCGCTTCACCTATCCTGAAGATTCGGTACCGTCGTTGGCCATTGATGCCGGCTTCTTCTTGGGCGAGAATCCCGTGCCCGATGCCCGCGAGGCGCAGCAGTTTGTAGGCTCCGAGGTGGAAGTTATCTCCGACCACGAGGTCATGGGCTATACCCGCATCCGTGGCGGGTGGAACAACGGACGTGCCTACACCGTCTATTTCTACGCCGAGACCGACCGCCCCTTTGTGCAGTTTGCCACATGGAAGGGCGATAACCTGACTACCGACCGCTCTCAGTACGATTCCGGGCAGAAGACGGGGGCGTTGCTGAAGTTCGGAGAGTTAACAAGGAAACAAGGGGACACGTTGACAAGGGAGCAAGTTGATGAGGATGCATCCGCAGAATTGCCTCGTAGTCTCGATAACTCGTCAGCTCGACAACTAACTCAAAAACTTAATA
>JAUNJD010000104.1 GCA_030523205.1 Bacteroides sp.
TGATGTTGATAATTTATGCAAATGTAAAACGATTAATTAATATACAATGAAGACAATTGAAGGACATGACGTGAAAATATTCACAGACAACATTGAAAACAGTGCGCTGGAGCAGATAAAGACGTTGCTATCAATTGATGTTTTCGCTGATAAGAAGATACGCATTATGCCCGATGTTCATGCCGGGGCAGGTTGCGTAATCGGTTTCACAGGTGACCTTGGCGACAAAGTTATCCCCAACATCGTAGGCGTGGACATAGGCTGTGGTATGCGGGTGCTTAAGCTTGGAAAGTTGACAAATATCGACTTCCACGCATTCCATGAGTTCATCCGAAGCAATGTGCCTTCGGGAAAGATTGTCCGCGAAGATAAGTTTGGGTTCAAGCCACTTGTTGGCGCAGAGATGGACATCTATCGCGAAGCCAAACAAATTGTGACGCAGCTCTATTGCTACCGCCAGCTGAAGGATGCCGGACGCATCAATAGAGCAATCGGTACTTTGGGCGGTGGAAACCACTTCATCGAGCTTGATAAGGATGATGAGGGCAACGTGTACCTCGTCATTCATACGGGTTCCCGCAATCTCGGTTTGCAAGTGGCTAATATCTATCAAGAACTTGCCATCCGGCACATGACCGCCGGAGCCGATGCTTTTGAGGACCACATCAAGGAGGTCATTGCCAAGTACAAGGCTGCCGGCCGACGGTCGGAACTTCAAGACGTCATCAAGAAGATGCGCCGCGAGCAAGAAAAAGCCGAGCCTTCACTCCCTGCCGACCTTTGCTATGTGGAGGGAGAAGGACGTGAGCAATACCTCCACGATATGCGGCTATGCCAGCGTTGGGCAGTGCTCAACCGCAAACTCATCTCACTGCTGCTCTTGAAGTTCTTCCCCGACATTCAGGTGGAAGGGGGAATCGCCAAGCACTCCGGATGCAAACTCGAAGAATTTGAGTCTGTTCACAACTACATATCCGACGACAATATCATCCGCAAAGGTTCCATTTCGGCTGCCGTTAGCGAAAAGTGCATCATCCCGCTGAATATGCGCGACGGTTCGCTAATCTGCATCGGCAAGGGCAATCCCGACTGGAACCAATCGGCACCCCATGGTGCCGGGCGAGTTCTCAGCCGCACGCAGGCTTACGAGCAAATTACCATAGCCGACTTCGAGGAATCAATGCGTGGCATCTACTCCGAAAGCGTTAACGACTTCACCCGCGACGAATCGCCCATGGTCTATAAACCAGCCTCGGAAATCATCGCCAACATAGGTGACACCGTCGATATTACGGCAATCATCCGACCTATCTTCAATTTCAAGGCATCGTGATGGAGGAGGGGGAAATGGCACTCTTTTTGGAAATAGATAGTCATGCAAATGGTTCTTGCTGGAGTAAATGATGAAATAGAGTCCTCAAATATGATTTCTATCCAGCCCAGTCCTCCCTATCCAAATTCCTATACCCGATAGCCTCCGCCAAATGGGCGGGTTGTATCGTCTCGCTGCCTTCGAGGTCAGCAATAGTGCGTGATACCTTCAGTATGCGGTCGTAAGCACGGGCGGAAAGGTTTAGTCGATTCATGGCATTCTTTAGCAAGGTAAGGCCTTGCTCGTTCGGGCGAGCATAGAGGTTCAGCAACTTGCTGTTCATTTGGGCATTGCAATATACTCCTTTTATATCGGCATATCGCTGTTCTTGAATCTGTCGGGCACGGATTACGCGTTGGCGTATCACGGCACTGGGTTCTCCGGGGCGTGCGTCGGACATCTTCTCGAAGGGGACTGGGATGACTTCAATCTGTAGGTCAATACGATCCAACAAAGGACCGGAGATACGGTTCAAATACTTCTGTACTTGGCCGGGACTGCATACACAGGCTTTTGTCGGGTGTGTATAGTAGCCGCAAGGACAGGGATTCATGGAAGCCACCAACGTAAAACTGGCGGGGTATTCGACGTTGCACTTTACACGCGAGATGCTGATTTTTCGGTCCTCTAAAGGCTGGCGAAGCACTTCGAGTACGTTGCGACTGAATTCGGGGAGTTCGTCGAGGAACAAAACACCGTGATGAGCCAAGCTGATTTCACCGGGTTGTGGGTAGTTACCGCCTCCTGTCATGGCAGCTGTCGAGATGGAGTGATGCGGGTCGCGGAAGGGACGCTTCGATATCAATCCGCCTTCCTGCCCTAGTTTTCCGGCCACAGAATGTATTTTGGTGGTCTCCAAACTCTCGCCCAACGAAAGGGGAGGCAGGATGGAGGGGAGGCGCTTGGCCAGCATGGACTTTCCACTACCAGGGGCACCGATGAGAAGGATGTTGTGTCCGCCGGCCGCAGCCACTTCTAAGGCACGCTTCACGTTCTCCTGACCTTTCACATCGGAGAAATCGAGGTCGGATTCACTCTGACGGCTATAAAATTCCTCGCGGGTATTGATGACGGTAGGCGTCAGTTGGCGGGCATCATTGAAGAATTCGATGACCTCCTTGATGTTGTCGGCACCATATACACTCAGATTGTTCACCACGGCTGCCTCACGTGCATTCTGCCGAGGGACGATAAGCCCTTTGAAGCCCAATTCGCGTGCCTTGATGGCAATAGGCAGCACGCCTTTGATGGGTTGCAGACTGCCGTCGAGGCTCAACTCACCCATCAGGAGATAATCTTCCAGTTTGTCGGGACGGATGACTTCGGCACTGCCCAATATGCCGATAGCCAAAGGCAGGTCGTAGGCAGCACCTTCCTTACGAATGTCGGCGGGAGCCATGTTGATGGTAATAGAGCTGGAAGGCATCCGGTAACCGTTCACTTGCAGGGCCGAACGGATGCGCTGTTGGCTCTCCTTGACTGCCGAATCGGGCAATCCTACCAAGTAGAACATACAACCGCGCGAACTGTTTACTTCTATGGTAATAAGGGTAGCGTCGATGCCTTGTACAGCCGCACCAAAGACTTTAATCAGCATAAGTAATAGTGTTTTATCAGATTAGTAGATAAGGGAAACATTACGGGGCAAAAGGGTTCCGACGGACAGCGGTCAGCGTTTCTTTTTCTTCGATCGATCAGTCTTCTCTCTTTCCTTCCTTTTTTCTTGTTCGTCAATGTCCTTCAGTTTCTTCTTGATGGCTTCTTCATCCAGATTCTTTCCGTCAATCTTACCGGCAGGAGTAAGCAGCACGTTGGCAGGCAAGGTATGCAGAGCAAACAGCTTGACGATATCGGCATTCCAGCCCTCCAAGTCGCATACTTGTTCCCACTTCAGCGTGTCTTGCTCTATCGTCTGCAACCACGTCGGCCGGTCGATGTCCAAAGAGACACCTAGCATGGCAAAGTGTTCGTTGTCTTTCTCCTTCTTATAGAGGCGACGATAGACGGCGTTCTGCTCTCGGCTCAGCGAGTCCCACGAAGCCCAGAAATGCAGCAGCAAGTATTTGTTGCGATAGTCCGTGCGGTTGATGTTCTCTCCTGCGGCATTGGGCAGCTTGAAGTTGAAACCGCTTTTGCCTACCCTTGCTTTCTCCTCTTCGGCAATGCAGTCCAGCAGGTTGTCTATATAGACACGGTCTTTCAGTTCACCGGCCATATAGCCGATAAGCTGTTCGATGCGAGTCATGTCGGGTTGTGGCTTTTGCACGAAGTATTTGGCCAGCAAGTAGATGCTGACCAAGGAGGAAGGATGTTCTTTGATGAAAGTCTTAGCCTTCTCCTCCAAAGCCAGTTCGGAGGGTTTGGCCAACCCTTTCAGGCTTTTCTGATAGGCCGAAAACTCGGCATTGGGGGTATTGCCGGTAATATCGAGTGCAGCGAGGTCGGCAGCGGAGCCTTTGATTTGTATCGTATTGCCTTTGTCAAGATAGAGAGGATATTCAGTTCCATCGCTAAACAGCAACCATGTGGAGACCAAAGTATCTACCGACAAGGTTGTCGAGAATTTATCGCCTTCGACCACCAACGTATCCATACGGTCGTAAAGGCGGTCGGTTCCGTAGATATAAATTGTATCGTTCCCCAGTCCTTTGATTTCTCCGCTCAGACTGACGGCCTCCGACTTCTTGCTGCCACAAGCCGACAGCAGACCGAGGAAGAAACAGACCAGACAAATCTTCCCGAACTTCGGAAATGCAGTGTGACGGTATGCAAAGGAAGCATCCCTACGCTCCACTCCATGCAAGAGGGAATACAGGATACGGGAAAAGCCGAAGGAAAGGCGTTGCGCTTTACCTGCCTTACCTCCTTTTGTACTGCTTAATGCAGGACTTTCTATGCTTGAGTAAATCTTCTTCATTGCAATTTTTCTTCTGATAAATGGTTTCCGAATGACACCTCTGTTCGTATGGGCATCCTCCTTTCCAATACTTTGCTGCGAAAATACGTCTTTTGCGGGATATAAAAAAAAGTTGCCCGACATATTTCCATGTCGGGCAACTTCTTTTCTTTATTCAGTCCTTATATACTTGACAAAACTGAAGTCTTATGCAAGGTTCGTCAGCAGATTACTGAACAATACTCATGAAGTCAGAGTTTGTGAAATACTTGGAGAATTCCAGATCGGAGGCAGCCTTCTTAGCCAAAGAAGAATCTTTAGCAACTGCGCTCTTCAAGCTGCTGGTTACCAATGAAGAATTGTTGGTACGTGCGCCAAGCACAGCCTTCAGATAGTCTGTATTGGCATCGGCAATTTCTACGTTGTCCAGCGTATTCTTAGCCTTGTTGTAGTCCTTAGCAAGGATTTGTGCCAGAGCAGCACTGTTGGTCTTGGTGTCACCAAATGCGCTGACAGCCTTGTCATACTGACCCTGAGCGATGTACAGGTTACCCAATGCTTCGTTCAAACCTTCAGCACCGGCAGCCTTGCCAAAGTAAGATTCAGCAGCAGTCTTGTCACCCTTGCTCAAAGCAACCAAACCAAGGTTCTTGTTCACTTCAGGAGCGTCTTGGATAGAAGCAGCCTTCTTGAAGTAGCTTTCAGCCTTGTCGAGGTCACCGGCTTGGTAAGCCAGCTTACCGAGGTTGTTGTAAGCACGGTAGTCGCTCGGATAAAGTTGAGTAGTCTTTGTATAGATGGCTTCCTTCTTAGAAGCATCGTCAGTCAGTGTAGCTGCATACAGCAGTTCTTCGAGGGTCAACTGGCTGGGGTCGCTAGAAGCCAAGTTGGAGATTTCTTCGTCGGACTTACCGATAACTTCGTAGTTCAAAGTCAGACGAGAACGACGCAGTTGCGGAAGGATTTCGTCAGCCAAAGTCTTGTAAACAGAAGAGATATTCTTGATTTCCTGTTCTCTTTGTTCGGGATCCTGATACATGGAGAGTACGCGGAGAATCAGTTCCTTGTCTTGGATGTTGGACTTAGAAACCAGTTCCTGGAAGCCGTCCCAGTCCTGAGCAGTGTATTTCGTATCAACGGTAGCGTCAATCTTAGCCTTCTTCAGGTTCTTGCTGATAACCTTTGCAGTGTTGTCCTGACGGTTTTCTGCCAAGCCCTTGTTCAGGTCATAACCACCATCAGGAGAAGCGTAAGCAGAGATTTCGATGTTGCTGATCTTCTTGTTGACAGCATCGTTCACATCTTTCACTTCCTGACCGAATTCCTTGGCAGCCTTCAGTTCGCTGGCGCGTACGTTAGCCTGCTGAATCAAGAACATGATTTGTGCATCGTGCTTTTCCTTGATAACACGTTGGAAAGCATCGGTACCTTCGGCCGGAGTAGCAGTGCTCAAAGTCTGCTCTACCATTTCGGCAGTAGCGATAACACCGTCAGCTACCTTAATAGAAGGAATGCTAACGCTCTTGCTACCGATAGTAGCATCGAACTCAAGATAAAGTTCAGACTTAGCCATTTCGGGAACATAGTCGAAAGAGGTCTTCATAGTAAAAGTACCACCTGACTTGTAGGAAATAGTCTGGTCGTTGCCTTCTACCTTCTCACCTTGGAATGTAGCAGACTGGCCTTTGGCTTCGCCGCCATCCCACTTCAAAACAGGCGTAACTACTACTACGGCTTTCTTGTTAAAATACTTTTCGGGGAACTTTCCGGTGATAGTAGCAGGTACTTTACCATCTACTGCTTCCAGAACCTGAGGAGTTACAGTGAAGTAGTCAGAAGACAATTCTCCTAGTTTGCTGCCGCATGATGCTAATACAGCAATGAATGCCACCAAAAGAGGCAAATAAAGTTTTTTAGTCATTGTTAGGTATAAATTTATAGTTTGTAATTGAAATTCGTCTATTCCTTACATATGCGTCCTATCCCGCTGGGCATACGCAAGGGCAAAGATATTAAATCTTATCACAGTTTACGATTTGAGCTTGCAGATTTATCATAATTTAATGAAATCCGTGTTCTTTTCTGAATTTAATGTTGCGTGGATGATGTTCTATAATCTCGCTGCGCAACATTTCGCGGTCGATATGGGTGTAAATTTCCGTCGTTGCTATAGACTCGTGTCCCAGCATACACTGAATGGCCCGCAGGTTGGCTCCCCCCTCTAGCAAGTGTGTGGCAAACGAGTGGCGGAAGGTATGCGGACTGATGTTTTTGGTAATGCCGGCCGTCTCGGCCAGTTCTTTTATCAAGTGGAAAATCATGATGCGCGAGATGCGGTTTCCCCAGCGGGCCAGAAAAACATAATCTTCAGCATCTTTCTTAATCTTCCATTGAGTATTTCGATCAAGGAACCAATTCCGAATCTCCTTGATGGCACGGGGCGAGATGGGGACAAGGCGCTGCTTGCTGCCTTTTCCTTCTACCTTAATAAAACCCTCGTTGAAGTAGAGATCCGAAATCTTCAGGTTGCACAGTTCCGATACGCGAAGACCACAGCTGTAAAGGGTCTCCAGTATAGCACGGTTGCGCTGCCCCTCCTTCTTGCTGAGGTCGATGGCGGCAATGATGGCATCAATCTCTTCCACCGTCAACACTTCGGGCAGTCTGAAACCTATCTTGGGGCTCTCCAGCAATTCGCTGGGGTCGTTCTCCTGATAGTCGGCCAAAACCAAGAAGTGAAAGAAGGACTTGACACCCGAGATGATGCGTGCCTGCGAACGGGGATGAATGCCGATGTCGTGCAGTCCGGCGGCAAAACGATGCAGGTCGTCCAGCGTCGTATCGGGGATGTCTATCCCCTCGTCATCAAGGAAGCTGAGCAGCTTGCCCAAATCGCGCAGATAGGCATCGTACGTATTGGACGAGAACGACTTTTCCAGCCTCAGATATTGCTTATATTTCCGGATTATCGTCTCCCGCTGTTCCTTATTCATGGATTTTACTTTCGTATTCATTTCTTTTTTTTACCTTTGCGCCGTGAAACAGGCTGCACCTCAACAGATTTCGTACAAATCGGCCTTCGTCACCGGCTTGCACTGTCCTTGCAGCCCGTCTGGTAACTGCCTCACATATAATAAGGTAGCTACGCCTCAACGAACTTACATGGAGACAAAGGTATAAAAAATTGTGTTATGAGGATACAAATTATTAATGGCCCAAATATAAATCTTCTGGGCAAACGTGAACCTTCCATTTACGGTAGTGTTACTTTCGAGGACTACCTCACCGAACTGCGTGCCAAATATCCGGATGTACAGATTGACTATTTCCAGTCGAACATCGAGGGAGTGATGATTGACAAAATCCAGGAAGTGGGTTTTGAAGTTGACGGGATTATCCTGAATGCGGGTGCCTACACGCACACGTCCATCGCTTTGCAGGATGCCATCCGTTCCATCACATCTCCGGTCATCGAGGTGCACATCTCCAATGTGCATACACGGGAGGCTTTCCGCCACACGTCCATGATATCCTGTGCCTGCAAGGGAGTCATTCTGGGCTTCGGCTTAGACTCTTACCGCTTGGCATTGGAAGCATTCATCCGTTAAGAACAAGCCTGCGGAAAGGAAAAAAATACCCGACGGGCTTATATTCATTAGTATTCATCTCAAAAAATAGGTATAGTTATGTTACTGAAGCAAACAAAAATCGTAACGACAATCTCAGATCAGCGTTGCGAGGTAGATTTTATAAAACAGTTGTTCGAAGCTGGTATGAACGTGGTCCGCATGAATACGGCTCACCTGGCCCGCGAAGGTGCCGAGAAGCTGATAAACAACGTGCGCACCGTATCCAACCGCATCGCCATCCTGATGGACACCAAAGGTCCGGAAGTGCGCACCACCATCCTGGCAGAACCCATTCCCTTTAAGGCAGGCGACCGCGTAAAGGTAATGGGCAAACCCGAACAAGAAACCACCCGCGAATGCATCTCAGTATCCTACCCCGACTTCGTACGCGACCTGAGCGTAGGCGGACAAATCCTCATCGACGACGGCGACCTGGAACTGACCGTTATCGAGAAGGCCGACGACTACCTGCTGTGCGAGGTACAGAACGAGGCCACGCTGGGCAGCCGCAAGAGCGTCAACGTGCCGGGCGTACGCATCAACCTGCCGTCGCTCACCGAGAAGGACCGCAACAACATTCTCTATGCCATCGAGAAGGACATCGACTTCATCGCACACTCCTTCGTGCGCAACAAGCAAGACATACTCGACATCAAAGAAATTCTGGACGCTCACGGCAGCGACATCAAAATCATCGCCAAGATTGAGAACCAAGAAGGTGTGGACAACATCGACGAGATTCTGGAGGTGGCCGACGGTGTCATGGTAGCTCGCGGCGACCTGGGCATCGAAGTTCCGCAGGAGCGCATCCCGGGCATCCAACGCCTGCTCATCCGCAAGTGCATCTTGGCCAAGAAGCCTGTCATCGTGGCCACGCAGATGCTGCACACGATGATTCACAACCCGCGCCCCACCCGCGCCGAGGTGACGGACATCGCCAACGCCATCTACTACCGCACCGACGCCCTGATGCTGAGCGGCGAAACCGCATACGGCAAGTATCCGGTAGAGGCCGTAAAGACCATGACGAAGATTGCCGCCCAGGCCGAACAAGACAAAATTGCCGACAACGACATCCGCATCCCGCTGGACGAAAACAGCAACGACGTGACCGCCTTCCTGGCCAAGCAGGCTGTAAAGGCTACCACCAAGCTGAAGATTCGTGCCATCATCACCGACAGTTACAGCGGACGCACTGCCCGCAACCTAGCTGCCTTCCGTGGCAAATACCCCGTCCTTGCCATCTGCTACAAGGAAAAGACCATGCGCCACTTGGCTCTGTCCTACGGTGTGGAAGCTATCTATATGCCCGAACTTGCCAATGGTCAGGAGTATTACTTTGCCGCCCTGCGCCGCCTGTTGCACGACGGCAAGCTGCAACCTACCGACATGGTGGGCTACCTGAGCAGTGGTAAGGAAGGCACCCAGACATCTTTCCTCGAAATCAACGTAGTGGAAGATGCATTGGCTCATGCCAACGAAAGCGTGCTGCCAAACAGCAACCGATACCTATAATTAAATAATGAAGAATGAAGAACTGAGAATGGAAAGCATCCGGATGGGGGAACACCTAATATAAATTCCTCATCAAGAAGATTCCTCATTCTTAATTCTTCATTCTTCATTAAAAAGATTCTTTATTAAACAAAGTGTACGATTACATCTTACAGCACATAGACGAAGAGGGCGAATACCTGCACGCGCTCTACCGCGCCACGCAGCTACACCTGCTCTATCCACGCATGGCATCGGGACATCTGCAAGGACGAATGCTGAAAATGTTTGTCCGCATGATACGCCCGCAGCAAGTGCTGGAAATCGGCACGTACAGCGGATATTCGGCACTTTGTATGGCCGAGGGACTACCCGATGGAGCCATGCTGCACACCATCGAGGTGAACGACGAGCAGGAAGACTTCACGCGCCCGTGGCTGGAAGGTTCGCCATACGCAGACAAGATAAAGTTCTACATAGGCGACGCATTGGAGCTGGTGCCGAAGCTGGACATCACGTTCGACCTCGCTTTTGTCGATGGCGACAAGCGCAAGTACCTGGATTACTACGAAATGATTCTGCCCCGCCTCTCCGACGGCGGATACATCATCGCCGACAACACCCTGTGGGACGGGCACGTGCTGGAGGAGCATCCGCATCCATCGGACAAACAGACTATACGCATCAAAGAATTCAACGATTTTGTGGCAAAAGACTCGCGGGTAGAGAAAGTCATCCTCCCCCTGCGCGACGGACTTACCATCATCCGCAAGAAGTAGCAGACCGGCGCAACAGCCGCTTGCTGAGATAGCGCACAGGATACCACACCGAAAGGAATCCCACAGCTATCACGGTGACAAACACCAGCAGAATATCGGTAGCATGTATGCTCACCGGATAAGCATCTACCACGAAACTGCCATTCCCCCCTCCCAAGGTGACAAACCCAAACTGCTGTTGCAGGAAGCACAGCAACAATCCCAACACAATGCCTATGCCTGCTCCGAAAGCTGAAATCAGACGGCCTTCGAAGAGGAAGATACGAGCTATCAGCCGGTCGTCGGCCCCCAAATTGCGCAGCGTCTCCACGTCGTCGCGCTTGTCCAGTATCAGCATGGAGAGCGAGCCGATGACGTTGAAGCAGGCTATGGCCAAGATGAACGTCAGGAAGATGTACGAGATGAGTTTTTCTATCTCCATGATGCGGAACACGTCGGCCTGCTGCTCGTAACGGTTCTGCACCGTAAAGCGGTCGCCCAGCAGAGTTTCCATCCGCTTCTCCACGGCACGGGCATCGGCGTCGGGCTTCAGCTTGATTTCGATGGCCGACACTTCCGTATCGTAGTCGAACAGGCGGCGGGCAAAGCCGAGCGAAGTCAGTATGTAACTGGCATCGTACTTCTGCTGGTTCACCACGAAGATGACGCCGGGCGAGAAGAGGTATTCGCTATTGAAGGCCGCCGATGGATTGGCCATGTTGATGCGGACGTTCCGCTTGGGAGCATAGACCTTCAGCGGGTCGATGAACTGAAGCCCCGTACCCAGTTCGGACACCAGCTCCACGCCCAATATGCCGTAGTCCACCACCGAGTCGTTCAACACGAAGGTGCCTGCTCCGTAGAGCAAGCTGTCTATGGAGGTCAGTTGCTCGAAGTTGTCCTCCACCCCCTTGATGACGGCCATGGTCTGACGGTCCTTATACTGCACCATGGCGTTCTCTTCCAGCGTCTCTGTCCATACGTCCACTTCAGGCAGGGCCTTCACGCGGAGGATGCAGGAGTCGGCAGGGCTGAATACCTTGCCTTCGCGTACGGTGATTTTCAGTTGCGGGTCGAAGGCCGTAAAGAAGCCGGCCACCATATCCTGAAATCCGTTGAACACGGACAAAGTACACACCAACGCCAGCGTAGCCAGCGCCACTCCGCATACTGCCACGCCCGAGATGATGTTGATGGCATTGTGCTTCTTCTTCGAGAAGAGATAGCGGCGGGCTATGTAGAAAGGAAGGTTCACGGCTTCAGCAGCTCGTCAATGCGTTCCAGATAATCCAGCGAATCATCTACGAAGAACTTCAGTTCGGGGATGATGCGCAACTGATGCCGCACGCGCGTGCCCAGCTCGTAGCGGATGGACTTCATGTTGGCATTGACGTTCTTGATGATTTCTTCGGCCTTCTCCGACGGAAATACACTGAGGTAGGCACGCGCCACGCTCATGTCGGGGCTGATGCGCACGGTGCTGACCGAAATCAGCACACCGGGCATGGCCTTGGTTTGCAACAGGAAGATGTCGCCCAGCTCCTTCTGAAGCAAGCGGGCTATTTTGTTCTGGCGGGTTGTTTCCATATCGAAATGTTTTATACAATTATATAGTCATATTGAAAGTATTCGTCCGACCCTGTCCGGATGAATGGGCAAAGTTAAGGAAAATAGGCGTAATAACCGAACTGTTATGGCTATTTCCACCATTTATTTTTTCCGGCATCAAGCAGCAAACCGCAGACAGCGATGCTCCACCCGACGTTAACACATTAGCATAAGTAAAGCCGATAAACAACCCTTTTCACCTTAGATATATAGCAAAAACAGATAAAATGTGTCCGAAATATATCCAAAACGACTTTTTTTCTCAAAAAAATTAGGAAGTTATTGGGAAAATACATTATATTTGCAGCAGAAACATAGATGAACTACTCAGTCAGATAAATTATCCTACTGAATGAGAACTCCAGACTTTCCGTAGAAAGCTCTAAAAGAAAGAGACAAACACTAAAAAGAAAGGGTTCACCGATAAAATACTGAGATTTGTAGATTCTATTTTTTACTCTTCCCACTCCGCTCTATATTTGTAGCGGAAATAAGGAAAGGAAGAATGAAAAAGAGATATTCACTATGGGCAATGGCAGTTTGCATGATATGCACCACTGCTCAGGTAAAGGCTCAAGAGCCTGCTAAAGGACCCGAACAGGGAACCGAGCAAAAAAGACTTCCTAGAGAAGTACCAACAGCAGAGAAAGCTGCCAAACAAGAGACGGATCGGATGAATCAAGCGTTGAGCTTAACCGAGAAGCAGTACAATAAGATTTATAAACTGAATCTTAAAGAACAAAAGAAACGTTTCTCTGCAATGTCCAATAACCAACCGCAAGGACAGCCCCCCATGATGGGAGAACGTCCGGAAGGCAATGGAGGGCGCCCGCCAATGGGCCCCGGAGGACAAGGAGGACCGGGAATGAATGGAGGACAACCTCCGATGGGTGGTCCCGGTGGACCTCAAGCCGGTGGCGATAGTTCGATAGACGATGTCTTGAAAGCAGCCAAGGCTAAAGAGAAAAAGATAAAGAAGATTCTGACTGACGAGCAATATGCCAAATGGCAAGATATGCGCGAGCAGCAAGGAAGACCCGGAAACCCGGGAGGTAATCCTCCGCAAGGTGGAGAACCGAGACCCGAGAAAGGGAACTAAACAGAAAACTACTTTTTCATAAATAAGAAGAGACTCTCTCTAAATAGCGTTTTTTCATGTATTATTGACTTCGGCCGTTCTTACTTGTGAAAGCAGGAACGGCATTTTTTATGTCCACTTCCCTATCTCCCACAGTTCAGACGGGCCAGCGGATATTTCGGCAAAAGCCACACGAAATTCTTCGTTGAAAGATACGTACATCCATCATCAACCCGGCACGGCATCTTCCGCCCGACAAGGATATATATCGGACGGGAGGAGCATATACATCCAGCGTGAGGCGTATAAATGTCGGGTCAGCGGATATTCCTGGTTGGTATCATTTCTTTTAAGCATACAATGTGGCTA
>JAUNJD010000105.1 GCA_030523205.1 Bacteroides sp.
AGAAGATAGGGAGAAAACGTATAGGATGCCTTCATTTTGCAAGGAGCAGATACATCTTTATATAAGGTATGACTGAGCTATACAGGCAACGCTAACCTTTTGAAAGCAAAATCGGTTATCTGACGACAAACGCCTCCACGGCAACGCATCTGTATTACATTTAGGTTACAAAATGGTTAAAACACTAGCTTTTTCACACCATAAATTTGATATAGGTCAAGAAATGGTGTGCGCACACGCATTTTTCCTTCTATTTGTTTTTGTGTTATAAAACATACCCCTACATTTGCACAGGTAAAAAGAAAGACTAAGCGCTTAGAGTTTTTCAATAGGTATTAGTTTTATATTAGTTTTTAGGATTAACAATTTAAAAAGTAGGTATTATGAAACGTTTAGGATTAACATTAGTGGCAGCACTCTGCCTGACTGCTACCACATTTGCAGCAGGTAATCAACCTACAACTGCAAAATGGGAAGGTAACATCAACGTAAGCAAGTTGAGCAAGTATCTGAAACTGAACTCCGCACAGCACGAGAAGGTAGCCAATATTTGCGAATACTTCAACGAACAGATGGAACGTGCCAACAACTCCAAGAAGGATCAGGAAAAGATGATCCACAAGGCAGTTTACGGAAACCTGAAGCTGATGAAAGAGACTTTGGACGACAAGCAATATGCCGACTACACCAAGGTGCTGAACATCACTTTGCAGAACAAGGGTATCGAGGTGAAGTAATCGCCCGATAATTGCAGGAACAATAGAATAACGTAATAATTGAGGTAGGAGAAGGATGATTTTTCATTTTTCTCCTATTTTTTTGCACAAAAGTCAAGCGATACGTCTCCGGCCTTCCCTCAGGCTGTCCGAGCATTTAAAGTACGCTTTCAAAAAGATATTTTAGGCACATCATGAGTTCTCGGACAGCTTCCCCCACGACGGCATAGAAAGGAAACGCCGGCACAAAAAAAAGACTCCGCGAAATGTTCTTGGAGTCTTCCTTTCATTAACGTTCTATACAAACACGTTAATACCTAACCAGTTATATAAAGAGTTCCACTTTCACAAGCAGAAGCGATCTTGCAATTCCTTCTTGAATTTCTTCGAAACAATCAGCTCTGTCACCCTATCAAAGGGCGGGTAAAGCATACATTTATTGTCTTTGATAATCATCAGATAATCAATGTTGATGATGTAGGACTGATGTATCTGTACAAAGCTGGAAGAACATTGGATGATTTGGTCGGCGGTCATACCACGACGCAATGCCAAAGGGGCTTGGTTGTTGAGCACCACTTCCCACTGTTTGCGGTCGGAGCAATAGCGGAAAAAGCCGATTTCGCCCGGACGCAAAGCACGCATATCGTTTGTCGGGGTAAAGACAATAAAAGCTTGACCTGCCTGTATGGGGATTCCCAATGGAATCTGCCCCCTGAAGCGGGTTTCGATACGATCCATAAACCGAGTCAGTATATCCTTCAAATCTTGCTCCTCAAAAGGTTTCAGCAGATAATCGAAGGCCGACTCCCGAATGGCCTGTATCATATATTTATCATAAGCTGTGTAGAAAACAACCTTCATGTCCCACGTAATGGTGTCGCGCATATCTTGCAACAAATCCATACCGGTCATATCCGGCAACTCTACATCTAGAAACAGCAAATCAGGTTGTACTTTTGTTATCACTTTTTTCCCTTGTTTACCAGTTTTGGCTGTCTCCTCCAATGAAAAACGTGCATCGTTAGCCAGATTAAAGCTCAAATTCTCCAGAGACACGTCATCATCATCTACAATTACCACCTTGTACCTGTCCATTGCCTTTCTTCCTTTTATTTGGCGAATATAAATATTATATTCTTTTCACACAAAAGAAGAAAACAAAAATATGGATTATTCGTCCAAAAAGCAGAACTATTCAGTCTAAAAATAATACTAAATGGTCAAAAATTTAAATCAGATAATCATATTTATCTGGTAGTACGAACTGCATTTCACACCCTGTTTCGCCTCCTTCCAGCGAAACATTATGCACAGAAACATCTATTTTTTCCTTGTTTTTCATGTTCAGAATCTGAATGGTCTGCATCACCACCTTCATGCCGGTCCCTGTGCCTTTGTTCTTACTATCAGGACGATAGCCACCGCCATTGTCCGTCACCCGAATGGAAACGCCGTCTGCCACCCGGTTGACCCGAATCCATAGCCGACGTTCGCCTTCCTTCCCCAGCAGGCCGTGCTTCACCGCATTTTCTACCGGAATCTGTATCAGCATGGAGGGCAGCAAAACAGTCTCCGGACGTACTCCTTCGCCCAGCTGTATCTCGGGATAAAAAGCCTCGCCCAGTGCCCGACGCTCCAGGTCAATATAGGTCTGCACGAAATCGAGTTCTTCGGCCAAAGTGACACACAACTGTTCCGCCAACTCCAGATTGCGACGCATCAGCTTGACCAAGGAAGCCAGTTCTTGCCGTTCTTCGGATTTTCGGCTGACAACCTCCTGATTCAGGACATTGAAAATGAAATGGGGAGACAAGCGATTGCGGATATTCTCCAAACGGAGAGAAGAAACCGTGCGCCGATTCTGCGCAAGCAGCAAAGCCTGTTTCTTTTGGTTGTACAAATAGACAAAAGCCACAACCAACAGAATGAAGACAAAAGAAGCTATCCAATAAATCTGTGTCTGCCTGAGCTCCAGCACCTCGTTTTCCTTTTCCTGAATAAAGTATTTCTGCGCCATGAGGGTAGAATCCTGCTGATAGCGCAACGCCAAGTCGGCGGTACGCATCTCTATTCGTTCGTTGCGCACAGAGTCGTCCAGATGATTGTTGGCCTTCAGGTAATGATAAGCACGCGGATAATCGCCGGCCTCTTCGTAATATTGCTGAAGGTATTTATTGCGAATGTGCACCAAGTCGGGGTCGATGTCCGGAGGAGTGATACTCCGGGTCAGTATGTTCCGTGCCTGCGAAAGGTTCTTCCGCAACAAAGCCAACTCCACTTGTTGCGTATCAATGTAGTAGATGCCGGTAGCATTGCCTGTTTCCTTGAAGTAAGGGAGGCAAAGATTGATGTACTTGGCAGCGGAGTCCGGCTCATTGATTCGCAGGAAACAGTCGCTTAGATTCAGCCAACCCAGATTCTTTTCGAACAGCATATCCGGATAATCATCCGTCAAATCGATAAGCCGGCGAAAATAGGAAATGGCAGTTTCATAATCGCCACGATAATAGTAGGAGGTGCCACGGTTGTTCAGATAAAACTGCTTTTCGTTAGGTTGCATATCCTCATAATCCTGAAAGGCCAGGTTGTAGTAATAGTCGCATTGGTCAAAGTCTCGCAAAGACACGTAAATCTGCGCCAACCCGTTGTAGATGGGTGGCCGTCTGTTGGATGGCAAATCCAGCGAATCACACAGCAGCAAGGCCCTTCTGTACCAAACGGCACTTGCGTCCAACTTACCCAAACGGTTGCAGGCATCGGCCAGATTCATCAAGATATCGGGTATTATCTCCATTCGGGTGCCCTTCATCCGTTGTTCGTACGCCTTCTCAAAGCATATCATGGAAGAATCGATATATCCCGTACGGGCATACAGATTGCCTTTCATGTTAAAACATTCGGACTGCAAATCGGCCAACGCCGGAGAAAAAGGTTGGCGGAGCATAAAATCGTCGGTCTGCCTCAGCAGAAGCCATGCAGAATCCAAGTCAGAAGAAATCATACAGGTTTTGGATGCCAAAACCAGATAATTAAAACGAGCCAAGCTATCGGTAACTTGCCGCATCCTTTGCAATACTTCTCCCCTAAACTGTCGGGGCATAAAGAACATGGTATCTCCACTATTGGCAAAAAATGCTTCAAAAGCCTGTACTTCGCTTCGCTCTACTTTTTTGCTCTGAGGGGCACAGCCCACGATAAGGAGCAAAGCCATAAATCCCAAACAAAATTCCCTTCCACTCTGTTTAATCTTCTGCATATCCCGCTTTTTTATCTATCCGTACATTATATAATGCAAACTTACTACATTTTTCACGAAACGCAAGTATTTCCTTGATACCAAAATTCTTGAAATCCACAATGGGAGCCTATCAGGCAACCCCATTTTTAATGAACAATTTATATTTCGGCCAACAACCTCTAAAAATGGAATACTTATTTGCAAAATAAAATGGAATAGAGCATTAGCCACCGCACCGAACAATCACAAAAATAGACCACTTAATCCTAATTTTAAACATAATAAACCTAATATTTTATGTTTTAGTACATTTTACAGGGATTACCGATTTTGCATTTTTCAAGAAAAAGTTTATTTTTGTAACATATTAATCCGTTCAAGGATAAAAACTTTATTAATAACTAAAACTCTAGTATTATGAAACGAATTTTATTCGGTTTGTCCCTCGTCTTATTATTGGGATCATGCTCTATGTCCAGAACTTCCACTTCGACAACGTTAGGGGTTGCAACTTCCCTGACAAGTGTCACCTCGGCTGACTTAGTGGTTTCGAGCACAAAAATCTCCTACACTTATTATCCCAAGAAGCAAGACCGCAAAGCGGGAATGGCACACGTCATCAGCAATGCCGTTGCTGCTGCATTGAAAGAAAACGGGAATGCGGACATCTTGGTAGAATGTCAACATGAAATGGTAATCAAGTCAAAACTCTTTGGCAAGAAAATCAAGTCCGTCACTGTAACCGGATACCCCGCTACCTTTAAGAATTTTAGAGTTGAACGCAACAAATAAGAATGACATGAAATACAATACCCTACTCCTATTCGTGCTGGCAATAGCATTGCTCACGTCCTGCTCTACCATGAGGAAGAGCACCTCCACCACCTTGGAGGTTAGTTCTGGCATCTATCAATATCCTACCGTGGCCGACCTGCAAGTGCTGCCCAAAGTAGAGAAAGAAGTGACATGGAACTTCGTACCTTTCAACTGGGGACAGCCTTCGCTAGACTTACGCAAACAGAACATGATAGCCGACATTGTGAAGGAAAATCAGGCTGACGTATTTCTGGAGCCGCAGATTTCGTACACCAAAAGACCTTTTGGCGAACGCACACTGGTCATCACCGGCTATCCGGCCAAGTTCAAGAACTTCAGAAAAGCCAACGGGGACGACCTAAGAGCACTGGAAGTTATCGTTCCGGCCCCCAAAATGAAGGTGTACAACGTATCCAGACCTTGGTATAAAAAGATATTCCCTAAGAAAAAAGGAAATCTATGACAGGAAAGAAGGACCGACCTGCCCAATAGGCCATTGAAAGAGGTTCATACATCATAAATGAAGCGAATCCGGTGGATTTCTCACAACTAAATCCGCTGAATTCGCTTCTTGCATTATGTAATGTGGGGGCTGCCCCCACATCTTCACTTTATAGTCACCATCGTAGCCCCGAATCCGTATTCCTGAAACGAAGCATCCTGATGACGGCAATTGGGGTATTTCCGCTTCAGTTCGTCGAGCACTGCCTTGCGCAACACACCGTCGCCCTTGCCATGGATGAACACGATGCGTTGTTCGCGCTTGTTCTTGTACTGCTCCATCACTTCGCGAAACTTATCCAACTGATAGTTCAGCATTTCGCTGTTGCTCATGCCACGGGTGTCATCCAGCAATTCGCCGATGTGCAGGTCAATCTCGATGATGCCATTCTTGCTGTTTCCCCGTTTAACGAGGATTTGCGGCTTGCCGGTCTCACTCTTGTCGTCGGCAACCTTCTTCTGTATCAAGGCCCCTTGCAGGTCTTCCGCAGAAACGTACACCTGTCTCACAGGAGTATCGTTGCGCACAATGTCGTACATCAAGGCAGGTGTCTCGAAGAAATCGGTCTGCTGGAAGGTATGCAACTTATAGAACTTCACCGTATCAATACGTATCTCTACCCCTACTGCCGGCTTCAACAAGAAAGAGCGATTGTCCTTGAAGGCAATCAGCTGCACGGCTACCCGTTCGCGGTCATTCAGTTCCGACTTTTCGAATTCCTCCAGCAGCAGTTTGGTATTCGGTTCAACCAGTCCGTGCGAACGAGCTGTCCACGACTTGCCTTCGGCACTGAGATAAGTGTAGTACATATAGTAGTTGCTATCGTTCACCAAGTAAGCCTCGAACGGAGTGGTACTCACAGCCTTGATATCCTCGGGCACAAAGGCCAAAAAGACATTCAGCGCATCACCTCCCTTTATCTCCGGTTGGCGATAAACAGAAATCTGCGGTTTCTCGACACGGCGTTGCGGTTCGTCGTAATCGGCAGACGATATGCCTTGCGACGTCCGAGATGCAGCAGGCGATGAGGCAGCGGGCGTTGTCCGTGCCGGGCGTTCCTCTTCTTTCCTGCGTTGAGCGGCTTTGGCTGCCGGGGTCGGAATGTTATAGTCATCGGTTTCAATGACCACGCACTCGCGTACGGGCATCGGAATATCAAATCCATCCGCATCTTCTACTAGCACAATGTCTTTTCCTTGAAAACCTGTCACTACGCCTCCCCCTACTTCGCTGAGGAAACGTACTTTATCTCCTATTTTCACCATAATAATATACGTTTGCAATGTTTACCAACGGCTGCATTCCTTTTTTCTCCTTGCAACCGGTCAACAAAGATAGTGCAAAACAATTCTTTATTCCTAATTTTTAGTTCTTATTTTAAAAAGGATTACCTTTGCACCCCGTAATAGATGAATCATGAAAGAAAATCCCAAGCATATCCGTATCAGCGAGTTCAACTATCCGTTGCCCGACGAACGCATCGCCAAGTTTCCACTGCCTGTGCGCGACCAGTCCAAACTATTGGTATATCGTCACGGAGAAGTATCCGAAGACCGTTTCACTTCCCTTCCGGACTATCTACCGAAAGGGAGCCTGATGATATTCAATAATACGAAGGTCATACAAGCCCGCCTGCATTTCCGCAAGGAGACCGGCGCACTGATTGAGGTGTTCTGCCTCGAACCCATACAGCCCAACGACTACGTACTGAACTTCCAACAGACGGAACACGCCGCATGGCTCTGCATGATAGGCAATCTGAAAAAGTGGAAGGAAGGCATTCTCCGTCGGGAGATGACCGTCAAAGGCCAGCCCCTTACCTTGACCGCTGAACGTGGTGCCTGCCACGGCACCAGCCATTGGGTAGATTTCCGGTGGAACAATCCTGAGATAACTTTCGCTGATATTCTTGAGGTATTCGGCGAACTGCCCATTCCACCCTACTTGAACCGCGAGACGCAGGAAAGCGACAAGGAGACTTACCAGACTGTCTATTCCAAGATAAAAGGTTCGGTAGCCGCTCCCACAGCCGGGCTGCACTTTACCCCCCGCGTGCTCGATGCCTTACGCGAGAAAGGGGTAGATTTAGAGGAACTGACCTTGCATGTAGGCGCAGGCACTTTCAAGCCCGTCAAGAGCGAAGAGATTGCCGGACACGAGATGCATACAGAATACATCTCCGTTTCGCGCTCCACCATCGAGAAGCTGATAGCCCACAAAGGACAAGCCATTGCCGTAGGCACTACCTCGGTACGCACGCTGGAAAGCCTTTACCACATTGGGGTCACCCTGCTCCGCAACCCCGATGCCAACGAAGAAGAGCTGCACGTCCGCCAATGGCAGCCCTATGAAACAGATGCACAAACCGATGCAATCCCTACTGTAGCAGCCCTGCAAGCCATCATCGGCTACCTCGACCGCCACGGCATGGAGACATTGCACACAAGCACGCAGATCATCATTGCACCGGGCTACGAATACCGAATAGTCAAAGCCATGGTCACCAACTTCCATCAACCACAAAGTACCTTGCTTCTGTTGGTTTCGGCCTTCGTACACGGCGATTGGAAGAAGATTTATGACTATGCACTCAGCCACGACTTCCGCTTCCTGAGCTATGGGGATTCGTCGTTGCTAATGCCATAGTAAAGAACAGGTCAAAGGAAACTTAGAAAGATTTCATGTTCGAATTAATAAAAGAAGAATGGAAAGAGGTTATCGCTAAATGCGATAACCTATCACAAAAGGTCCAATTTACCCCATATTAAAAAAATCACTCCAATCAATGAACCACGATAACAATCAAGAAATGTTCCCCCTTGTCGATGAGCAAGGCAACATCATCGGTGCCGCTACGCGCGGCGAGTGTCACAACGGCAGCAAACTGTTGCATCCTGTCATTCATCTTCATGTATTCAACTCGAAAGGCGAACTGTATTTGCAGAAGCGTCCTGAATGGAAAGACATACAACCGGGCAAATGGGACACCTCGGTAGGCGGACACGTCGATTTGGGCGAAAGTGTAGAGATAGCCCTTAAACGTGAAGTGCGCGAAGAACTAGGCATCACCGACTTTGTGCCCGAGACGTTGATGCACTACGTATTCGAATCGGCTCGCGAGAAGGAGCTTGTCTTTGTACACAAGACCGTGTATGACGGAGAAATCCATCCCAGCGATGAGCTGGACGGAGGCCGTTTCTGGAGCATCGAAGAGATTAAAGAGAATATCGGGAAAGGAGTGTTTACTCCAAACTTTGAGGGGGAAATAGGGAAAATCATCACACTATAATAATAAGAAAAGCGGGAAGTGCCTTTTGTAGCCTTTCCCGCTTTCTATTTGATGACAAATCGATTTACTTCGCCAAATCTTCAATCACCTTCATTATCTTCTGACCGATTTCCTCAGCTGCTTCCGGCGTAGCGGCTTCGCTATACACACGGATGATGGGTTCCGTATTGCTCTTGCGCAGGTGTACCCACTTGTCGGGGAAGTCAATCTTCACACCGTCAATGTCGTTGATTTCCTCTTCCTTGTAGAGTTCCTTCACCTTGGCAAGGATGGCATCCACATCCGTTTCGGGAGTCAGGTCCACACGGTTCTTTGCCATGAAGTAAGCGGGATAAGAGGCACGGAGTTCACTGGCTTTCTTGCCTTCGTGTGCCATGTGGCTCAGGAACAGAGCAATACCTACCAAAGCATCGCGGCCATAGTGACTGGCAGGGTAAATCACTCCACCGTTGCCCTCACCGCCGATAACAGCTCCTACTTCCTTCATCTTCGTCGTAACGTTCACCTCACCTACGGCAGAAGCATAATATTGCTGTCCGTACTTGCGGGTAACGTCGCGCAGGGCACGTGTAGAGCTGAGGTTAGAAACCGTGTTGCCCGGTGTGTGCTTCAGCACATAGTCGGCTACCGTTACCAAGGTATATTCCTCGCCATACATCTTGCCATCTCCGCAAATCATAGCCAAACGGTCAACATCAGGATCTACTACAAAGGCAACGTCAGCCTTACCACCCTTCATCAGGTTCATGATGTCACCCAAGTTCTTCTCCAAGGGTTCGGGATTGTGTTGGAAGTTACCCGTAGGTTCGCAATAGAGCTTCTCAACATACTTCACGCCCAATTGCTCCAGCAACTGAGGCAGGATGATGCCACCTACCGAATTCACACAGTCGATGGCTACATGGAAGTCGGCCTTGCGGATAGCTTCTACATCGACCAAGTCGAGTGCCAGCACACTGTCGATATGTTTCTGATTGTACGTTAAGTCCTTGCGATAAGAACCCAGCTTGTCCACTTCGGCATATTCAAAGGCTTCGGCCTCGGCTATGCGAAGCACTTCGTTGCCCTCTTCCTTATTCAGGAACTCACCTTTCTCGTTCAGCAACTTCAATGCATTCCATTGTTTGGGATTGTGCGAAGCCGTCAGAATGATACCACCGCTGGCACCTTCCATTGTAACGGCCAATTCAGTGGTAGGCGTACTAGCCAAGTCGATGTCAACAACATCCCAGCCCATACCCATCAAGGTACCGACTACTACGTTCTTCACCATTTCACCTGAGATACGGGCATCACGTCCAACGACGATTTTGTTGCTTTTCACCGTACACGTCTTACGGATGAGCGTGGCGTATGCCGATGTGAATTTCACGATGTCGAGCGGATTCAGTCCTTCGCCCGCACTTCCGCCGATAGTTCCGCGGATTCCGGAGATAGATTTAATTAATGTCATAGATAAAAATTTAAATTGTTGGTTAGAAATAATATACAAATGTATTTGATTTATGCGAAAACAGAAAGTTCACGATAGAAACTTCAAGACTTTTAACCTTTGCATTCATTTCTAAGCATAGGTTTGTATTTCTCCAATGCTTGTTCAAAGATGTTTTTCGCCTCTTCAATCGTTCCGTAGTATTCGCCGCCGGAAGCATTCAGGTGTCCGCCACCACCAAAGAATTCGGAAGCTACCTGGTTGCAGGGGAACTTACCAACCGAACGAAGAGAAATCTTTATCATCGGCTTCTCGGTATCTTCGCGCAGGAAGCAGGTGAATATGACGCCCTTGATGCTGAGGGGAATGTTGACGAAGCCTTCACTGTCGCCACGGATGTAGTTGAAGCGACTCTGTTCCCTCTTCGTCAGACTGATGAGCGCGGCATGATGCTCGGGGTAAACCCGCATATTGGTCAATACATGCCCCATCAGACGCAAACGGCTTTCGGAATACGTATTATATACCTTGCGGTAGATTTCATCCTTGTCGATGCCTTTAGAGAGCAGCTCGCTGATGATGAAATATATTTCGCGGTTGTTCGAGTTGTAGGTGAACCCTCCGGTATCGGTCATCATTCCGGTGTAGATGCATTCAGCTCCCTCCTTGGTGATGTCGCTGAAGTATCCCATGCGACAGATAAGGCGAAATACCAGTTCTGAGGTAGAAGATATCTGAGGATGTGAAATGATGATTCGGCAGAAATCCTCCGGATGCAGATGGTGGTCTATCAGAATTTTGCGGGCAGGAGAAGCCAATACGGACGGTCCCATGGCATCGATGCGATGGATGGCGTTGAAGTCGAGACAGCAGATGACATCGGCCTCGGCAATCAGCTTGTCGGCAAAGTCCTTATAGCGGTCGTACAGCAGGATGTCCTTGCTGCCGGGCATCCACTTCAAGAAGTCGGGGAAGGCGTTGGGCACAATCACGTTGACCGTCTTGTCCTGTGAATTGAGGAAATGATACAACCCTAACGAAGAGCCGACGGCATCTCCGTCGGGAGAGATATGAGCCACGATTACGATTTTATCTGCACGGTCCAGCCACTTGGCGAAGTGGTCTATATTAGCTTGTTCTATTACTTTGGTCAACATTCGTTCTTATATTTTCTTTTGAATTGGCAAAAGTACGAAAAACATTTGAGTATTTGAGTTTTTCAGTTTTCAAGTTTTTCAGTTTTTGAGTTTATAAGGACGACACAGCTTCCTACCGATACTTATAGGCAAAAATCGCATAGACTATAAAGAGAATTACCATCAACACCACGGATAGGGACACAAAGAGCGAGGCGTTCGGATAATAAGGCACGAACACACATGCCAAAAACATCAGCCCCAACACCACATTCAGTCCTCGAATTAATTTGACCGCCAACGCATACTGAACACCCATATTCCGCTCGTTTACCCGAAACGGGAAATTGTAGTAACGCACTGGTACGTAAGCACAAACGCCTAGCAGAATAAGACTAAAAAGGGAAGTGCCACCCATAGTCCACACTTCCGGTGAGACGTTCCCTTCTTTAAGATAGAGCCGATAGATACATATCCATATAACCATCTCAACAAGGACAGCCAATCCCTCCAACATATGGTCAACCCACCCCGGCTGATAGCGCACATTCAATTTACGGTTGCTTGAGTTCATTTTATTTAAGTTTTTGAGTTTTTAAGTTCCTGAGTTTTTGAGTTGACGAGAGGACGAGGGGACGAGACCACGAGGAAATACCTTGTTAACTTCATCCTAAGTTTTCAAGTTCTTCCGATTTTTCGTTCTTGGGCTCCTTCGATGAGGTTTTCTTCATCCGCCCACTCTTCCTCAATGCCTCAGCTATAATCCACTGAAGCTGACCGTTGGTGCTACGAAACTCATCGGCTGCCCATTTCTCGATGGCATCCATGGTTGCAGCATCTACACGCAACACAAAGCTTTTGGTTGAAGATTCTTTTTTTGCCACTGCTTGTTTGTATTTTAATGTGTCATGCGGCCTTGCACAAAAGCCGCTATATCCTCTATAACGTATGACGGAATGGAAGAAGCCATCCCATACTCCATCGGCGTAGCCTTCCCATGCCCTTCCTGCAACAGATGGTTCAGTGACGGATAGGATTTGAAAGCTGCATTTGCACAGCCCGACAAGCCCGAACGCCACAAGCCAAAGTCCTCCATCGTCACCTGATAATCACGCTCACCTTGTAGTACCAAAATGGGGAGCGTCAGTTTGGCCGCCACTTCCACCGGATTGTATCGGATGTCGAACAAGCCATACGAACGGGGCAAGCCCATAGGCAAGGGAATGCTTTCGTCAAACTCTGCCGTACCCAGTTTCTGCATATTGACCGCCTGCTTGAGTTGTACCTCCGCTTGCAGCTTGGCCTCAGCGGTGACACCCGGCAGGGAAGCCAAGTATCCGATTTGCTCTACCAAGAGATTGGCCATCTTCCTAGCCGGCACAGCCAACAGGATGATACCAGCCAACAGCCCTGCACGCTCGGCAATGCGGGGTGCCAGCATTCCTCCCAAGCTATGCCCTAACACAAATATGCTGTCTGTCGCCACTTCCGGCAAAGTGCGAGCCAACGCCACGGCTGAGAGTGCATCGTCCACCGTCTCCACATCGTAATCTATCTCTCTGCCCACCGGAACAAATGAAGCACCATATACCAACGTGCGTTTGTCGTAGCGAATTGTCGCTATGCCTTGCTCGGCCAACCCCATTGCCAAGTCGCGAAAAGGCTTGTTGGGACCGATGGTTTCGTCACGGTCGTTCGGGCCTGAACCATGCACCAAGATGACGCAAGGAACTTTCTTGCCTTGGACAGCTACTGTCTGCTTGGGCAAAGTCAGCGTGCCCGGCAGATGAAAGCTGTCTGTCAGCACCGTGATGTCTCGTTCTTCGTACTCGTCCTTATCCGGCACAGCTTGCCCGACCTCTCCAATGGGTCCCGGCTCCGGCGACGGAGTCACCGTCATGCCATTCACCTTTCCTTCCGCATCAAAAGCCAACGTAAAGCGGAGTTTCAGTTTCTCGAACTGCATATCGCGATAATAAACTGTCACACCTTGCACACTGCCTTCTTTCCATGTTCCTTCGGCCTGAAGCTTGCCAAACTGCTGCTCCAACTGTCG
>JAUNJD010000106.1 GCA_030523205.1 Bacteroides sp.
AATAAAACGTATAATATATAAAGTATAGAAAAGAAATTTAGTCATAAACATAATTCATAATTCGATGAAGATTATTACCTACAATGTCAATGGCCTTCGTGCCGCCGTCACTAAGGGATTCCCCGAATGGGTGGCCCAAGAACAGCCCGATGTATTGTGCTTGCAAGAAACCAAGTTGCAGCCCGAACAGTACCCTGCCGAAGCCCTCGATTCGCTGGGTTATCATCACTACCTCTATTCAGCCCAAAAGAAAGGATATAGCGGGGTGGCTATCCTGACCAAGCGTGAACCCGACCATGTGGAGTACGGAATGGGGATAGAGGAATATGACAACGAAGGACGTTTCATCCGTGCCGACTATGGCGACCTTTCCATAGTCAGCGTCTATCATCCCTCGGGTACGAGTGGCGATGAACGCCAAGCCTTCAAGATGGTGTGGCTGGAACGCTTCCAAGAGTATGTGGTGGCGTTGCAGCGTGTGCGCCCTAAACTGATACTTTGCGGCGACTATAACATTTGCCACGAAGCCATTGATATACACGACCCTGTCCGCAATGCCAACAACAGTGGATTCTTGCCCGAAGAACGCGAATGGATGACCCGTTTCCTTCAGGCCGGGTTCATCGATTCCTTCCGCTTGCTGAATCCTGACAAGCAGGAATATACCTGGTGGAGCTACCGCTTTAACTCGCGTGCCAAGAACAAGGGATGGCGCATCGACTACTGCATGGTGAGCGAGCCGGTGCGTGGGATGCTGAAAGAGGCACGGATTCTGAACGATGCCGTGCACTCGGACCATTGCCCGATGTCGCTGGAGATAGAAGGGTAAGACAATAAACTAAAGTAGTATAGAGTGATGGAAGAAAAGGATAGAGTGGCCCGTGCCGTCGAGCTTTTCAAGAGCGGTTACAACTGTTCGCAGTCGGTGGTAGCCGCCTATGCCGACCTGTACGGGTTTACCGAGGAACAGGCTTTGCGTATGTCGGCCTCCTTCGGTGGGGGCATCGGACGGATGCGGATGACATGTGGGGCTGCTTGCGGTGTCTTCCTGCTGGCAGGTCTGGAGACCGGAGCCGTGGATGGAAAGGACCGCGAAGGCAAGGCTGCCAATTATGCCTTGGTGCAACAGTTGGCCGAGGAATTCAGGAAACGCAACGGATCGGTGATTTGCGCCGAACTCTTGGGACTCAAGAAGCCCGAAGGTTCTGCCATTCCCGAAGCCCGTACGGAGCAGTATTACGCCAAGCGTCCGTGCCCGAAAATCATAGAAGAAGCCGCCACTATTTGGAAAGAATACCTGGAAAAAAAGCAGAAATGAAGGGAAAAAGCCGTTTTTTCTTACATGGATATGAAAAAAAATCCCAATAAACTGCTATATAACATAAAAATAACTATCTTTGCCACTGAAATAAAATCTGAAACTCATGAGAGAGGGCAGATTTTATGCAAAATGTCTAATTAAAAACGATAGAAAAATGTTAAAAGAAAAAGCTGGTGAAACTGCAGGAAAAATTTGGAATGCACTGAATGAAACTGAGGGTTTAACTGCTAAGCAAATCAAGAAGGCTACTAAGCTGATCGATAAAGATTTGTTCTTGGGCCTCGGTTGGTTGTTGAGAGAAGACAAAATCTCGACTGAGGAAGTGGAAGGTGAGCTTTTCGTAAAGCTGAACTAAAAGAGATTGCAAAATTGTTATAAAAAATGCGTTGGTACATCCGGAAATGTTGCCAACGCATTTTTTATATGTCCTTTTTAGAATCTTTTTTCTCGATTTTCTTTATCGTAGTCACTATTTTTTATATTTTTGGGCAATCATTTAATAATTTGATATATTATGATAACACCCCAAGACAAAGAATTGCTCGCCAAGAAAGGCATCTCGGAAGAGCAGATTGCCGATCAGTTGGCAAGTTTTGAAAAAGGTTTCCCATTTCTGAAGCTGTTTGCGGCAGCTTCCATAGAAAACGGTATTTTGGCTCCCGAAGCCGATGCGCAGAAAAAGTATCTGGACGCATGGGAGGCTTACACGCAGACCGATAAGACTGTCGTGAAGTTTGTGCCCGCTTCCGGAGCAGCCAGCCGTATGTTCAAGAATCTTTTCGAATTCCTAGGAGCCGACTACGATGCACCTCAGACAGCTTTTGAAAAGACTTTCTTTGAAAAGATAGAAAAGTTTGCTTTCTACGATGACCTGAATGCTGCCTGCGTCAAGACGGCCGGAAAGGCTATCCCCGATTTGCTGGCCGAAGGCAGTTACAAAGCCGTGGTTGCCGCTCTGCTCGAAAATGCCGGATTGAACTATGGCGCATTGCCCAAAGGCTTGCTGAAGTTCCATAAGTACGAAGACGGAAGCCGTACCCCGCTCGAAGAACATCTGGTGGAAGGTGCCCTCTATGCGGCCAACCGTAACGGAAAGGTGAACGTTCACTTTACTGTGTCGCCCGAGCATCGTCCGCTGTTCAAGGCATTGGTGGATGAAAAGGCTGCCCTCTATGCCAAGAAGTACGGGGTGGACTACAACATCTCCTTCTCCGAACAGAAACCCAGTACCGACACCATTGCCGCCGATATGGAGAACAAGCCTTTCCGCGACAACGGCAAGTTGCTGTTCCGTCCGGGAGGTCATGGCGCATTGATTGAAAACCTGAACGACTTGGATGCAGACGTAATCTTTATCAAGAACATCGACAACGTGGTGCCCGATAAGCTGAAGGGTGATACCGTGCTTTACAAGAAGCTGATTGCCGGTGTGTTGGTAGCTTTGCAGCAGCAGACTTTCGCTTACCTGCAACTGCTCGATAGCGGAAAATATACGCACGAACAGGTGATAGAGGTGCTGCAATTCCTCCAGAAGAAGTTGCACTGCAAGAATCCCGAAACCAAAAATCTGGAAGATGCCGAACTCGTCATCTATCTGAAGCAGAAGCTCAACCGCCCGATGCGTGTTTGCGGTATGGTGAAGAATGTGGGTGAACCCGGTGGTGGCCCGTTCCTTGCCTACAACAGCGACGGAACCGTGTCATTGCAGATTCTCGAAAGCTCGCAGATTGACATGAAGGATCCGCAGAAGAAGGAAATGTTCGAAAAGGGCACCCACTTCAATCCCGTAGATTTGGTTTGTGCCGTACGCGATTACAAAGGACATAAGTTCGATTTGGTGAAGTATGTGGATAAGGCAACCGGATTTATCTCCTATAAGTCGAAGAATGGAAAGGACTTGAAGGCCCTTGAACTTCCCGGCCTGTGGAATGGTGCCATGAGCGACTGGAACACTGTATTTGTAGAGGTGCCCCTGAGTACCTTCAATCCGGTGAAGACTGTCAACGACTTGTTGAGAGATCAGCACCAATAATGGAACTCTGCAATAAGTCTTAATATCATAAACGCAGATTGTACAAACGTCCGCAAGTGTGTGATGGGAGGAAACTTCTGACGGATGGTCAGAAAGTCCGAAAAAATCACCAATATGGCGTTTGTGCGGTCTGCGTTTTCTTTGTCAATACAAACTTTGGTGCGTGTGAGATTCCTGTTGCCGAATAAATATGTTTTCGGTGATAGAAGATTCGGATAGATTGCTGCTTGTTTCAATAAAAATGCTTAACTTTGCAGCATTGTTAACTGCTGAAAGAATAAACAAAAACAAACATTATTATTATATTGGTATGAAACAGTTGTCCCCGGAGCGTTCCGATATGATTCGTAACATTGCCATTGGCGGTGATTTCGTCTTGCTCAATGCGGCGATGATAGCACTATATTTTATATTGGTAGCCGTACGTCCGCTCGCTATGCAGCAGGTCGATTTGAACACCTATTTGGTCATTGCCAATCTATGCTACATTCCATGTTTGTCCATATTCAAGATAATCCTTCACAATCGCATTGTTCGTCCGGAGATTATCGTAGGGCGTTTGTTGGGAACGGTGTGCGTACATGCAACCATTTTCATTACAGTATTGGGCTTGCTGAACATCGGGGCTATTTCACGCATCTATTTACTCTATTTCTATCTGCTTTTTCTGCTGCTGCTTATTGTGTGGCGTCTGGGCTTGCGCGAGTGGGTGAAGCTGACCCGTAGTCGCGGGCAGAACGTACGTACCGTAGCTTTGGTGGGCGGTGGTGACAATATGCTGGAGTTGAACCATGTGATGAGCGAAGTCACTTTCGGCTATAAGGTCGAGGGGATGTTCTTCAAGGGAGATACGGACGGAAGCTACCCCTTCAGCGAAGGATATAAGGCTGAGATGGCTCGTCTGATGGCGTGGCTTCCTGAACATCCGGTGCAGGAACTATATTGCGACCTTCCTTCGGTATGTCAGAAGGATGTGCTGGCGTTGATTCGCTATTGCGAGAATAATATGATTCGCTTCTACAGTGTTCCGAATGTGCGCAACTATGTGAAGCGGCAGTTGCAACTGACGTTGCTGAGCGACGTGCCTGTACTCTCCATCCGCCGGGAGCCGTTGCAGCGTCCTATGAATCGTTTCGTAAAACGCGGCTTCGACTTATTGTGCTCTTCTTTGTTCTTGGTGACTATATTCCCCATTCTTTATATTGTCGTGGGAACGATTATCAAGATTACTTCTCCCGGTCCTATCTTCTTCAAACAGACCCGTACGGGGGAAGACGGGCGCGACTTCACTTGTTATAAATTCCGTTCGATGAAGGTGAACAAAGATTCTGATAAAGTGCAGGCCACGAAGAACGACCCGCGTAAGACGAAGTTCGGAAACTTCCTTCGCAAAAGCAATCTGGACGAAATGCCGCAATTCATCAATGTCTTCCTGGGCAATATGTCCTTGGTAGGGCCGCGTCCGCACATGCTGAAGCATACCGAAGAATATTCTCACCTGATAGATAAGTACATGATGCGTCATCTGGTGAAGCCGGGCATTACAGGCTGGGCGCAGGTGACGGGCTTCCGGGGTGAGACAAAGGAACTTTCGCAAATGGAAGGGCGTGTCAAGCGAGATTTGTGGTATATCGAGAATTGGACTTTCCTGCTCGATCTTCGCATCATGCTGATGACAGTGACCAATATGTTTAGGGGCGAGAAGAATGCCTATTAAGTAGGAAAAATGTCTGCTGATGGAGATGGCCGATTATTCCTTTTTATTGGCATTTTGGGGGGTGGAAATATGAATTTATTACTACATAAACTAGTATTCCGCTTATAATTTATAAAAAAAGGATAAAATTAATCGTTCTGAAACTTGCATAATTTAGTCAAATCGCCTACATTTGTCCGCATAAACAAAACAAACTGATTTCATGTGTCTTTTGGCACGATAAGAGTTATGAAGAAAATTTTGGTTAGTGGTGGTGCCGGTTTCATCGGATCCCACTTGTGCACACGATTGGTTGAAGAGGGCCAATATGTAATATGTCTAGACAACCTCTTTACCGGTTCGGAAGAAAATATCGCTCATTTGAAAAAAGAGCCTAATTTCGAATTCGTACGTCATGATTTGGAATTTCCATTCGAAATGGATGCAGTAGATGAAATCTACAATCTGGCTTGCCCTGCATCACCAATTCATTATCAGTACGATGCTATCAAAACTATTAAAACCTCTGTTTTGGGAGCAATCAATATGTTAGGCTTGGCCAAGAAGACAGGAGCAAAAATCCTGCAGGCTTCAACGAGCGAGATATATGGTGATCCGGTTGTACACCCGCAGGTGGAAAGCTATTGGGGAAACGTAAACCCGATAGGTATCCGCTCTTGTTATGATGAAGGTAAGCGTTGTGCAGAAACCTTGTTCATGGACTATCATCGTCAAAATGGGATACGGATCAAGATCATTCGGATTTTCAATACATACGGTCCCCGTATGTTGCCCAATGATGGGCGCGTGGTCTCCAACTTTGTGGTACAGGCATTGAAAAATCAGGATATAACGATTTATGGAACCGGTAATCAGACACGTAGTTTCCAGTACGTAGATGATTTGATTGAAGGGATGATACGTGTGATGAATACAGGAGATGACTTTATCGGGCCTGTTAATTTGGGTAACCCCCATGAGTTTTCCATCTTAGAGTTAGCAAGGAAGGTTATTGAATTGACCGGCTCTAAGTCGAAACTGGTATTCAAGCCCCTGCCTCACGATGATCCAAGACAACGTCAGCCCGACATTACATTGGCTAAAGAAAAGCTGAATTGGCAGCCTACCATCGAATTGGATGAGGGTCTGCTCCACATCATTGATTATTTCAAATCTTATCATTATTAATAGAACAACGGAAAAACATATAGAAAGATGAACATGGAAATTAACCCTTCTGAATACAAAATCCTCATTGTGGATGATGTGATGTCCAACGTTTTGTTGCTCAAAGTCCTTTTGACCAACGAAAAGTTTATGATTGCTACGGCAAGTAACGGCGGACAGGCTTTGGAACAAGTCGAGAAAGAAAAACCCGATTTGGTATTGCTGGATGTCATGATGCCGGACCTGAGTGGATTTGAAGTGGCCCAGCGGCTGAAATCAAATCCTGAAACGGCTGAGATACCTATTATTTTCCTGACGGCCTTGAACAGTACGGCTGATATTGTGAAAGGTTTTCAGGTGGGTGCCAATGATTTCATCTCCAAACCTTTCAATAAGGAAGAGTTGATTATCCGTGTTACCCATCAGATATCATTGGTTGCTGCCAAGCGCATTATTCTGGCGAAGACGGAAGAACTGCAACGCACCATTGCCGGTCGCGACAAACTCTATTCGGTCATCGCACACGACTTGCGCTCACCTATGGGTTCCATCAAGATGGTATTGAATATGCTTATCTTGAACCTTCCGGCTGAGAAGATTGGAACTGAAATGTACGAACTGCTCACAATGGCCAATCAGACGACGGAAGATGTGTTTGCCCTGCTGGACAATCTGCTGAAATGGACGAAGAGCCAAATCGGAAAGCTGAATGTCGTTTACCAGGACATTGACTTGGTAGAAGTGGTGGATGGCGTTGTTGAGATATTCAACATGGTTGCCGGACTGAAGAAGATTACCATCAAGGAAGAGAAAGCCGGAAGAATGTTGGTTCACGGTGACATTGATATGCTGAAGACCATCGTACGCAACCTGATGAGCAATGCCATCAAGTTCAGCAACGAAGGCACGGAAATCGTGGTTAAGATGCAGGTACAGGACAATATGGCTGTTGTCAGCGTACAAGACCATGGCTGCGGTATCGACGAAGAAGGACAGAAGAAATTGTTGCATACCGATACGCACTTCAGTACATTTGGTACAAAGAACGAAGAAGGTTCAGGATTGGGACTCCTCCTGTGTCAGGATTTCATCGTGAAGAATGGCGGTAAACTGTGGTTTACTTCCAAGAAGGGTGAAGGGTCTATATTCTACTTCTCTGTTCCTCTGAAAGAAGAATAGGTGATAGACAAAAATACGACACGAAAAAATTCCACGGGTTTTCGTCCGGAACTGCTGTAGTTTTGGACGGAAATTCGTGGAGTTTTGTTTTGAAATTCGTGGGGTTGTGACTGAAAACTCAATGAGTTTTGGACGATGCCTCGTGGGCTTTAGTCTGCCATGTCCCTCAGTCGGATGAAATGGCGGATAACCCCCATATAGTCGCGGTCGGAGCAGGCATTGAACTTGTTCCAGAGGTCGCCCATGATGACGGCGCCACCGAATCCGAAATCCTTCACTTGAAGGATGTTGTCGGGGGTAATGCCACCTAAGGCCATAACTTTGCTGTCGATAATCTTTTCTTTGCCGGCTTGGCGAAGCTCTTCGGGGGTGAAGCCGGATGTTACTCCGGCTTTCGTGATGCAGTTGAAGATGGGGCTCATGAATACATAGTCGTAGAAGTGCTTGCGGCCTTTTACCTCTTCCACGGAATGGCAGGTGCAGCTGACGTGACCTTCGTAATCGTGAGGCTCTTTGGGATTGCGGGCATTCAGATGGATGCCCATGAGATTGAATTCTTCTTGCAGATAGAAATGCTCGTGGGTGACGATACGCTTGTGGTATTTTTCCGGAATCAGCGTCAATAGCCGTTCAGAGTACATGGCAGGGGTTTCCGGTTTCCGCAGATGCAGGATATCCAGACCTTCTTCGAAGAGTGTCGTAATAATCTTGTCTTCTTCTACAAAGAACGTGGGGGCTGTAACTACAATAAGTTTCATTTCTTCCGTCAGACATTTAAGTTTAGCAAAGTTAATGAATCCTTCTGTCAGAAGCCAACCTTTTTTTATAAAATATGTTAGAGCGAAGACTAAACAATAAGAAGCGCATCCGTAGCCTTAGGCAGACAGATGCGCTTCTTGTTGATATAATGTAAGTTCCGGCTTAGTTCGTTTATTTCATCCGTTGGCCGACAACTTCCCAGTCGATGATGCTCCAAAGGGCATTTACGTGGTCGGCGCGACGATTCTGATAGTCCAGATAGTAGGAATGTTCCCAAACGTCGAAGCCCAGTAGCGGGGTGAGGCCGGCACGTACCGGATTGCTTCCGTTGGCTTCCTTGGTGATGTGCAGTTTGCCATCCTTGTCGGCCGAGAGCCATGCCCAGCCTGAGCCGAACAGACCGATGGCGGCGGCATTGAACTCTTTCTTGAAATTCTCGAAACTGCCGAAATCACGTTGGATGGCTTCTGCCAGCTTGCCGGTGGGAGCACTCTCGGTCGGGTGGGGAGAGAATTGCAGGAAGTACAGGGTATGGTTCAGTACCTGCCCGGCATTGTTGAAGATAGCCCCATCCGGAGCCGTTGCTACAATGTCCGTCAGGGCCATGCCTTCGTAGTTGGTTCCCGGTACGAGGTTATTGAGGTTGTTTACGTATGTTTGTAGGTGTTTACCGTAGTGGTAATCCATTGTCTGCTGACTGATTACAGGTTCCAGCGCATTGTTGGCGTATGGAAGTTGGGGCATTTGATAAGTCATAATCATTGTTGCTATGGTTATTAATAATGTATTCATGAGTTCAAAATTTTATTTTGTTACTTTACTATAATAACACGATAAGATGGAAATTTGTTCGGTAGGCTGAGAAGCTTTTTTTATCTTTGCCGCAAACTTCTTTTATGACTATACGGAAATATGCCTGATTATATACAAGAATTGAATGAAGGACAACGGAAAGCAGTGCTTTATAACGAAGGCCCTTCGCTAGTGATAGCCGGCGCAGGATCGGGGAAGACCCGTGTGCTGACCTATAAGATTGCCTATTTGCTGGAGAACGGGTATCAGCCGTGGAACATACTGGCACTGACGTTCACCAATAAGGCTGCGCGTGAAATGAAGGAGCGCATAGCCCATCAGGTGGGCGAAGAGCGTGCACGCAGGCTGTGGATGGGCACTTTCCATTCCATCTTCCTCCGGATTCTTCATGCCGAAGCGGCGCAGCTGGGATTCACATCGAACTTCACCATTTATGATACGGCGGACAGTAAGAGCCTGATTCGCTCCATTCTCAAAGAAATGCAACTGGACGAAAAGGTGTATAAACCGGGTGTGGTACAGGCACGCATATCCAATGCCAAGAACCATTTGGTGTCTCCATCGGGATATGCCGGCAATAAAGAAGCCTATGGTGAAGACTGTGCGGCTAAGATGCCGGCCCTGCGCGATGTGTATCGTCGTTATTGGGAGCGTTGTCGGCAGGCGGATGCCATGGATTTTGACGATTTGCTGTTCTATACCTTTTTGTTGTTTCGCGACCATCCCGATGTGCTGGAGCGTTATCAGCAGCAGTTCCGCTATATACTGGTGGATGAGTATCAGGATACCAACTTTGCCCAGCACAGCATTGTGTTGCAGTTGGGCAAGGAACATCGGCACGTGTGTGTGGTGGGCGATGACGCGCAGAGCATCTACTCTTTCCGGGGTGCTGACATTGACAATATCCTATACTTCACGAAGGTATATCCGGGTACGGAGGTCTTCAAGCTGGAGCAGAACTACCGTTCCACGCAGACCATTGTATGTGCTGCCAACAGCCTGATTGAAAAGAATCAGAGGCAGATACATAAGGAGGTATTCTCGGAGAAAGAAAAAGGAGAGGCCATCGGCGTGTTTCAGGCGTATAGCGATGTGGAGGAAGGCGACATTGTGGTGAACAAGATTGCAGAACTGCGGCGTGAGGAACAATGCCAATATTCGGATTTTGCCATCTTGTATCGTACGAATGCGCAAAGTCGCGTATTCGAAGAGGCGATGCGCAAGCGCGGGATGCCTTATCGCATCTATGGCGGCTTGTCCTTCTACCAACGGAAGGAGATAAAGGATGTGATAGCCTATTTTCGTTTGGTGGTAAATCCGAACGATGAGGAGGCTTTCAAGCGCATCATCAATTATCCGGCGCGTGGGATAGGGGATACGACGGTAGGGAAGATTATAGCTGCTGCCACGGCAAGCAACGTAAGTCTTTGGACAGTGCTTTGCGAACCGTTAACCTATGGTTTGAACTTCAATAAAGGCACTGTTGGCAAATTGCAAGGATTTCGCGAGCTGATAGACGGATTCATTGCCGATGTGGCAGAGAAGAATGCGTACGAATTGGGTACGGCAATCATCCGGCAGTCCGGAATTGTAGCGGATATCTGCCAGGACAATTCCCCCGAAAATTTGAGCCGGAAGGAAAATCTGGAAGAGCTGACGAATGGTATGAGTGACTTTTGCGACCAACGTCGGGAGGAAGGAAACATGAACATATCGCTAAGTGATTTCCTGTCCGAGGTCTCTTTGCTGACGGACCAAGATTCGGACAAGAGCGGTGATGACAACAAGATAACCCTGATGACTGTCCATTCAGCCAAAGGGCTGGAGTTTAGAAATGTGTTCGTGGTAGGCATGGAGGAAAATCTTTTTCCCAGCAGCATGGTGGGAGATTCGCCACGGGCGCTGGAGGAAGAACGTCGCCTGTTTTACGTTGCCATTACACGTGCTGAGCAGCATTGCTATCTGACGTATGCCAAGTCTCGCTATCGTTATGGGAAGATGGAATTTGGAAGCCCAAGCCGTTTTTTGAAAGACATTGATGTGCGCTTCCTGCGCTTGCCGCAGGATAGAGGTTTTGAATATAGGAAGAGAGAAGAAGTGCAACGCCCACGGCAATCCTTATTTACTCCTTCCGCTCCTCGTAACCTAAGGCGGGTGGAACCTGCTGCAATAAATGTTTCTGCTTCGGCGACTACCTCCGGCAGCTCCGTGGGTAATGGCGTGCGGGCGGGGCAGCTGATTGAGCATGAGCGTTTCGGCTTGGGCAAAGTGCTGAAGGTGGAAGGAGCCGGAGACAATGCCAAGGCGACTATCCACTTTGAAAATGCAGGTGACAAGCAGTTGCTTTTACGCTTTGCTCGGTTTAAGATTCTGCCTTCCGACGATTAAAAAATGTATGTTCTCAACCATCGTATGCCCGGATAGTAGTTGGCTCGTTTCGTGAGTTTGTACCTGCTGACAGTTCGGAGCCTGCGAGATTAATTATATAAAGAATAACTATGATAGATTTTTCTCTTTTTCCTTCTCCCTGTTACATCATGGAGGAAGAATTGCTGAGGAAGAACCTCACGTTGATAAAGAGTGTGGCCGATCGTGCCGGAGTTGAAATTATCCTGGCCTTCAAGTCGTTTGCCATGTGGCGTTCGTTCCCTATCTTTAGGGAGTACATAGAGCACTCAACAGCCAGCTCCGTGTATGAGGCCCGTTTGGCATTGGAGGAGTTTGGCAGCAAGGCTCATACCTATTCTCCGGCTTATACGGAAGCTGATTTCCCCGAAATCATGCGATGCAGCAGCCACATAACCTTTAATTCACTGTCGCAGTTTCAGCGCTTCTATCCGACGATTCAGGAAGCCGGAAGCAAGATATCGTGTGGCATACGTGTCAATCCTGAATACTCGGAAGTAGAAACGGAGCTTTATAACCCTTGTGCCCCGGGTACACGCTTCGGAGTCATGGCAGAGCAGTTGCCCGACCAATTGCCGCAAGGAATTGAGGGCTTTCATTGTCATTGTCATTGCGAGTCGTCTTCATACGAATTGGAGCGCACGTTGCAGCATTTGGAGGCCAAATTCGCCCGATGGTTTCCTCAGCTTCGTTGGCTCAATTTGGGAGGCGGACATCTGATGACACGGAAAGATTATGATGTGGAGCATCTGATTGGTCTGTTGAAGGGACTGAAGGAACGTTATCCCCATTTGCGTATTATCTTGGAACCCGGGTCAGCCTTCACTTGGCAGACGGGAGTATTGACCTCGGAGGTTGTGGATATAGTGGAGAATAGGGGCATTCGTACCGCTATTCTGAACGTCAGCTTTACGTGCCACATGCCCGACTGCCTTGAGATGCCTTATCAGCCGGCTGTGCGTGATGCTGTGATGGGGAGCGACGGACCGTATGTTTACCGCTTAGGAGGTAATTCTTGTCTGAGCGGGGACTATATGGGGAGTTGGAGCTTCGACCATGAACTGAAGATTGGCGAGCGAATCGTGTTTGAAGACATGATTCACTACACCACGGTGAAGACGAATATGTTCAATGGAATCCATCATCCGGCCATCGCAATGTGGACAAAAGAGGGGAAAGCTGAAATATTCAAGCAATTTTCATACGAAGATTATCGTGACCGAATGAGCTGATTTTCAAAATCCTGTTAGCATTCGGAGGATAGATGCGAAAAACTTCCATGAAAAAAAGTTCTCCGAATGTTTGCAGGTTTAAGGAAAATGCCTACCTTTGCATCCGCAATCGCGGAAATAGCTCAGTTGGTAGAGCACAACCTTGCCAAGGTTGGGGTCGCGAGTTCGAGTCTCGTTTTCCGCTCAATGCAGATTGCAGTTACCTAAGCCCAGGTGGCGGAATTGGTAGACGCGCACGTTTCAGGTGCGTGTGTCGAGAGGCATGCAGGTTCGAGTCCTGTTCTGGGCACAAGGTAAGGCAGTCGGTTCTTTGACAGAATGTTCCAGTGTATGGAGAGATGGCGGAATTGGTAGACGCGCTACTTTGAGGGGGTAGTGACAATAATGTCGTGGGAGTTCGAGTCTCCTTCTCTTCACACACGAAGGTCATCATTCATTGCGGAAATAGCTCAGTTGGTAGAGCACAACCTTGCCAAGGTTGGGGTCGCGAGTTCGAGTCTCGTTTTCCGCTCC
>JAUNJD010000107.1 GCA_030523205.1 Bacteroides sp.
GGTTGGTATTTTCCATCTGCATAGCTTAATTGTCAATTGTTAATTGAAAAAGTATTGGCTTTTAACTCCTTATAACTCCTTTAACTCCCTAAAAACGAAGAAACTCAAAACTTAAAAACTCAAATAATATGAAAAAGATTTTTATGTATTCGATGCTGGTGTTTGCCGTACTGTTTGGCAGCGTGGCATCTGTTAGCGCTCAGTCCAAGCAATTGGAAAAGAACACGAAGAAACGTGCAAAGGAACTGAAGAAAGAAGGCTGGACCATGCAGGCTTCTACTACGACGCTGGACTATGCCCTGCTGAAGTATAATACGTATCTGGAAGAAGATGAAGATAACCGCATCCCCCTCACCGGTATAGCCACGGGCAAGAACCCGAAGATTGGCCGCGAGAATGCCATTCAGAACGCCATCACCAGCTATGCCAGCCGTGCCAAGGCACAGGTGGTGGGTAAGGTGAAGTCCATCATGTCGTCCGATGCTTCGGTGACGACGGAAGAGATAGATAAGTTCGGTGCTGCCTACGAATCGGGTGTCAATACCAAGATTAGCGGTCTGGTGAAGCAACACTTCGTATTGGTGCGTGAGGGGTCTGACGGCAACAAGGAATTCAACGTATTCATGTCCATCGACGAGGCCAAGGCCAAGCAAGCCCGCGAGGAAGCTGCTACCGAAGCCCGCAAGCAAGCATCGCTGGGCAACCTGTCTCAGCAGGTGGAAGAGTTCATCGGCGAGCCGGTGGAAGGCGAAGAATAAAACAAACAAACCGATGGAGGTCATGCCCGTGCGTCCGTGTAGCGGAAGGCTGGGTATGCCCTTCTTTTTTTATATCTCCAAACCCAATAGATTATGAAGAAGATAGGATTGTTGCTGATATGCCTGTGTGTCCCCTTCGTGGCCGGAGCGCAGGAGACGGACGATTTCGACAGCTTCATGCAACAGCAGCAGAAGGAGTTCAATCAGTTCATGGACGATGCCAACAAGGAGTTTATCAACTTCATGCGCAACCCCTGGGCAGAGCTGGAAGGCGAGAAGCCGGTGGAGAAGCCCGTGAAGCCCGAACCCGTCAAGCCGATAGTGTATGACGAGAAGACGGCACCCAAAGACGAGAAGCCCGTCTGCCTCACCATTGAGGAAATTCTGGACCAAAGCACCGCCGAGGGTAAGCAAAAGCCCGTGACAAAGGTGAAGGACACGGACGACATCACCTTCGATAAGCCCGAAGTGATAGTGAAGAAGAAGAAAGAACCCACTGTCATCGTCGTGGAGGAGAAGGTTGCGGACAAACAGCCTGCCACGGAGAAGAAGAACCCCGTGGTGGTGGTAGAAGAGGAGCCGGTAGCCGATACACAGCCCGAAGTGCCCGTAGCCGAGGACAAGCCCGAGACGAAACCGGAAGTAAAGAAGCCCGTGGTAGTGGTGGAAGAGAATCCGGTAGTGACAAAGGAACCCACTGTTGTAGAAAAGCCGCAACCCGAAACAAAGCCCGTAACCAAGCCCACTACGAAGCCCGCCACCCAAAGCAGCAAGCCCCTGTTTGCCGGTGGAACGGGACGTACCAAGTTTGTGTATGCCGGCAGTACCTATTACTTCAGCAACGGCCTGAACCGTAAGTGCAAACTGTCCGGCACCAACGAGAATGCCGTGGCCGATGCCTACGAAACCCTGTGCAAAGCCGACTACAAGCCCCTGATAGAAGACTTCAACACCCTGACCAAAGGCGGCGAACTGAACGACTGGATGGTGTTCATGCTGGTGAAGCAAGTGGCCGAGGCCTATTGCTCTACCACCAACGAAAGCGTCGTGATGCGTCAGTTCCTGCTGAACCAACTGGGCTACAAGGCACGCATGGCTCGCAAGGCCTCCGACAACAGCCTCGTGCTGTATGCCACGGCCGACAGTCAGCTCTATGGTTGCCCCTACATCAAGCAGAACAACGACACCTATTATGATATAGACAGCAAGCAGCCCTATTCCTTCTATATGTGTCAGCAGGATGCTCCCAATGCCAAGAACCAACTGGGCATGGCCGTCAAGACCAATATCGCCGTGGGCGGGGAGACCGTCAGCAGTACGCACCAAGCCAAGAACAGCGATGCCAAGGTGACGGTAGATGTGCCCAAGTCGTTGATGGAAGTTTATAAGAGCTATCCGCAGTGCGAGTACAAGGTGTTTGCCACTTCCAAGGTCAATGCCGGGGTGGAAGACGAGATACTGTCCGCACTCTCGCCCCTCGTGCAAGGGAAGAGCGAGCAGGATGCCGCCAACCTCCTGCTGAACTTTGTGCAGACCGGATTTGAGTATCAGACGGACGATGAACAGTTTGGCTACGAGAAGCCTTTCTTCGTGGAAGAGCTTTTCTACTATCCGTATTGCGACTGCGAGGACCGCTCGGTGCTGTATGCCTACTTGGTGAAGAATCTGTTGGGGCTGGATGTAGTCTATCTGGATTATCCCAACCACATAGCTACTGCCGTTCGCTTCACGCAGGATGTCAGTGGCGACTACCTCATGGTAGGCAGTCAGAAGTACACCGTCTGCGACCCCACCTACATCGGTGCTTCCATCGGCATGACGATGCCCCAGTTCAAGACGGTGGCGGCGAAGGTGCTGAAGTATTAAAACCACTTAATCTTCCTGAACCATACGAACGTCAGTGCCGACAGCACTATCGACAGGGCTACGATGAAGACAAAGGCGTGAGGGAAGTTCTCCAGATGTATATCTACGTTCATGCCGTAGAAGCTGGCAATCAGTGTGGGTATCATCAGGGTGATGGAAAGGCTTGTCATGCGCTTCATGATGGCGTTCACGTTGTTCGATATGATGGAGGCGAAGGCATCCATCGTACCCGTCAGGATGTCGCTGTAGATGTTCACCGTGTTGTAGGCCTGCTTCAGCTCAATGGAAACGTCTTCCAGCAGGTCCTTGTCCAGGTAGTTGGTGTCTTGGAATATGTTTCGCAGGCGACCTATCAGCACTTCGTTGCCACGGATGGACGTGTTGAAATAGACCAACGTCTTTTGCAGCTTCATCAGCCGGAGCAGATCTTCGTTGCGGATGCTCTTCTCCAGTTCCTTTTCGGCGGTGCTTACCTCGTTGTTTATCTGCTTCAGGTACTTCAGGAACCACACTGCCGATGAGTAGATGATGCGCAGAATGAGGTCGAGCTTGTTGTTGACACTGATGTTCTTGCGGCGTGTGTGCTGCACGAAGTCCGAAATCATCTGCGTGTGGTGGTAGCAGACCGATATGATGATTTCGTTGTTGGTGATGATGCCTATGGGTACGGTGATGAATGGTATGCCGTGCTGATTGCTCTGCATGGGGATGCGCAGGATGGTGAGCAGCCAGTTGTCTTCGGTCTCGGTGCGCGGGCGTTCGTCCGTATCGGCTATGTCTTCGAGGAAAGATTCGGGAACCTTCAGCTCTTCGGTCAGAAACTTGAAGTCGTCATCGTCCGGGCATTCTACGTTGACCCAGCAATTCGGTTCCCATGCGGCCTTCTCTACGAAGCCGCCTTCAGAGTAGAGATACTTTCTCATGTTGTTTGCCTCCTATCGTTTGTTTTTCTGAAGCGTACAGAGGCATTGCGACCAACGTCTCCGTTCGCTTTACTGGTGAATATTAGTGCACGTTCGCGGGCTTGAATCGTCCATATTTTCTATTTTTAGTTATTTAAAGCGCAACAAAAGTATATAAATCGTTTGAAACTGTGCGCTTTCATTATGCTTTTTTGTAACTTTGTGCCGCGAAAGGCGTTTTTAGTGTAAGATTGCTAATCCGAAAACGTTTTTCGGTAGGTAAGGATTGTACAAATTATAAACTACAATATTATGAGTAAAAAAGCCCTTTTAATGATTCTTGATGGTTGGGGAATAGGCGACCACAAGAAAGACGACGTTATCTTCAATACTCCCACTCCCTATTGGGACAGCCTGCTGGCCACTTATCCGCATTCACAGCTCCAAGCCAGCGGTGAGAACGTAGGTTTGCCCGACGGACAGATGGGTAACTCCGAGGTAGGCCACCTCAACATCGGTGCAGGCCGCATCGTATATCAGGACCTGGTTAAGATTAACCGTGCCTGTGCCGACGGCAGCATCCTTCAGAACAAGGAAATCGTTTCCGCCTTCTCATACGCCAAGCAGAACGGCAAGAACATCCACTTCATGGGACTGACTTCCAACGGTGGCGTTCACAGCTCCTTCGACCATCTCTTCAAACTTTGCGACATTGCCAAGGAATATGGCATCGACAACACCTTTATCCACTGCTTCATGGATGGCCGCGACACCGACCCGAAGAGCGGCAAGGGCTTCATCGAACAACTGACTGCACACTGCAATCAGTCGGCCGGCAAGGTAGCCTCCATCATCGGACGCTTCTATGCCATGGACCGCGACAAGCGTTGGGAACGTGTAAAGGTAGCCTACGACCTGCTGGTGAACGGACAGGGCAAGGTGGCCGATGATATGGTTCAGGCCATGCAGGAATCCTACGACGAAGGTGTGACGGACGAGTTCATCAAGCCTATCGTCAACGGTGGATTCGACGGCACCATCAAGGAAGGCGATGTAGTCATCTTCTTCAACTATCGCAACGACCGTGCCAAGGAACTTACCATCGTCCTCACTCAGCAGGATATGCCTGAGCAGGGCATGAACACCATCCCCGGCCTGCAATACTACTGCATGACGCCGTACGATGCCAGCTTCAAGGGTGTACATATCCTCTTCGACAAGGAGAATGTGCAGAACACGCTGGGCGAATATCTGGCCAACAACGGCAAGACGCAGTTGCACATTGCCGAGACCGAGAAGTATGCGCACGTAACCTTCTTCTTCAACGGTGGCCGCGAGACTCCGTACGAGAACGAAGACCGCATCTTGGTTCCCTCTCCGAAGGTGGCTACTTACGACCTCAAACCCGAGATGAGTGCCTACGAAGTAAAGGACAAATTGGTGGAAGCCATCAAGACGCAGAAGTACGACTTCATCGTGGTGAACTATGCCAACGGTGACATGGTAGGCCATACGGGTATCTACGAAGCCATCGAGAAGGCCGTTGTCGCCATCGACGCTTGCGTGAAGGACACCGTAGAAGCTGCCAAGGCCAACGACTACGAGGTCATCATCATTGCCGACCACGGTAATGCCGACCATGCACTGAATGCCGACGGTACTCCGAACACGGCCCACTCGCTGAATCCCGTTCCTTTCGTTTACGTGACGGAGAACAAGGAGGCCAAGGTAGAAAACGGTGTGTTGGCCGATGTAGCTCCTTCCATCCTGCACATCTTGGGCATGGCACAGCCGGCCGAAATGACAGGTAAGGACCTGATTGGATAAAGAGACACTTATCCTTTGTAATATAAATCTATAAGGAGCAGCCCATGCTGCTCCTTATAGAAAAGAAAAAAACATAGAGATGGGTCGGCGAAAACAATCTTTTCTGATGGCTCAATCATAGCTTTTCTGCCCGCCGCCCTTGCTTCTATCTCCTTTATATCATGCTGTTGACAGACTACTTTATCGAGTAACCCCACTTAAGCAGTGCTTGTATGCGTTTAAAGGTTATTATTTTGTTCTCACTTATATGGATTGCGGGATGGCCCGCCGCTTCTGCGGAGATTAGGAACGACAGTCTCTTGCGGGAACAAGTGCGCCTGCTGCAACAACGGAACGAATACGACTCTGCTTATCAAGCTTATACCCGAATTTATGCCCGTCAGGATTCCCTTTATCATTCTTTCTATTCGCATGAGATAGAGCCACTGCGCGACACCTACCAACTGGAAGAATTGGTGCTGGACAACAAGCGTGCGCTGAACAGCTTGTATCTGAAGGCCACCCTGTTGCTGGGAGGACTGATTGTGCTGGGATTGTGTGGCTGGATTTTCCTGCGATGGAACAGCCGCAAGCTGAATCAGTCGCGGCAGGAAATGGAGAAGGCCAAGACATTGGCCGAAGTCTCGATGCGCAACAAGAGTCTGTTCCTTTCCAACATGAGCCATGAAATCCGTACCCCGCTGAATGCCCTGATGGGGTTCTCGGATGTGCTGGCCACCGAGGGCATTGACGAGGGGATTCGCGAACAGTGTAACAGCGTCATCCGCCTCAATTCCGAACTTCTTCTGAAACTTATTAACGACGTGATCGATATTTCGTGTCTGGATGTAGGCAACATGAAGTTCGATATACGCACCGTAGATGCCGTGGCGTTGTGCCGCAACATCGTCGACACCGTGGATAAGGTGAAGCACAACACCGAAGCCAAGCTCTCCTTCGAGACCGACTTGCAGAGCCTGATGCTGGAGACCGACGTGCAACGGCTGCAACAGATACTGATAAACTTATTGGTGAATGCCACCAAGTTCACCCCGAAAGGAAGCATTGTACTGAAGCTGGAGTTGCAGCAAGATGCTCTGGCCCGCTTCTCCGTCAGCGATACCGGTTGTGGCATTCCGGTGGAGAAGCACGATAAAATCTTCAAGCGATTCGAGAAACTGAATGAAGGTGCGCAAGGTTTTGGTTTGGGGCTTTCCATCTGCCAGCTGATTGTGACCCGACTGGGAGGCGATATATGGATAGATTCTGATTACAAAGACGGTGCCCGCTTCGTCTTTACCCACCCATTAAAGCAGGAGGAGGAGGCCCTATGAAAAGAATGTTTGCCATAGGATGCCTGTTGTGCCTGTTCTGTCTTCCGGCAGTGTGGGGCGTTGAGGCGCAAGATGCCGGTGCAGGGAGCAATCCGGAGCGCGACAGCATTTTCCGTATGCTGGATGCCATGCCGCTCGACACCTTGCGCTATCGGACAACCGTCGCACAGTTCCAGCGCTACATACAATCGGATTGGTCCATGGAGTTGGCCGACCGCGAAGCCGCTGATGCCCGTGCGTTGGGTGGCGGCGAACTGCTGCTGCAAGCCATGCACGACCGCTATCGCTATGCCCAATACCGTCTCAACATGGAGCTGATGTGGACCACGTTGGACGACCTGAAACAAGTGTGCTACGAATACAAGCAATATGCCCGCTACTTCAAATCTACCCGCAGTGCTCTGGCCCTGTGTGCAGCCAATGGCAACTACGAAGATGCCTTGCACCGTGCCGACCGTCTGGAGCAGGAGGCAAAATCCGTAGATTATCAGATGGGAGTGGCCTACTCCATGATGGGGAAGGCAGATGCCTATCGGTTCATGGAAGAATATGCCAAGTCGCGCGACCTCTATCTGGAAGTGCTGAACTTCGACGGACTGACCGACTCGGACCTGCTGACCATTCAAGGGACGCTCTGCTCGCTTTATGTGGCTGAGCTTGACTATCAGATTGCCCTGAAGCACCTTGCCGCTATGGAGGAAGCCTTGAAGCGATTGATTGAGCGCACGCCTTCCCAAGCGCGGACGATGTGGAACAACCGTTCCTTGGAGGTGCAGCTCAACTACATCCTTATCTATCTTGCTACCCACGAGACCGAAAAGGCAAAGGTGCATCTGGATGAAGGCTGGAAATATTACTCGTCGAGCACCTACATCGATTATGCCTGCAAGTATCATGAATATTGGGCCAATTACTATTCGTTGGTGCATCAGTGGGACGACTGTCTGCGCGAGATGGATTGGCTGCTTTCGGTGAGGGGCGACAAGGCGCAGCCGGTGATTTGGCTGGCACTGATGGAGAAGAAGGTAGAATACCTCTATGCAGCCGGACGGACGAAAGAGGCAGTCGAGGAATATGCAGGTTTGGTGTCTCAAGCAGATTCCATCAACAACGACCTGCTGCAACGTCAGGAGGCCGTATTGGCCGAGAACCGAGCCATCCAGCAGTCGCTGATGCGCAAGGAACAGTTGCGGACAGACCTGCGCTTGCTCTATGGAATATGTGCCTTGGCCGCTCTCGTAGGCTTGATAATAATGATGTGGCGTGCATGGCACATCCGGCAGCACATCTCCGTAGCCCGCAAGGAGACGAAGGCTGCCATGCTCGAAGTGCAGCAAGACAATAAGATGAAGGAAGTATTTCTGCGCAACATAACGAAGAGCATCAACCGTCCCCTCTCGGACGTGGTGCGCTATGCACAGCTATTGGCGGCAGAGGAAACACTGACCGCTGACATGAAAGCCGACTACTCGGTACGCATCAGGCAGAGCGCCATAGGCCTGCTGACCTTGGTCAACGACATTTTGGACCTCTCGCGTTTGGAGGCCGGCATGATGAAGTTTCAGGTAGGAGAGGAGAATCTGGTAAGCCTTTGCCGCGATGCCGTCTGGGAAACGAAGTTCGTAGAAGGCAACCGTGCCCAAGCCACGCTGGCCAGCGATGTCGAAGAGTGGAAATATCTCATTGATTGCATTTGGTTCAAGAGGGTTCTGGTGACCTGCATGGCCGCATTGAAGGCAGACGATGAGACACCTCCGGAGGTGACCTGCATCGTCCGTACGTTGGCAGACTCGCTCATCATCATCATTCAGCACAGTCCGTTGGCGCGGCTTGTTGCGGGCAATGACCAAAATGCCTTTGTCAAGAGCGAAATCTGCCGGCTGTTCGTAGAGACCTTCCATGGCACCCTTCGCATTGGCAAGGACAATACGATAAGCATCACCTTCTTCAGCGAGGCACGAAGGAGAAGAAACGAGGTGCGAAGGAAGGGGTGAGTGGAGCGAAGCGATGCCTCCTTTATATACAGTTAATGCTGTACTTTAAGTAATAATAGTCATATAATTCAAGAAATCTAAAATTCATAATTCGATAGAATGGTTCAGATAGGCGATGTGGTAGTGTCTTTCGATGTGTTTCGAGAGAAGTTTCTCTGTGATTTGGATGCTTGCAAGGGTGCATGTTGTATTGAAGGCGATGCCGGTGCTCCGGTGGAACTGGACGAACTGGACAAACTGGAGGAAGTCCTCCCCTTGATATGGGATGAGTTGTCGCCCGAGGCACGCGCCGTGATAGACAAGCAGGGAGTAGCTTACATCGATTGCGAAGGCGACCTTGTGACCTCCATCGTCAACAATAAAGATTGCGTCTTTACCTGCTACGACGACAAAGGCTCATGCTACTGCGCCATTGAGAAAGCCTACCGCGAAGGTCGCACCGACTTCTACAAACCCGTTTCCTGCCACCTTTATCCCATCCGTGTGGGCGACTACGGCCCCTACAAAGCCGTCAACTACCATCGTTGGGATGTCTGCAAGGCTGCCGTACTCCTAGGCAAGAAGGAAAACCTTCCGGTCTATCGTTTCCTGAAGGAACCCCTCGTCCGCAAGTTTGGCGAAGAGTGGTATGCCGAGCTGGAGATTGCAGCACGTGAGCTTGCGGCGCAAGGGATGCTGTAACCTATCTATGACCGTTTGTATGGAAAAATGCCAATACTCCGGTTGTTTTCTTCTATAAATCATGCCGTCCGTCGGCAGCTCTTTATTCTTCTTTCGGCAGAATCAAACTGATAGTAATCCGGGTGAAGATTGTGACATATTGGTCGGCCGGGCAGAAATATGATGCTTGGCTGACAATGATTCGTGCCTATATGCGACAAGTGTAGAAAGAATGTTTCTGCTGACAATGCTGGACAATAATTACCTTTCGAAATGTACAGATGATTCATGAAGACCTATATGCATTTGTCTGTCTGCGTGCCGATATTTTTCGACTATTTTTATCCATTTTCGTTTTTTACCCCCCCCTGATTTGTGTTTATATTTTACTGTGTTAATTGAATCATTAACTGATTCTGTTGATTCTTTTTGTGTTTTAGAAATGTTAACTGCTGAAATTAAGATTAGTGTATGTTTTATACTTGTAATAGTAAAATACTTTATTAAATAGTTCGTCTATCAAGAGTAAATTACGAAAACAGGGTCGTTTATATCGTATTTGCTTACTTATCAAGGCGTAATATCGCTTTTTGAAGCTGCAATTTTTTATAGATTATTTCGTTTTTTATTTTGAGTTTATAGAAATTTGCTTAATTTTGTGACAACAAACACATGCGTTTAAACAATCTAAAGATCTTTGGAACACGGTTAAAGTAAATAAAAATGAATAAATCATTGCGGAATTAAAATCTTAGATTAAATGTAAAGAATGGTTTTTTCACCAAGTGAGTTTAGAAACCTGTTTGCTGAGTTCTGTCTGAACTTGGCAAGCCCCAGTATTAATTAGTAAAGAGTGTTTTATGGTAAGAAAACTAGTTTTGCCATTAGTCTGCCTATTCATAGGCATTGGCGTGGCGATTGCACAAACTCCAAAAAGCGTGACAGGAATAGTCCTTTATGAAGAGGATAATCAACCCATTGTAGGAGCATCTGTTTTGATTAAAGGAACCACTCAGGGAACAGTGACGGATATTGACGGTAGATTTACAATTACTAACATTCCTAGCTCCGGCAAGACTTTAAGAATAACCTATATTGGTATGCAGGCAGTAGAAGTGGCCATCAAAAGCGGTACATTAAAGATTGTGATGAAACCCGATGCCGAGGTGCTGGAAGAAGTTGTGGTAACGGGTATGCAGAAGATGGACAAGCGTCTGTTTACCGGTGCGGCTACCAAGCTGAGTAGTGACGATGTGAAGTTGGACGGTATGGCCGACATCAGCCGTTCGCTCGAGGGACGTGCCGCCGGTGTGTCGGTGCAGAACGTCTCGGGTACCTTCGGTACGGCACCCAAGATTCGCGTACGTGGTGCCACCTCTATTTACGGTAGTTCCAAGCCCTTGTGGGTGGTGGATGGTGTCATCATGGAAGACGTGGTGGATGTCAGTGCCGACGACCTTTCGTCGGGTGATGCCAATACGCTGATTTCGTCCGCCATCGCCGGATTGAACTCGGATGACATCGAGAGCTTCCAGATTCTGAAGGACGGTTCCGCAACCTCTATTTACGGTGCCCGCGCCATGGCCGGTGTGATTGTAGTGACAACCAAGAAAGGTAAGGCCGGACAGAGCCGCATCAGCTATACGGGCGAATATACCATGCGCCTGAAGCCCAGTTACAGCCAGTTCAACATCATGAACTCGCAGGACCAGATGTCTGTGTATCAGGAATTGGCACAGAAAGGTTATCTGGACTATGCCACCGTATCCAATGCCGCCAACAGCGGTGTGTATGGCAAGATGTACGAGCTTATCAGCACTTACGACTCCACCACCGGACAGTTCGGCTTGGCCAATACGGACGAAGCCAAGGCTGCCTACCTGCGCGAAGCCGAATATAGGAATACCGACTGGTTCAGCCGATTGTTCTCCAACTCCATACAGCACAACCACTCTATCAGTATATCTTCGGGTACGGACAAGGCACAGTATTATGCATCATTGAGTGCCATGGTTGACCCGGGATGGAGCAAAAGCAGTGAGGTAGAACGTTATACAGCCAATCTGAACGCCAGCTACAACGTCTCCAAGAAGGTGACGGTGAACCTCATCAGCAACGCCAGCTATCGTAATCAGATAGCTCCCGGTACGCTGAGCAGCGAAATCGACGCAGTGAACGGTGAAGTGAAGCGCGACTTCGACATCAACCCGTACTCCTACGCCATGAACACCTCCCGCGCGTTGGACCCCGATGAATTCTATACCCGCAACTATGCTTCCTTCAACATCTTTCACGAGCTGGAGAACAACTATATGGAATATAACATTTTCGACTTGCGCGTACAGGGCGAAATCAAGTACAAGCCCATCCGCCAGCTCGAAATCGGTATTCTGGGTGCCTTGAAGTATTCTTCCACCTCGCAGGAACACTATATATTGGATGACTCCAACCAAGCGCAGGCCTACCGTGCCATGGGTACTTCTACCATCCGTAGCAGCAACAGCCTCCTCTACACCGACCCCGACGATGTGTATGCCTTGCCTGTCAGCATCCTGCCCGATGGCGGTATCTACGAACGTACGGACAACAGCATGATTGGCAAGGACTTTCGTGCCACGCTGAATTATAGCGACGTGTTCAACGAAGACCACATCGTCAATTTCTACGCCGGTATGGAGACCAACCTCATCGACCGTCATTCCACCTGGTTCCGCGGCTGGGGTATGCAGTATTCCATGGGCGAGATTGCCAACTATGCTTACGAAGCCTTCAAGAAGGGTTCGGAGGACAACAGCGACTATTACACCCTGTCCAATACCCACGAACGCAGTGTGGCCTTCTTCGGCAACGCCACCTATTCTTATAAAGGTAAATACACCGTCAACGGTACGTTGCGCTACGAAGGTACCAACAAGCTTGGCAAGAGCCGCTCGGCCCGCTGGCTTCCTACGTGGAACATCTCCGGTGCATGGAACATCCACGAAGAAGAGTTCTTCAAGTCGGCGGAACCCGCTTTGTCCTACGCTTCGCTGAAGCTGTCCTACTCGCTGACGGCCGACCGCGGTCCGTCCAGTGTGACCAATTCCGACGTCGTAATATCCAGCACCAATCCGTGGCGTCCGTTCACCAGCGTGAAGGAGACCGCCCTCTACATCGACCAGCTGGCCAACAGCGAGCTGACTTACGAAAAGAAGCACGAGTTCAACGTAGGTGTCAGCCTGGGCTTCCTCAACAACCGCATCAACTTGGAGGCCGACTGGTACAAGCGTAACAACTACGACCTGATTGGTCTGGCCACCACGCAGGGTATCGGTGGTGAGGTACAGAAGTACGGTAACATCGCCACCATGAAGTCCAACGGTATCGAGCTTTCGCTCTCCACCACCAACATCAAGACCAAGAACTTCACGTGGAGCACCAACATCATCTACTCGCACACGCACAACGAAGTGACGGAGCTTGAGACCAACAAGCGCGTCATCGACTTGGTGGCCGGCACCGGTTTTGCCCGCGAAGGCTATCCCGTGCGCAGCATCTTCTCCATCCCGTTCCGGGGGCTGAATGAAGAAGGTCTTCCCACCTTCCTCGATCAAGACGGCAACGTGACCACTACCGGCATCTACTTCCAGACCCGCGACGAAGACAAGCTTTCCTTCCTGGAATACTCCGGCAGTGCCGACCCCACGGACGTAGGTAGCTTCGGCAACTTCTT
>JAUNJD010000108.1 GCA_030523205.1 Bacteroides sp.
TCTGATGTTGATAATTTATGCAAATGTAAAACGATTAATTAATATACAATGAAGAAACTTTTCATTGTATTGTTGTGCATATGGGGCATCACCGCCTGAAAGCATGAAGCTGCTCCGCAAATAGGAGTATGGGTAAGCGATGATGCAGAGTTGTTGCTGACGGATAGCGTAATGCTTTACTTTGAACGCTTGTCGGATAGTTCGGCTATGGCAATGGTGCGGGTCGCCGATTGGACAGAAGATTGCACGATATTCAGTCGTGATACGATTGTTCGCACCGCCATTCCTGCCGACTTCAAGATAGGCAAAGCAACCGACAATGAAATCACTGTCAACGGAAAGACATTGCTGAAGGCAGAAGCTATCAAGACGTGTGAGCCTTATGACATGACGCCCGCCACCACTCCTACCACCATAGGCAAGCGGCTGACGGAGTGGAGGCTGGGCGTAAAGTTTGTTTTCGATGCACGTTCGGGCGACATCGCGCTGGAGGCAAATACCCGTGAGAATATGTTCATCTATTACATACTCAACGGTATGTACTACTTGCGGGCTGCCAAAGTAGCCAATACGGACAAGGGCACCTTATTCTTCCAGAACATTCGCCTGATGAAGAATCCCAATACGCGCGAGAATACCGTATACTTTGCCCCAAACAACAGCGACATCGTGCTTCGTGAACTTGAAGTCGACATGGGAGCATTCGACCCCAACACTTGCCATTTCAGTCCCGACGGCGGCATCTATTGGTCGTATGTATCCCACACGCCCGACGAGATTATACTGAACGGTTGCGGCGAAGTCTATCACATCATCCGGCAAACGGCTGCCGCCGACAATCTTTACGAATGGATAAGTCCGGGAATATAGATTATAGCTCTTCCGCATCCACCCACTCCAAATTGGGGTCGATGAGGGTGCGGCCCGTCACCTGCTTGCGCTGTCCGCGTTCGTACTCGGGGATGAAGCGCACCTTGACGGAAGTTATCTGATTCGTGCCCACCTCTTCGCGTGTATCCACTCCCGTGCCTTCGGCACAGCAAGTGTAATAAAAAGTGCCTATCCCCATCAGCTTCACCGAGCGGCCCGCGCTCATCATTGTTGCCAGTACGTCGCCCAGATTGGCCAGCACAGCGTACGTATCGCCACGGCTGACGGTGGAGATGAGTGACAGCCGTTCGGCCACATCGTCGGTGGTGTAGGGGCGACCTTTTCTTACCGCTATCGGATACCATTTTCCATTCAGTTTCTTCTTTACATAGAATGCCATAGTCTTTCTTCTTTTTAAAGGTTAATCTTGAATATATTTTATAAATCACTATAAATCAATGCTTTGTTGTAGTCCGTCAGGCTGATGTACTACCTCATCCGTACTGACCTCCTACCTTACCGATGCCGACTTCCTACCTTATCTATCCTTACTCCTATGTTCAGCATAAAATAGATGCCGTCTTTAATACAAAAAGATGCCATCTTTTATATAAATAGTTGCCATCTATTATGGGAAAAGATGCCATCTTTTTATGGCTGAGTCCCAAAGAAAGCCCTGCTTTCCTGCACACTTATCCGTGCTAAGGTAGGGCTTCTTCCCGTCTCCTGCGGCAGAGGGTCTGCGCACAGGTGTTCGGAGGGTGGGTGAGCGTTGTCCGTCGCAATGGGACAAATGTAACATATTTATATCAGATGACCAAGCGGACGGAGCGTAATGTCGAGCCGAAAGCGGGTAAATCTTTGTGTATCATATAAGGACAAATTAATCAGTATCTGATAAATTTCGCATTACTTGCAAAATTGGCGTTCTATCTGTATTTTTGCAGAAACCCTATATCTATTATGTACGAGAAGAAGTTACCCATTGACATCGATTGCAGCATCCTGATAACGATGGAAGTCATCGGCGGAAAATGGAAGTGTTGCATTATCAAGCATTTGGCCATGCAGCCACTGCGACCCAGCGAACTGTATCGGAGGTTTCCGGGAGCTAATCCGCGTGTGATAACACAGCAACTGAAGGACTTGGAGTTCTACGGCATCATCACGAAGAAGGTGTATGCCGAAGTACCCCTGCGCACGGAATATTTCATCACCGACAAGGGTCGTACGTTGCTGCCCCTGCTGGATAAGATAGCAGAATGGGGCGACCTCTTCCGACCCGACATGAAGCGGATACTGAACATTGACTGACAGGAAAAACATCATAATACCCTTATCAAAACAATTTATGGATAGACGAAAATTTCTGGGAACAGCCGGCATGGCAACCGTTGCCACTGTGCTGGGCGTTGATTCTGCATGGGCCGCCAACGAAGCCCATGACAAGGAAGAGAGCAAGAATAAACAACAATCTTTAAAAAAGGAGGAAAACGATATGACGACTAAGAAACACAAGTGCCGCATCACGGTGCTGAAACGCGAATGTTACCAAGACTTGCAACAGCAATACTTGGCCGACCCCAAGTCGGGGCCTTGTCCTTACTTCCACGAGGGACAGGAAATCATGGTAGACAGCGACAACTTTTTCCACATGCTGGACGGCAAGTTCTGTTCCGAAGCGTGGGATTGCATCAGCCGCTACGTATATGCCGCCCTGCAAGGCGGTTCCATCATGCGTGGCTGGACCAACGACGAAAAGATGATGATAACCTGCTGCAACGACGGCACACGTCCGGTGGTGTTCAAGCTGGAGCGGGTGGATGAATAAGTTCTGCTAATCCTGCAAGTGTCCGCTTCTGTGCGGACACTTGTCCGAAAACGAACACCTTGTGTTTTCCAATCATTATTGATTATCAATTGTTTAACAGCTTGGCACGGCATTTGACTTATAGTAGTCGAAAGCGTTCGACGAAAGATTTGCCCCACGTTTGCAACTCTTTGTTCGTTGCTTCCGTCTAACAGATAAACAAGTAGTAATAACAATTAAAAACAATAACGATTATGAAGACAACAGTATTTTTCAAAGCATTGGTAGTAATGGCAGTGGTAATGGTAAGCGGAATGAACTTCACGGCAAGTGCCGCCAACCCTACCAAGTATGTAAAGAACGAAGTGATGGACGGCGACCGCGTAATGCAGAAGACCATCTACAAGAACAACGACGGCTACCTGACCCGCCACCTGCTCTACACCTTCACGTACGACGATGAAAATCGCGTCACCACCAAGCAAGCCTCCAAGTGGGACAGCGTGAACGAAGCTTGGGTGCCCTACTTCAAGTTGGAGGTCAGCTATTATGCCGATTCAGTAACTGTGGATTATGCCCTTTGGGATGCTCGCAGCAAGGCTTACGACCTTGGCGTGGAAACGATGGTGTACGACCTGACCGATGGTAGCGCGTCGCTGCTGATGGCAAGTGCAAACTAAGTAAAACCTTACCACTATCAACTTTTCCCATAAGTTAGCACTTTGCTTTCATCCGCTTCATGCTTTGCCTCTTCAACTCAGCGATAAAAGACTAGTATGATTGGCATGAAAGATTAGTACGTTAGACTGTAAGATTAGTAATGTTGAAGCTGCAAGATTCAGATGTCTATTCTCTGATTCTGCGTTTCAAGTCCATACGTTCGTGCAGGATACGTACGACTTGAATATCTCCGTTTGACGTGATGTCGTAGAAAATAATGTGCTTACCCGATTTGAGTCCATACAGAGTATTATCTACTTCTTTGTATCGTTTGCCTACTAAGGTGGGATTTGTCGTAATTTGGCGACATGATGAAATCAACATCTTATAGTATTCATCTGCTTGTCTTTCCGACCATGTATTAGCAGTGTAGTTCCAAATGGAAGTAAGGTCTTCTACAGCCTTGTTTGTGAAGATGAGTTTACCCATTACTTTTTTCTGCTTTTAGTGATTGCAGATGTTGTTCAGGGTCGAAATCCAGTGCGATGCCACTGTTTCGGCCCTCTTCGATAGCATTTCTCAATGCCAAGACGTGATTTTCATCTTCTTCTAAAAGGCGCAGGCCTGCACGAATCACTTCGCTGGCATTGTGGTATCGGCCTTGCGAAATCTTCGTCTTGATGAACTCTTCGAAATGAGTTCCGAGTGTCACTGAGGTAGTTTCCATTGCATCTTTCTCTTTTGTCTCCAAAGTTATGACTATTTCGTAAGGGTGCAAATATGTCTTCCTGCTTTTAACATATCTTCTTTTTCATGTTTTCGAAGATTATTGACGTTTTATTCTTTTAAATGTTCCCTTATTTCCACTCCTTCAAGTCCCAGCGTTCTTCCATCAATGGTGTGTTCATCCACTCCTTGTTCTCCCAGCTCTTCGTCAGTTCGAAGCCGTATTTGGCGTACAGGCGGCGGGCGGATGTCAAGAAGTCGATGGTGCCCAGATAGACATTGGTGTAGCCGTGCTTTTGGCAGAAGGCTTTGGCGGCATCCATCAGTCGGGAGCCTATGCCGTGTCCGCGGTAGTCGGCATCGACGGCGAACCAACGGAGTTGTGCCGTGTGCTCATCTTGCCGCAACACCTGCATGGAGCCTACTATCTTGTTGTCGGCACAGGCCACGAATAGGCAACTGCCTTCGGGATGATGCATCATCCATGCCATGGCATCCAAGGCATAGATTTCAAAGCATGGGTTGAAGTGATATTGTTGGCGATAAAGTGTCATATTGAAGTAGGAGACGTAGCTTGCTTCTCCCATTTCGGCGGGTCGGATGATGATGTTCATGTTTTTTGAGTTTATTAGTTTTTTAGGAGTTAAAGGAGTTAGAAGGAGTTATAGGAGTTAAAAGCCGATACATTGAGTGGGTGTTTCTGTAGAACGCAGACTACGCAGAAGGCGCAGATGAACGCAGACTATTATGAAATTTAGAATTTAATTGATACAGAAGTCTATCGGCTTCTAACTCCTTCTAACACCCTTTAACTCCTTCTTAATTACTTTCCTTTTCACAGTGCAAACATAATAACTAATTATTTACTAAACAAGAAGTTACAAATAGCTTACTAAGTTACCTATTGGTTAGTTTTGATGAATGATAAGCGGTTAGAAAAAGAAAAAAAACGATTTTTTTTGCGATAGTCTTTTCTGAATGGAAGAAGAAGACATCTATCCGAAATTCGTGATACGTTTTTCTCTAAGCATGGTAGTTTCTTGGATGTGTTTTTCATGAATAATCATTAGGTTTTATATATGAAAAGCCGCATTTAGTCTAGAATAGTGGCAGGTTGCATTCTTTTCTTGTAGATTTGCTTGTTAATCTGACTTTAGTAAATGAATAAACGAACGATTCCTTTCAGTGCTGCATTAAGTAAGTTATATGCGATGCTCGTGATGTTTCTTTTGTCTCTTGCACACGCAGGAGCCAACAGCTCTATATACTCTCTTCGATTCAAGCAACTAACGACCATCGACGGATTGCCTTCCGACGAAGTGCAGAAAGTGTTTCAAGACCGTGAAGGCTTCATTTGGTTTGCCACCCGTTATGGCATTTGTCGCTACGATGGCTATCGGACAAGAGTCTTCAAGTCCAACCTCTATACCCAAGGTTTACTGACGAACAACAATGCCTATTGCCTGGCCGATGATGCCGATGGCAACCTGTGGATAGGTACGCAAGAAGGGCTGAACAGGATGGATAAGCGAACTTCTCAGGTGTATCATTATAAGCGTCCGACGTTGCCCAACAACGTGGTGTCCTGCCTGCTGGTGACCCGCGATAACACGGTGTGGGTGGGTACCGATTCCGGTCTGTGTCGGTATGTGGCCGAGGCCGATACATTTCAGGTGTATAGTCTTGAAAAGACCGGTGGTGTGTTGCCCGGAGCGGCTATCAAGGCATTGTTTGAGGATGCCGATGGCGACCTTTGGATAGGTACGTGGTCGAGTGGTCTGTTTCGCTACTCGCTTTCCGAAGGTAAGTTTTATGCTTATCCGCAAATGAACGAGCGCCATTCGGCCCATGTCATCTTTCAGGATAGTAAGGGGAATATGTATGTTTCCGGTTGGGATTCAGGATTGTCGCTGCTCCACTACCCCAAAGATATGAAGCGGTTTTCGTGGACCACCTATCATCACATGGCAGACGATGAGGGCAGTTTGTCGGACGAGATTGTGTATGACATTAAGGAAGACTTCCGTACGCAGACTATCTGGATAGGCACCCGTAGCGGACTCAGCATCATGAATCCCGCAGAGCCGGGGCGTTTTCTCAATTATCTGCCACATCAAGATTCTCATTCCATACCTTTTGACGAAGTAAATTCACTGCTTTGCGACCAATCGGGCAACTTCTGGCTGGCTTCCGTGGGTGGTGGCGGGGTAGGGATAACAGATACCCGCTTGCCTCTGTTCAAGAACTACCCCATGGGGCAAGATAACGATGTTCCGGCTTCGGCAGTGCGTTCGCTTTTTACCGATGCCGACGGTATGCTGTGGATAGGTATTAGCAACTACGGACTGGTGCGCCGCAATGTGCGGACGGGCGAGGAGACCTACTGTGCCCATCTGCCCGAGTTTGCCGGTGTCAATGTAGGAATCCAAGTGGTGCAGACACTTCAGCGGCGTAACGGCGAACTGTGGTTTGGCACGTACGATGGCGGCATCATGATTTACAAGCGTGGCCGTCCGGTACGTGTGCTGACTACCGACGATACCCCTTTTCTATATTCCAACTGTGTTTCGGCCTTGTTCGAAGACAGCCGGGGCAACTGTTGGGTAGGTTGTCGTGGCGGATTGGGAGTGAGCTATGCCGATGGCAGACACTACAAGTTCGAGGAGATAAGATGCGAGGATGGCAGCAAACTGGATTGGTATTATCCCGTCAGCATCGTGGAAGATACCGACGGTAGTATTTGGATGGCTACGGCCAATTGCGGAATCGTTCATGTGCAGGGCAATGTATGTCATCCCCAAACCTTGACTTACAGAGTTTATAATGTGTCCAACCGTCAACTGATGTCCAACAATGTGCCGTGCCTCTATCTGGACAGTCAAAACAGGCTTTGGGCAGGCACGGAGAGTGGGGGACTGTATCTTTACGACCGGCAGACCAAGACGTTCGAGTCGATGAATAAGCGACTTGAACTTACGGCCGATATCATCAATTCCATTCAGGAAGATGTAGGAGGATGTCTTTGGCTGGGTACCAATGTCGGGTTGGTGCGAATCTGCGACATAGATAATGATGCATTATCCACCCAAACCTATACCACCGTTGATGGTCTGCTGGACAATTTCTTCTTTGCCAACGCTTCCTGCCGACGGGGCGACGAGCTTTACTTCGGCTGTAGCAAGGGGTACAACAGTTTCTTTCCGGCACGGCTGAAGAGTGAGACGGACACTGTGTCTTTCTACATCACCGGCATTCGCATTTTCAACCAGCAGTTGAGTATGTTGCCCCCCTGCGTGAGGGAGCGCATCACGTCCGTTACCCCCACCTTTGCCCGGCGCATCACACTGCCGCATGGCTATGACAATCTGACCATTGAGTTTGCCGCACTCACTTATAAGAATCCGGGGCTGAACCGCTATGCCTACCGTTTGTTGGGCTTCGACAATACGTGGCAATATACCGATGCTTCCATACGGTCGGCCTATTACAATAACCTGAAGTCCGGTACCTATAAGTTCCAGTTGTGTGCCAGCAACGAAAACGGTGTGTGGAGCAGTGAGATGCGCACGTTGGAGATTGTGGTGCTTCCGCCATTCTGGGCCACGTGGTGGGCTTACCTTATATATATCTTGGTGGCTTTGGGCATCCTAGCCTTGATATACCGAACGGCCCGCAACCGTATGTTGCTTCAGAACGAGCTTCGCCTGCGTCAGATGGAGCAGGCCAAGGCCGAGGAACTGAATCATGCCAAGTTGCAGTTCTTCACCAACATCACGCACGAGCTGCTGACGCCACTTACCATCATCTCGGCTTCGGTGGACGAACTGAAGATGCAGGCTCCGGGATACGACGAACTTTACGGCGTGCTTTCTACCAACATACGCCGCCTTATCCGCTTGTTGCAGCAGATATTGGAGTTCCGTAAGGCCGAAACCGGCAACCTGAAGCTTCGCGTCTCGCAGGGCGACCTTGCCGCCTTTGTGCAGAACGAGGCCGAAGCCTTCCGTCCGCTTGTGAAGAAGCAGAAGATTCAGCTCTCCGTGCAATGCACGCCTGCGTCCGTCAACGGATACTTCGATTCGGACAAGTTGGACAAGATTCTCTATAACCTGCTGTCCAATGCGGCCAAATACACCTTGGAAGGTGGATACATACAAGTGACATTGACCGGCACCGATGGCTCTGCGGTGGAACTGCGTGTAAAAGACAGCGGAAGCGGTATGTCGCAGGAACAGCAAAAGGATTTGTTCAAGCGGTTCTACGAAGGAAACTACCGCAAGTACAACACCATTGGCACCGGCATCGGCCTCTCGTTGGTGAAGGACCTGGTGAAGCTGCACGGAGGCACTATCTGTGTGGAGAGTGAATTGGGGAAGGGTTCCGAATTTATCATCACGCTGCCCATTACCCGTTCCGCCTTCCGGCCCGAGCAGGTAGATGATGGCGATGCCTTGCCCGCCAACCGTACCATTGTCTATGCCGACAAAGAACCGGAGGTTACTGCCGATGCTGCTTTTGCCGTTGTGCCGGATGTCGTTCCCGCATCAGCAGAATCTCCCGTGTCGCAGGCGGCTGACGGTGATGAAGATACCGATTCGCTTCACACCCTTCTTTTGGTAGAAGACAATGAAGAGTTACTGCAACTCATGGTGCGCTTGTTGCAGAGCGATTATCACGTGCTGACCGCCATCAATGGTCGTCAGGCCATCGACATACTCGACCGTGAAGAAGTGGACCTTATTGTTTCGGACCTTATGATGCCCGAGATGAACGGCATCGAATTGTGCCGTCATGTGAAGGATAAGCTCGAAACCAGTCACATCCCCGTCATCCTGCTCACGGCCAAGACGCAGGAAGAGAGCCGTGCCGAGGCATACGAAGTAGGAGCTGATGCCTACCTGACCAAGCCCTTCAACCTCTCCGTGCTCCATGCCCGCATCCGCAACCTGCTGAAGCATAAGGAGCGCATGGCGCAGGACTTCAAGAATCAGTTGGTATTCGAAGTCAAGGAACTGGACTACACCAGTGTGGACGAGGAATTCATGCAACGTGCCATCGACTGTGTTCACCGTCACCTCAGTGACCCCGAGTTCGACCAACAGCAGTTTGTCGATGAGATGAACACCAGCAAATCCACGCTGTATAAGAAGCTGAAGTCGCTGACCGGTCTCAATACTTCCGGATTCATCCGTAACGTCCGCCTGAAGTCGGCTGCCCGCATTATCGAGGAGAAGGAGGGAGGCATACGAATTTCCGAGTTGGCCTACGCCGTAGGTTTCAACGACCCCAAATATTTCAGTGTTTGCTTCAAGAAGGAACTGGGAATGTTGCCTAAGGAATATGCCGAGCGATTCTCTCGCGATTGATGCCTCTCCTAAAAAAGTCGAATTATCATTCAAAAAGGTCGAATAACGTAAATTCTACCTGCTGGAATTATAGTTAAACCTCATTTGGTGTAATTTTCACTTAGTTTGCATCCGTTAACGGTGAAGGCCGTAGCGTTCGTCCTTCGCCATGATTGAGTAATCCTAAACATTAATCTTAAAATTTATGCAATGAGAAAACAAAGATCCTTTGTTAGCCTTGGCCGATGGACGCATATCGCCGTCTTGGCTTGTATGATTCTCTTGTTGGATGCGCAACTTCTGAGCGCACAAGGTCCGACAATCAGTGTAAAAGGTGTGGTAACGGATGCATTGGGACCTGTAATTGGTGCTAGTGTGGTGGAGAAAGGCAATGTATCCAATGGTACAATTACCGACATGGACGGTAATTTCTCCCTTCGCGTTCCTTCCAATGCCACGTTGGAGGTGAGTTTTGTGGGATATAAGAAACAAGAAATTTCGGTAGCCGGAAAGACTTCTTTCAGCATCAAGCTGGTGGAAGACAGCGAATTGCTGGATGAGGTAGTCGTTGTAGGTTTCGGCGTACAGAAGAAGGTGAACCTGACCGGTTCGGTGGGTATTGCCACAGCCGAAGAACTGGAGGCACGTCCTGTGACCAATGCCGCACAGGCCTTGCAGGGTTTGGTGCCGGGCTTGCAGATTTCGCAGACAGCAGGTAGTTTGGAAGACACGCCCAGCGTGAACATTCGTGGTACCACCACCATCGGTGAAGGTTCAAGCGGCGACCCGTTGATTTTGATTGACGGTATGGAGGGCGACCTCAACACCATCAACCCGCAGGACATCGCCAGCATCTCCGTGCTGAAGGATGCGGCTGCTTCTTCTATCTATGGTTCGCGTGCACCATTTGGCGTTATCTTGATTACTACCAAAGGCGGAAGCACCGAAGGCAAGACGACCATCAACTACAACAACAGTTTCCGTTGGAGTACGCCTATCAATAAGAAGCACATGCTCAACTCCGTTGATTTTGCCAGCTGGATGAACGATACGTTTACCAACGGTGGCGACGGCGTGTTCTTCGATGCCGACCGTATGAGCAACATCGTGGCTTACCACAATGCAACTCCCAGTGGTCCCGGCCAGCGTATCACAAGCGACGGAACGACACTCTATGCCATCGCTGCCGGCGACAACGGCTATTGGCTGGATGGTTATGGCTACGGTATTGACGATATTGATTGGTACGACGTAGTATATAAGAACGTGACTTTCTCGCAGGAACATAACTTCAGTGTAAGCGGTGGTACGCAAAAGCTGAACTACTATGCATCGCTCAATTACCTGAACCAAGGCGGTTTGATGAACTTGGGCAATGAAGGTCTGGATCGCTATAACGTAACCGCCAAGGTCGGTGCCGAACTGACCAAGTGGTTGAAGTTCAATTACAGTATGCGCTTCACCCGTCAGGACTATATCCGTCCGGCCAGCTTGACCTCCGACCTTTACAGCAATATGGCTCGTCAGGGATGGCCTGTGCTGCCCCTCTACGACCGCAACGGATACTATTACGACTCGCCTTCACCGGCTCTTAGCTTGGCAGAAGGCGGTGATGACAAGACGCAGACCGATAACCTCTATCAACAGGTAAGCTTCAAGATTGAGCCTATCAAGAACTGGGTGACGCACATCGACTTCAACTATCGCATTCAGTCCGAAAACCGTCACTGGGACAAGTTGATGACTTATAACCATGATGTAAATGGCAATGCCTATGTATATGACAATTCTTCGAACGTACACGAGGACTACTATAAGGAAAACTACTACAACTTCAACGTATATAGTGAATACACCCATACGTTTGCTGAGAAGCACAACTTCCACATCATGGCCGGTTTCCAAGCCGAGAACCTGAAGCAGACGGAATTTGGCTTGCAGAACTCCGGCATCATGTTCTCCGAAAAGCCTGAAGTGGACCTGACAACAGGATTGGATTATAGCGGCAATTCAGTGACTCCTTCTGTGAACGGTGCACGCAACGACTGGGCCACGGCCGGTTTCTTCGGTCGTTTGAATTACGACTACGAAGGCAAGTACCTGGCCGAAGTGAACCTCCGCTACGACGGTACATCCCGCTTCCGCAAGGGCAACCAATGGAAACTCTTCCCCTCCTTCTCTTTGGGATGGAACATTGCCCGCGAAGCCTTCTTCGAGCCGCTGACCGAGACGGTAGGTATGCTGAAACTCCGTGCCTCTTACGGTTCGCTGGGTAACCAGAATACCGACAACTGGTATCCTACTTATCAGACCATGACCGTAGAATCATCGTCCGGTGAATGGCTGATGAGTGGTTCGCAGCCCAATGTGGCCACTTCTCCCGGACTTGTTTCCTCTTCTTTGACGTGGGAGACCATCGAAAGCTACAACATCGGTCTCGACTGGGGATTGTTCAACAACCGCCTGACCGGTTCGTTCGACTTCTATGTGCGTAACACCAAGGACATGGTAGGTGCCGCTCCGGCATTGCCTGCCATCTTGGGTACCGATGTGCCTGAAACCAACAACACCGACTTGCGTACCACCGGTTGGGAATTGACCGTCGGCTGGAACGACCGCTTATCCAACGGACTTTATTATAGTGCTAAGTTCAACCTCTCGGATGCACGCAGCAAGGTGACTCGTTACCCCAACAACCCCACGCAATCCATCAGCACCTATATCGAGGGACGCTACATCAACGAAATCTGGGGTTACACTACCGTAGGCTTGGCCAAGACGGATGATGAAATGGATGCCCACTTGGCTACGATGGCTAACGGCGGCCAAGATGCATTGGGTAGCACGTGGGCAGCCGGTGACATCATGTATGCCGATACCAACGGCGATGGTAAGGTTTCTGCCGGTTCGGGAACATTGAGCGACCCGGGTGACCGAAAGGTGATTGGTAACTCTACGCCTCGCTTCCTCTTTGGTCTCGACTTGAATGCCTCATGGAAAGGATTCGACTTTCGTATGTTCTTCCAGGGCGTCATGAAGCGCGACTATTGGCAAGGCAGTACCTATCTGTTTGGTGCTTTGAGCAGCGGACAGTGGTGGGCTACCGGTATCAAAGGTGTAGAAGATTACTTCCGTGACGAAAATACTTGGTCTGTGCAGAATGGTTATCAGAGTGCGAACGCAGATGCTTATCTGCCCCGTCCGTTGTATAGCGACAAGAATGCACAGACGCAGACCCGCTACTTGCAGAATGCCGCTTACATCCGCTTGAAGAACTTGCAGATTGGCTATACCATTCCTGCACAAATCACACAGCGTTGGGGCATTCAGAATCTGCGTGTATACTTCTCGGGCGAAAACTTGTGGACAGGCACCAGCTTGGTGAAGCAGTTCGACCCGGAGACCATCTCCAGCAACAGTGGTAACACCTATCCATTGTCGAGAACATTCTCTTGTGGTTTGAGTCTAACATTCTAAATGAAGTTGACAAGGGAACAAGGAGACAAGTCGATAAGAAGGTATGTCCTCGTATCCTCGTTAAC
>JAUNJD010000109.1 GCA_030523205.1 Bacteroides sp.
GATATGAGTGACAATCGTAATTTTGATGATAAAGTTGAAGAATTGATTAAAGTAATTTATAACCAGCTTGATATTGTAAGACCACCTTTAGGAGAACCACGTTATATTTATCCTAAAAAAACTGGAAGTATATCAAATCAAAAGACATATTCTAAAAATAATTTTCCAGACAATGAAGTTCAAAAGAAATATGAAAAAGATGACTTATCGGCTTACCAGAATTACCAAGGAGGTCCAATTCCACAAATAGAATTAGACAAATACAATATATCGTGCGAAACTCAAGCTGCACAAATCAGACATGACTATCTAAAAGTTGTTGAATTAAAACTGAAACTTGCAGAGATTTGTCAATCACAAGGTAAAGGAAATGATGCTTACATCTTAGAAGAAGGAATACGTAAAACTTATGCTCTACTTTCATCTGGCGACAAGGCAATTGCAAAGATGATGATATCTAAATATAATGTAGATATGTCAAATTATATCGATGAAGATATTAAAAAATATTGATTATAAAAACGTACGACCGCATCGTTGGAAACAGAATCATCAAACTGATAGGGGTAAAAGGAACAAAGGCTGTCATTTCACACAGAAATGACAGCCTTTGTTGTAATATAGCACTAGAAAGTGTATTTTATCGGATGCATACCCGAAACAGGCATCAGCATCAGTATCCCGGATTCTGCACCAACGCCGGATTCAATTGTATCTCGTTCAGCGGCAAGGGATAGAGATAGTTCTTGCGCTGCATATTGAACTGTGATGCACTGTTCACAATCAGGGCTTGCGAACCGTCTTCCAAGGTCTCGTAACCATAGACGGCTACTGAACTGGACCAAGTGCTTTGTGTCAGTCCGCCTACTTCGTAGCTGAAGTTGACAACTTGGGTATCCGTGCCGTCGGGGTTCTTCACGACGATGCCTGAGCGGTTGGTGTTCAGCGTTTCTTCGGCGATGCCCCAACGCTTCAAGTCAGAGGGACGCTGATTCTCGTAAACAAATTCTACGGCACGTTCGTTGCGGATGAGGTCGAGGATGGTCAGTGTGCCCGTGTTGCCGGTGTTGGCCAAGTAATTGGCGTTGGCCTGTGCTACGGAGGCATTGCTGATGGCAGGCACATTGGCACGTTCGTGCAGCTTGTTGATGGAGTAGTCGAGGTCGTCGTCCGAGATGGTGCCATTGCCCAATTCGCATTTAGCCTCTGCATAAATCAGATAGACTTCGGCCAAGCGGAGGACGGGGTAGTTGTAGCTCTCTTCCGTGTCGGAGTAGTCACGACGTTCGGAACTCATCTTGCGGTTGGCATAGCCGGTGACGCCGGTGGACTGTACTACGGGGTAATAGACCGAGCAACCCGAAGGGAAGTCGAAGCAAGTCACATAGTCGGCTTCGGCGTAGCGTTCTGCATCGGCACCATTGGTACCCATGGTGTAGTAGGTGACGCCCGGATTGAGGATGGTCGAGGTGAGGCGGTCATCGCGATTGGTGAAGACGTCCGTCAGTTGGTCGAAGCCACGGTAGTCGGCGGAGTAGAAATAGGGCAGACCGTCACTGGTGCAGGGGAAGGAGGTCATCAGCTTCACCGTGAGATTGCCTGCGGTGTTGCTGCCGCAAATGGCATGGGTGATGTTCTTTCCGATGCGATTGCTGGTATGGTCGTGGGCTATCTGGAGGATGAACTCACGGTTGTTGTCCTTGGTGAAGCCCATGGGATTGGTGTTGGCATCTTCGAGGTTGAAGAGGTAGTTGTAGGCGATGTGGTCGTAGTCCGTACCGTCGGCGTTCCACAGCTCATAGTAACCCGATTCGATGACTTCTTGTGCCAGCGAGGCGGCTTCGGTCAGCATGGTGTCTATGCTGGGATAATCGCTCGGCTTGGTGCTACCGGCACCTTCCGATGTACCGTCACCATCGGTAGTGGTACCTACGTACTTCTCCCACGTAGCTTCGAACAGCAGGGTGCGTGCCTTGAAGGCTTGTGCGCCTTGTCGGGTGACATGGCCGTCGTAGTCGGCTTCGTCGGGCAGGTTATCGATGGCATAGTCGAGGTCTTCAATGATTTGCGCCATGACTTCGTAGCGCGAATTGCGGGCGGCATACAGTTCTTCGGACTCAGTGGAAAGCGAGCGAAGCACGAGGGGCACACCGCCAAAGCGTTGCATCAGCCAAAAGTAATGGTAGGCACGGAAGAAACGGGCCACGGCTATGGAGGCGGTGATGTCGTCGGTACCCATGTAATCGGCACCTTTGTCAATCACCACGTTGCACAAGCGTATCTTGGTGTAGCAGGCTGTCCAATACGTGTCCGTGGTGGAAGCGGCTTGTGTGCCTGCGGCGATGTTGTCCACGCCGATTATCATGTCAGAATTGACGTCGGCTATGTTGTAGAACGTATGTCCGGAAAGGTCTTTGAAACCGAAGAAGCTGTATGTAGAGTTGGCGGCATATTCAAAGTCTTCCGCATCTTTGTAGTAGTTGGCTTCCGTCTGCGAGTCAGTCGGATTCAGGTCGAGGAAATAGTCTGTGCACGAGGTAGTGCCCATCAGCAGGAGGGCGGCACCGGTGGCTAATAATATATTCTTCATGATGTTTTTGAATTTTATTTGTTAGTTGATGAGTTGACAAGTTGACGAGGCAACGAGGCAGAGCATACGGAAGTGTCCTTGTAGCCTTGTTTACTTGTTCACTCGTATCTTTTTTAGAAAGTTAAATCAACGCCTACTGTCCAGTTGCGGCAGAACGGAAGACTGGTGCGGGTGGCTGTGCTCTTTTCGGGGTCGTATCCGTCTTCCAGTCCGGTAATCTCGGCTACGTTATCGCCAGAGAAGTAGAAGCGCAGTTTTTCGATATTCCATTTATCAGTCAGGCTGCGGGGCAGGGTATAGCCGATGGTGATGTTCTTCAGTCGGGCATACCAAGCATTCTGCACGGTGGCATCGTTGTAGCTTACGTTCCAGTTGTTCTTGTTCTGCTGCAAGGAGAGGCGGGCATACTTGGCATCTTGATTCTCCCACGTCCAGGTGTCGAGTTGCGAAGTCAGGATGTTGGTGTAGTTGGCGTAGAAGGCGCAAGTGTTCAGTCCGGCATCGCGCAACAGGTAGTGTTGTCCTACGCCTTGGATGAAGAGGGAGAAGTCGAAGTTCTTCCACTTGGCACCTGCGTTGAGGCCGAACATGAAGTGCGGATCGGCATCTCCGTAGGCATATACATCGCCTGCACCCGTGTTTCCTGCACCGTTGGTGGTGTCGTTGGCAGGGTCGATTATCAACACCTTCTTGCGGTCGCCCGGACGCAGGTGGGTGGCCTCGTTGGTCTGTGCCACGTTGGAGAGGGCGCTGTTGCCTGCATATTGTTCGTAGTAGGCTTCAATTTCATCGTACGAGCTGAAGTAGCCGTCGGTCTTGTAGGTGAAGAGGGTGTTCAGCGCATAACCTTCGCGCACGCTGACCTTGCCTGCTGCCCATTTGTCGGTACCCGCATAGTCCAGCACCATGGAGCGTGCATCGGACAGAGTGGCGTTCACCCAATATTCTACCTTACCTATTTTGTCGTTCCAGCCCAACATTACTTCCCAACCGCGAACGCGCAGCTTGGCATCGTTGGTGGCGGGAGCGGTGGCACCCAATACAGAGGGGTAGGTGAGCGATACCAGCATATTGTCGTTGCGCTTCTGATACCAGTCGAAGCTACCGGTCAGACGGTTGCCCAGCAGGGCGAAGTCGATACCGATGTTGAAGTTCTTCAGTTGTTCCCATGTGCGGGAATAGTCGGTCATGCTCGACAGGTAGGCTGTCTGCTCTGTGCCGCCATTGAAGAAGTAAGTGCCCAGCGTGATGCCCGACAGGTAGTCGTAGTTTCCCAGTGAACTGACCGCACCACCGGTGACACCGTAGGAAACACGCAGTTTCAGGTTGTCTATCCACTCGGCATTCTCCTTGATGAATTTCTCTTCGGAGATGCGCCAGCCGATGCTTGCTGCACCGAAGTTGGACCAGCGGTAATCGGGGTGGAACTTAGACGTGCCGTCGCGTCGGCCTAGCACTTCCACCATGTATTTGCCGGCATAGTCGTAGTTCAAACGAGCCACGTAGGAGATGTATCCCCATTGGTTGGAGCCGCCCGATATGGTTTGGTTGGCAGCTTCCGACGAAGCGGTGCTCAGGTCGTGCAAGCCCTCGTATAGCAGGTTGGTACGTTTGGCCGTTACGTTCTTATAAGTGGAGCGTTCGGCATTGGCTCCTATCATGGCGGCAAAGTTATGCTTCTCGCCAAACGTATGCTTGTAGTCGGCTTGCAGGGCGTAGTTCTCATAGAAAGTGCGCTGTATGCGTTCCTGCACATAGCTGGAAGTGTTGCCGTTGATGGTCGATAGCTGTTCGTCGATGATGTAATCACCGTTTGCATCCGTTCCAGTCACGTAGGGCGTGCCCACGTAGAAGGTTTGCTTATAGTCGCTCGTCACGTTGTTGTTCTTGATGAACGACAGCGAGCCGGTCAGCTTGAGGTCCTTCGTAATCTGTGCCGTCAGCGTGTTGGAGTAGCGGAAGGTCTCGAACTCCTGGATGCTGCGTCCGGCTGCCTGCATGGCAGCCAAAGGCGAACGGCCGATGCAGTAGAGGTCGTAATAGTTGCCCGATGGCGTGTAGGCTGCTGCAATGGGCGCGTCGTACATACCGGAATTGTTTCCGTCCAATCCGTCAATCGGACTGCGGCGATAGCGGTTGCTGTAAGACATATTCATGTTGAAGGTGAGCCACTTCGTCAGGTCGTAGTCGGCGTTCAGTCGGGCATTGTATTTTTTCACACCGTCATAGACAGCCGTGATGATGGAACGGTCGTTGGCATACCCTACGGAAGCCATCCAGCGCGAACGTTCGCTGGAACCTTGTATGTTGACGTTGTGCTGTGTGCTGTACGTGGTGCCGTAAACCAAGTCCAGCCAGTTGTTCGACTCGAAGTAGTGCATCATGCCGTTGGCATCGACGTACTGCAACGGTTCGCCCGTGGCCAAGCGGTCCATCACCAAGAGGTCGGTGTCGTCGTATCCATCGAACACCACTCCGCTGCGCGGGGTCTTGCCGCCCACTTCCAGTACCTTATTATATACCTGTCCGTTGGTGAAGCGTTGGGTCACTACCTCGCCGCCATTGCCGTCGGACTTCACATAGTCCTGATAGGAGGCATCCACGTATGCCGAAGCCCATTCCTTCATGCCGGCCAAGGGCAGCATATTGGCGGGTGTATTGGCTGTCACCATGCCGTTGTAGGTCACTTTCAGCTTGTCGCCTTTCTTGCCTTTCTTGGTGGTGACAAGGATGACACCGCCTGCCGCACGTGCACCGTAGATGGCTGCCGAAGCATCTTTCAGCACTGATATGTTTTCGATGTCGCTTGGGTTCAGCGAACTGAATTCTGTGTCGCTGATGGCCGGCACTCCGTCGATGATGATAAGCGGCGACACGCTGTTGGTGGACGATGCTCCACGAATCTGTATGCTCAGGTCTTCGTTGCCGGGGCGGGCCGATGTGCGGGTGATGGTCAGGCCCGGCACTTGTCCTTGCAGACCGATAGCGGTGTTGGACACCGGACGGCTCTCCAGCACGTCGCCTCCTACCGAGGCCACGGCACCGGTCAGCGTCGCTTTCTTCTGCGTACCATAACCTACCACCACCACTTCTTCCAGCAATTCCGTGTCTTCCTTCAGTGTTATCTTCAGGTTGTTTTGTCCTTTCAGGGCAATTTCCTGCGTTTGGTAGCCAACGTATGAAATCACCAGCGTACCCTTGGCATTCGCCAATGCAAAGTTACCGTCCATGTCGGTAATCACGCCGTTCGTAGTTCCCTTCACCAAGATGCTGGCGCCGATAATCGGTTCGCCGTAGGCATCGGTTACTCGTCCTTTCACTGTACCGGACTGCTGAACAGCCGATACTTCATTCACGCTTGCAAACATGGTTTGCGGGCTGCCTGCCAAGATGGAGGCAGTCATCATCGTAGAAAAGAAGATTCTTCTCGATGAGATTCTTAATGAATTAATCTTCATCATGTTGGGGATTTTAAAATTAACAAACTATATATTGTTTTATGTTATTAGGAGGAATGAAGGACAGATTGCGATTCTTAAATGCACTGCCTCATGTATTCGCGTATCTGCTTGCGTCCGGCAAACAGGTGGTTTTCCACCGTGCGGCGCGACAGACCCAGCTCTTCGGCAATGTCTCCCGATGACTTGTCTTCGTATCGGCTCATCACGTAGATGTGCTGTTGTTGCGGTGTCAGACGCTTCATACCCTGCCATTCGTGTCGGGCCAAGTCGGCGGCGACGACGGTGTCTTCTGTATTGTTGGTGCGCGTTTCGGTGTAGTCATAGAGGTAGGCGTTCACTTCCTGCTGCTTGTAGTAACGGCGCAGGTAGTCGTAGAGCAGGTTGCGGAGCACGGTGAAGAACATGGCCTTGATGGTGTCCGGTCGTAGCATCTGCCTGCATTCGGTCAGGCGGAGGAAAGCATCCTGCACCAAGTCCTCGGCCAGCTCGCGGTCGAAGGTTTTGTGATACACATACTGTATGCCCACCTGCCGATAGGCATGATATGTCTCCACAAGGAGGTCTTGGGTACGTCGATTTAAAGTTTCCATATCTGAAGGGTATTTTTTATTTTTTACGGTAAAAGACAATAGAATCGGAGGTGTAGAGAATCAGCCTGTTTTTCTCTACCTTGCATTGATAGGCGCGTGAAGCTGCCTCGAACATACCGGCCACTTTCTCTCCGTATACGTATGTCAGGTCCTGCGAGGAGAGTGGCAGATGGCTGTGCATGATAATTCTTTTCGAGGCATACAGCTGATATTCGCTGGATGCCGACAAGGGAGGTACGTATGCTGCGTCGGAGTTCATCAGCCACAGGAGGGAATCGCCTTCCACCTTGAACGAGATGTTTCCATCGGCAAGCGTCCACTCGGATTCGCTTGGCAACGAGCATCGTTTGTCTTCCCTTTGGGCACATGCGCTCAGGAAGATAATAATGAATAGAACTGAAATGTAATACCTGTTTCTCATGGCTTTTAGTTTTACAATTTTGCTACTGTCCAACCACTGTTTATGTGGAAGTGTGATGCAAAACTATAACCGAAACATATGTTTTCCAAGCCCGAAAAGGCCACCTTTATCCCAACTAAAACGAGAATACCCAATGCTAGTTGATTGCATTGGGTATCAGTGAGTTATAACCTATTGAAATAGGTTCCAAAAAAAGTGGGAATAGGTGTTTTTAGCTTTCTATGATGATGAGGTTCTGGCTTTTGCAATATTCTGACGGGGTCATGCCTGTCACGTTTTTGAATACACGGTAGAAGGTTGTCTTCGAACTGAAACCGCATTGTTCCGACAGCGCTTTCAGCGTGTAGCGCGAAAGGTTCTCCTGATTGAGGCGGCTCTTGATTTCGTTCACCCGATAGGCATTGACGAAGTTGGCAAAGTTTACGTTGATGTGATTGTTCAGCAGTTGCGAGAGTTCCTGCTCCGTACACTCCAGGTGGGCGGCCACGTCGCCTATGCTGAGCTTTGCGTTGAGGTAGGGCTTATCGGTTGCCATGTAGTTCAGCAATTCTTCTTGCAGGTTGCCGGCCTTGGTCTCGGGCAGGACGGGCTTCTTCGTGCCCTTGCTCTGCTCCTGTACGGTGTTCAGTACGCGGCGTTCGTTCGTCATGCGTTTCTTCAGCTTCCAGATGTGGTGGCGGAAGTAGATGACCAAGGCCACAATCAGCACGGCTATCAGCGAGAAGACGATTAGGTTGGTGTACGAGCGAAGCACGACGACGGTCACTTGTTGGGGCGTTTCGTCATTCTGTCCCGGCGTGCGGAGGCAGAAGGTGTATCGACCCGAAGGCAGATTCTCGTAAGCGGCTTCATTGATTCCGGTCAGCCTCACCCAGTCGGCATCGTATCCCTCCAGCTTGTATTCGTACGAACTGTTGTAGGGCAGCGAATAGTCCAGATAGGACAGCCGGAAGCTGATGTGGTTGTTGGACGGGCTGAGTACAATCTCTTCCGAAGGGTCGGCGTAGGGGAAGTCGCATTCGTAGTCTGCCGTAGCATACGAGGTGATTGTCGGGCGCAGGTGAGTAGGATGCTTGTCCGCCTGTTCGTGGGCCGACGTGTAAATCAGTCCTCCTTCGTTGGGCCACCAAAGGGTGCTGTCGGGGGCCAGCACTACGCTGTTGTTGAAGTCCAGGTCGTTCAGTCCGTTCTGTTTGCTGTACGTATAGTGTACGTGCTCCGTGGGGTTGTATTTCACGATGGACTTCAGGGTCGTAATCCACAAGTTGCCTTCCGGGTCCTCCTGAATGCTGTTTACCAGATTGTCGGGCAGTAAGTTTTTGTCGTTGAAGACTTCGGCTACCTGCAAGTCTTCTCCTATTCTGTAAAGTCCGTTTTCCGTGCATACCCATACGTTCCGGTGCGAGTCTTCCATGATGTACTTCACTTCTTCCTTGATGGGCGTGCCGAAGCAGTCGGAGCGCAGCTTGCCCGTCGGTATGTCCATGAGGAACAGACCGAACTTGGTGCCTATCCACAATCGGTTCAGTCGGTCGGCATAGAGATAGACGACGTTCACCTTCAGCTCCGAGTTCATGGTGTCGTATTTCTTCAGGATGTGCCCGTCGAGGGTACTCTGATAGAGCTCTTCTTGCGAGGCAATCCACAGGTTGCCCAGTCCGTCTTGCGTGAAGTGGAAGAAACATCCGTACAGGAACGGTTCTTCCTGCGACAGGTCTTTCAGTTGCAACGTCTTCTCGTCGAACACATGCATACCGCCCCCGAAGGTGGCTATCAGCACCTTGTCGTTCACCTTGTTGATGGAAAGGATGATGTTGGAGCGTAGTCCTTGCGTTCCGCTCTCCATGGTGTAGCGGCGCAGCAGTCCCCGTTTCTCGGATATATAAAACAGCCCCGTGCGTGTGCCTATCAGCTTGTCGCCGTCGGGCAGCATATAGAAGCAGCGCACGCGGTAGTCGGTGGAGTAGAAGCCCTTCCAGTTGTAGTAGGCAAACCGGCTTCCGCCCGGCGGGGTGTAGTTGAGGCCGCCAAATTGTGTGCCTACCCACTGTATGCCTTTGTCGTAAAGGAAGGCCGTCACTGTGTTCGAGCTGAGCGACGTCTTCTCCTTCTCGTTGTGGACGAAGGTCTCTATCCGTCCGTCGGCAAGCGACATCACCTTCAGCCCTTGTCCGTTGGTACCCACGAAGAGGCGGTTCTCCTCGCCGTCGATGGTCAGTATCAGGTTGTGTTCGAAGCCTTTCACGGGCGTGAACGTATGGGTAGTAGTGTCGAAGCGAAAGACGCCCTTGTTGAAACTGCCCGCATAGATGTGGCCCGCCATGCGAGTGAGGCAGACAAAGGCGTTGGTGTTGTCTAGCCCTTCGGGCATACGGTAGATGACGGGGTTCAGCGTGCGCAGGTCCAGCCTTCCCAGTCCATCGTTGGTGGCAAACCAGTAGATGTGTTCGTCCTCGCGTATGATGGCGGTGATGTGGTTGCAGGGAGAAAGCCCCGATTCCAGCAAAATCTGTTGCGGCAAGTGGTTGTTCACCAGGTAAAGTCCCGATTCCGTGCCCACCAGAAACTGTCCGTGTCCGGTCTTGCGGATGGCCTTCACGATGCCCGTTGGCAGGTCCAGCTTGACGGAAGTGTCCGTCCTCCGGCTGAAGTAGTAGAAGCCGGCCGTGGTGCCTATCAGCAAGGTGTCGGCATCCTGCTCTTCGATGGAACGTACCTCGTATCCGTGGAGGGCCGCATAGTTCTTCACCTTGTATCCGTCGAAGCGGCTGACTCCGAACTTGTTTCCTATCCAGATGAATCCCACAGAGTCCTTCATGATGGCTCCGATGGAGTTTCCGGCCAATCCTTCGTTGGCAGTCAGGGTGTAGTAGTCGGCTGCCGTAGCAACGGAAAGTCCCGATGCTTGGGCTGTGATGAATGTCAGTATGGCGAGTAGAATCTTGAGCTTCATTTTTATGGTTTTTATGAGCGAGTGTAGCACTCGGGTGTTTTTATGGTGGAAGAAACTTTGTAAAAGTAGGCATAATTTCTGAGATTTTGTTGACAGATACCCGATTAATCTCAGTTTTTTCTTGCATTCGCTATGCGCAATGCCTGTGCCGATAGGATGTAGGCCGATGCAAAGCGCTATCCCTCTTGATGCATCGCTTTACCTTACCGATATGCCCTATCGACTGAAATCGTATCGCCCGGCGAACGAGTACCGAAAACATGGGGATGTTTTTACAATTCGGTCAGTAAGTGATATGGATTCGTTCAGTGGACGGTATGCATTCGGTGCAGTATGCGATGGGATGGGATATACGGATGGGGGGAGGATGGCACCGATGAAAAAACAAGAAGCCGACTGAAAACGAATGTTCCGGCCGGCTTCCCGTATGTATCTTCTTATGATTCGCAGATTAAGCCTGTGCGTTGCGCAGCTCGTCCTGCACCACGGCTATCATGCCTTCTACCTGTGCCAGAGCCAGCATACGCCCGTGGAACGAGTAGCCCGGATTGTAGCCCTTGTCCTCGTCGCCCAGCATGGTACGTCCGTGGTCAACACGCATGGGCAGGTTCGGATTCTCCTTCTCGAAGATGCGGATGAGGTCAATCAAATGTCCACGACCCTCCAGGTGTGAGCTTTCGATGAAGTTGCCGCCCGGCATGGCCTTCGTACTGCGCAGATGTACGAAATGCGTGCGCTTGGCAAACTTGCGGGCCAGTTCGCGTGTGTCGTTCTGTTCGCCCGCACTGAGGGAGCCGGCGCAGAAGGTCAGACCGTTGTGTGGATTGTCCACCGCTTGCAGGAACCAGGCGATGTCGGCCTCGTCCGTAACGATGCGCGGCAAGCCCAGCACTTGGAAGGGAGGGTCGTCGGGATGCACGCACATATTGATGCCATATTCGTCGCAGACGGGCATGATGGCTGCCAGGAAGTAGCGCATATTCTCGCGCAGGGCGTCGCGGTCGATGCCTTTGTACAGCGCCAGCAGATTCCGGAATATGTTTACGGGGTTCTTGTCGCCTTCCTTGATGTTGCCGTTCACGAAGCCTTGCGTCTTGACGATGATGGTGTCTATCAGTTCGTCCTTTTCGGCTTCGGTGATGGTCTTGTCCAAAGCGTCTACCTGTTGCAGCTCTTCTTCCGTGTAATCAGCTTCGGCACCCTCACGTTGCAGAATCTTCACCTCGAAGTAGGCAAAGCGGATGCGGTCGAAGTAGAGGGACGATGTGCCGTCGGCCCAAGGGTGTTGCAAGTCGGTGCGTATCCAGTCGATGACGGGCATAAAGTTGTAGCAGACGGTCTTGATGCCTGCTTTGCCCAGATTGGCCAGACTGATTTTGTAGTTCTCTATCAGCTTATCCCGTTCGGGGCCGGCGTACTTCACTGCCTCACACACAGGCAGGCTCTCTACCACCGACCACCGCAGGCCATGAGCTTCGATGTAGCTCTTCAGGTCGTTGATGGCATCCAAGGTCCATACTTCCCCGTTGGGGACATCGTGCAGTGCGGTAACAATACCTTCCACGCCTATCTGTCGCAACATATCAAGCGTGATTTTGTCTTTTTTTCCAAACCATCTCCAGGTCTTCTCCATAATATAGTTGTTTTTTTAGGTGATTTATCTCTTTTCGTTCATCGGACGACATAGTGCATCCGAATCTTCAGCAGTGACTCTGCTTCCTTAAAGCGCGACAAATCTACGTATTTTTCTGAGTTATACCATATCTTTTGAAACATTTCGGACAGACTGCATACCATTCAGCCTGTTCGAATACGAAATTTGTGCTTCCCAAAAGGACGTTATTCTCCTCCACCATCGATGGTGATAATGCGGCCCTCAGCGTCATACTCCAGCTCGCACACCTTCAAGCTGCGCAGCCACGATTTGCCGCCGGAGGGTACACTGTCGTGGTGGAACAGGTACCATTTTCCCTTATACTCTACGATGGAGTGGTGAGTGGTCCAGCCTACGACGGGCGTCAGTATGACACCTTGATAGGTGAACGGTCCATACGGGTTGTCACCCGTGGCGTAGCAGAGCAGGTGAGAGTCTCCCGTGGAGTAGGAGAAGTAATACTTGCCCTTATACTTGTGCATCCAGCTGGCCTCGAAGAAGCGGTGCGGGTCATTGGCTTTCAGCGGATTGCCTTGCTCATCCACTACCACGATGGGGCGTGGCTCTTCGGCAAATTGCAGCATATCCTTCGTCAGCTTGGCCATACGGCTGGGCAGGGCAGGTTGGTCACCTTCGGGCAGTTCGGGCACTTCCAAGGCCTTGTTGTCTTTGTAGCGTTGCAGCTGTCCGCCCCACAAACCGCCGAAGTACAGGTAGTAGTCTTCCCCTTCCTTCAGTACGGCAATGTCCATGCTATAACTGCCACGGATGGGGTCGGGCTGCGGGATGAACGGCCCTTCCGGACGGTCGGCGATGGCTACGCCGATGCGGAAGATGTCGGTCTTGTCCTTCAGGGGGAAGTAGAGGTAATACTTTCCGTCTTTCTCGGCTACGTCGCTATCCCAAAGCTGACGTCCGGCCCAGGGTATGTCAGCAATGTCCAGCGCCTTGCCGTGGTCGATGACTTCACCGTGCATAGGGTCGTCGGTTGACAATACGTGGCTGTCCTTCATCACATATTGGTCGCCATTGTCGTTCTCTACATTCTCGCATTCCCAGTCGTGCGAGGGATAGATATAGATGCGGTCGTTGAATACGTGAACCGAAGGGTCGGCCATGTAGTCGGCCGGGAATAAGTATCTTTTTT